>JAHFDA010000021.1 GCA_023249225.1 bacterium
AACGCCATCGGTCGCCGTTCAGGTAAATGGCCAATGCGATTCCATTTAAAAGATAAAACAATGACAGCGTGGAGCTGATGCCAAAATTAAACAAGGTTTGGCCCAGGTAAATCATGCCTGCTGCAGCAATACCGCCCAGTGCAAATTTAAGGGCATGATTGGAAAATTTTGCAAAGCCAAGACACCAGACGACAAAGATCAGACCCATCAATGCGCCATAAAAAACTGAAAAACCCAGTAGCCCGTGGGTCATCAAGAGGTTTAGATAATCATTGTGCACTCGGTCGGGACTCGAGTTGTGATGCCCTTCGAGCAGGCCAAAATCGGGGCGTCGGAAGCGTGGAAACGTATATCGAACTGTGTCCGGGCCAGCGCCCAGCAGAAACAGCTTGGGACTTGCGGTCCATTGGGCGATGGCCGAATGCCATAAGCTTGGGCGGGCCGAGGCCAGGGCGCCAAAACTTTTTTGAGCGCTCACATTTTTAATTTTTGACGCCACGTTGCCTTGCAGCGTGATATCGGCATCGGCAGCCGAGGCCTGGAACAGCCGTGAAATTCCCAATGTGAGCATCGGTACCAGGGCCAGCGTGATTAACATCAATGTAAGCCACAGCCACAAGCGTCTGGGCAGCCCGGACGTCTTGCCCAGGTATGCAATGCCAGCCACCGCCAAAAAATAAAACCCTCCCAGTGCCAGATTGACGGCCACGTAATGCAAGGCCACGATGCTGCCTAAAATCAATAGGCGTTGCAGCAGTGTGCGCCAGGAACGGTTCAGCCACCATACGATGAATGCGTAAAAGAGCAGGCCGCCAAGCAAAAGGGCGCCCGCAGCCGGTTTGCGTTCCAGCACGTGAAAGAGAAAAAGCAAAAGCAAGCTGCCCGATGCCAGCAGAGTCAGGCCCAATTCAAGCGCAATCAGCCAGGGCGCGCGGCGGGTGTTTAAGTTTTCAAACGCCACGATAAAAAACAACACCAATGCCACATAAAATCCCAGCCAGGCGGCGCGGCTATAACTTAGCAACTGGGTGTAATAGGCCAGGCTGCCAACTGAAAATAAAATTCCTAACCCGCCCAATCGCCAAGCCGCCAAGCCTAGCATGCCAAGCCCGATCAGCCAGGCCAGCCACAGTTCAGCTCCGGCCGGTTCGGCGTTGGCGGCCCACAACCACAGTGTGGCCGTGACGGACGCGGAGATGATGACTTCCAATGTTGAATGTTTCCACGAAATGATGCGCATACTGGCCAGCGTCAACAGGGCGCCCCACAAGATGGGTACGGACATGGCGGCATACGCGCAGTAATGCACTGGGTTGCCGATAAAACCAAAGACCCGCTTGCTGATGTCTTCGGTCCAGGCCAGATAATCTACTCCCAGGCTTTGAATACCGGCATACCAGGCGTTGAGCAGTGCTGCCGCCGCAAAGGCTGTCAGCAACCAGGTCAATTGTTTCAGACTCTTTAAGGTCAGCGCAAAAATAGCCAATAAAAGTCCGTAGTGGCACAGCGTCCACAGGCCTTCCCAACGTTCGTATTCCCCCAGCAGCGCGATCCAGCGATTGACCGAAAATAAAGTGCTAAGCAGATTCGACAGGGCCCAAGCTGCCAGCGTGCCCCACAACAGCTTGCGTATGCGTGCAGTCCACGGGTCTGACAAAATGTCTGCGTCAGGCCTGGCAGAGGGTTTGTGTTTAGAGGCTTTGGTCAGAGCTGTTTTGACCGGAGAGGGCGTGTCTCCAAGCCAGGCTTGCAGCAGGGCCAGGATGGCTAGCACCAGAGTAAGGGCGCGCATCAAAGCCAGTTTATTGATTTCGAATACCGAATGAGTGGCGGAACTGTACACCAGCGGCAGACCGGCCACGAGAGCCACTTGAAAAAAAGTGATCCCAAGGTCAAGCGTGCGTTTTAACCCAGCCATGAATACATTTAACCCTCGCTATTCATACATTAGCAGTAGAATATATACAAATGTTTAAGCGATTGGCCGCGTGCTTTTTTTGGCGCGGACACGCTTGATTTATGAGAAAAAAAGTTCGGGTGTATCAGCTATGAATATTGCCAGCCTGGAATTTGTACTTTGGTGTCTGGTCTTAGCCGTGGGTGCTTTTGGTTTGGGTTATGAAGTCCTACGGCGGCTAAAGCTGCCATACCGCCGTGCGGCGGCTTTAAATTTGGGCTTGCTGCTGTATTGCGCTCTGGTTTTGGCTTTGGGGTGGCTGCACTTGCTGTATGCCAGGGCGCTGGTGGTTTTTGTGATTCTGATGGCCTTGGGGACGATCGGGCAATACCACCGGCTGTTCGGGGATGTGTGGCGGGATCTAAAGCAGATGTTTTTGCGCCAGGACAAGTCTGGCAAAATTCTATGCCTTGCTGCGTTGGGCCTGGGGCTGTTTCATGGCATTCAGTCGCTTAACCCGCTTACCCTTGGGGACCCTTCTTATCAACTGTGCCGAGATTATTTAGAAGCGCATTATTTTTTGTTTCGGCCAGACATGTGGATGGCGCTGTTGCCTCTGGGGTATTACGGATGGGGAATTTTGGCCTATGCTCTGCAAGGTTTTTCATTAACGGGGGGCATGACCGTGTTGCAAGTGCTGGGTATGTGCGCTTTGCTGGCGGGTTTTGCCCGGCGGTGGTTGTCAGAGCGTGTGCTGCCGTATGCCTGGATCATCTTGCTGGCCATGCCGCTGGTGTTATCGGGCACCCGCGCCGTGCGCGAAGAAATACTGGATATGGCCATTGCGCTGCTGGTGGTGATATTTTTTCTTGAGGCCTGGTGGCAGGAGGATGCATCGATCCGCAGGCGGGCCATGGCTTTGGTGATTTTTTTAACGTGTTTTGCTTTAGGTGGAAAAGTCACCTCGCTGGCTTTGTTTGGAGCCATGAGTTTGGCAGGTTTGATGTGGGTATGGCGGCAAGCGCAGCGTGGGCAGGCGCTGGCTTACGCTTTTGGGTGCGTGGTGGTTTTTTCATCTCTGTTGATTGTGCCGTGGCTGGCGCGGGCTTATTTTTATACCGGTAACCCGGTATGGCCCGAGGCCATTAAAATATTTGGCGGCCCGTACTGGCCAGCCGATGCTTGGAAAATATATTACAAGTACCAGGTACAGTTTAAGCATTCGATGGCTGAATTTGTGCGTCTGCCGTATTTCTTTTTTAAGGGTTTTAAAAGCAACCGACCGGTGGGAACTTCGACGGGGATTTGGGTTTTGGCGCTGGGCATTCCGGCCCTGTTTTTATGGCGACGGTATCCCGCCAACGGTATTTTAGGGCTCATTTTTATGCTGTTTATGTCGTGCGCTTATGTGGTATTGGTTCCGACGGATCGTTATTTTTCGGCCACCTATGGCATGCTTTTGCTGCTTTCCATGTTTGCATTGCATCGATGGGTTGTGGAGCTCCGTTGGGCGCGGACATGGCTATTTTTTCTGATCATGGTCACAAGCATGTTCGAAGTTGGGATTTCATGGATGCGCTGGATCAACCCCGATTGGCCCATCAGTCGCACTGACCTTGTTCGAAGCATCTGGAACCGCGATTTAGAATGGAAAATTCGCTGTACAGTGGTTCCAGATTACGCCGCTGCAGAATATATGCGTGTCCAGCATGACGATGGCCAGAGCGTACTGGTGCTGGGCGGTCGCGCCCTTCGTTACCGTTCCCCGGCATACACCGGGGATCCGGTCGTTCAATACTGGATTGACTACCGCAATTACGATCACCCGCTGGCGCTGCTGCAGGACCTTAGGTCAAAAGGCATTGCTTATGTAAGCGTGGAATCAAATTTTTTTCAGCGCGAGGATTTTTTTGGTGATTTTCCGCAATCGGGACAGGTGCTTCAGGCAGCGCTGGCGCTTACTGAACTGATCTACGACAGCGGCGCCGTGCGGATTTACCGCTTAACGTCAGGCGGGTGATGCGGCTTCATCGGTGCGGACAAGATTGCTTTATGAGCACAAGGGGGTTTGGGTATACCAACTTTGAATACCCATAGCCCGCGCTGTTCATGCATTATGATAAATACAAATGTCTGCATACTCCGATTCGGTCTTTTTTCTGGCCCATCTAGGCCCACTATGGATTTTGTTCTGGGATCTTGCAGTGGCCTTGGGAGCCTTTGCGGTGGGGCACGCGTTTTTGAGGCGTTTTCACTTGCCTTATGCCCGTGCGGCGGCGCTTTTGGTGGGACTTATACTTTACTGCACGGCGATTTTATTCTTGGGTTGGATGCATCTGTTGTACAACCTTCTGATTCAGGCCATGGTAGTCTTTACAGCGCTTTGGGGGGGCTGGACTTGCCGAGGGGTTTTAATCGATCTCGCTGCCCAGTTTAAGGCTTGGTTTTTTCGGCAGGCTTGGGTCGAACAGGCTTTGACATGGCTCGGTATAGGTTTGTTTGTCTTTCACATTTTTCAATCGTTGCTTCCCTTGTTTTTGGGCGATCCGTCATTTCACTTGTTTCGGGACTATGCCGAAGCGCATTATTTTGTATTCCGGCCAGACATATGGATGGTGCTGCTGCCGATGGGGTATTACGGGTGGGCTCAATTGGCATATGGTCTATACGACTTGTCCCTGGGAGCAGGCATGATGGTGTTGCAATTGCTGGGCATTTGCCTCTTGTTGGCGGGTTTTGCCCGCCGGGTCTTGTCAGAGCGGGTGATACCCTACGCATGGGTGATCTTGCTTTCCATGCCCATGGTGCTTTCGAGCAGTCGCGCGGTGCGCGAAGAAATCATTGACCTGGCCATGGCCTTGATGCTGTTTGTCTATTTGTTTGAAGCCTGGCGCAGTGATTCCGCCACAGGGCTGCGCAAAAAGGCTATGGCTTTTGTGATTTTACTGGGTTGTTTTGCTTTGGGCGGAAAGGTGACGTCGATCGCCTTGTTTTTAAGTGTGGTGCTGCTGTGTCTTTTATGGGTCGGATGCCAGCAAAACAAGCGTGAATCTTTTTGGTTTTGCGTACAGGTGACCGTCCTGGGTTCGGTTTTATTTATTGTCCCGTGGTTGCTTCGGGCCTATGTGTATACCGGTAATCCGGTGTGGCCCAGAGCATATGAGATTTTTGGCGGGCCCTATTGGGCAGCAGACGGCTGGCAGAATTTTTATAAGTATCAGCTGCCTTTTAAATATTCCATGGCTGAAATAGCGCGGTTGCCCTATTTGTTTTGTAAAGCGTTTGAAGCTGACCGACCGGCGGGCACCTCATGCGGAATTTTGGTTTTAACCCTGGGCTTTCCGGCGGTTTTATGCTGGGGTCGACATGCCGCGTTGCGCTTGCTGGTGTTTATGTTTGCAAGTTTCTTTGTGCTGGCGTATTTGTTGCTTGTGCCCACCGACCGTTATTTTGCGGCAGCTTATCTGTTTTTATTATTGGCCGCATTGTTTTCTTTGGATTTTTTAGTTTTTAAAAGTCGTGTGGGGCGTCTGTGGGTACTGCTGATTTTTTGGGGAGTCAGCGTATTTGAGATCGGGTTGAATGTGACCCGCTGGATTAATCCAGATTTTTCAATTTCCCGGATGGATATGGTGCAGGGGGTTTTTGATTTAAATAAAAAACGTGCGGTGCTTTATGCGGGCTACCCCGACCAGCAGGTGGGCGATTATATGAGCGCATACCATCAGGACGGCAAAGGTATTCTGGTGATCGGGGGGCGCGCTTTTCGGTATCGTTCACCGGCTTACGATGGAGACCCGGTCATTCAGTATTGGATCGATTACCGTTCTTATCATACTGCCGCTGACCTGATTCGAGCATTGCAGGATCGGAACATTGGATACATTGCCTTGTCTGATGCCATTTTTGAGGGAGATTATTTTTTTAAAGACTTTCCCGCGACCAAGCAGTTAATCTACGAGACGGTGGCGTCCATGCGGGTGATCTATCATCAGGACGGGGTAAACGTGTATGCGTTTCCCTAAGGATAAAAGGTTTGTTTACAGCGCCATATGGGCGACAAAATTGTTTGTAGGCTCTTGCAGCGACAAAGCGGGGTAAGTTTCTGAATGCACGCTGGCCAAGGTGGCTTTGCGCAGGGCGGTCAATGCTTCTTCCGAGACGTGCATCATCTGGGCAATCTTTTGACGTTTAGAGGGTGTGCCAAAGTTAATTCGTTCCCATTCATAAGCACGCAAATATTTAAGATCCTGGGGATTAAATTCGCTGGAGATAAGCCGACTTTCAGACCAGTTGACATCGGTTTTCATGTTATAGCCTTGCATGAGATTTTTGTCTTCCATCACTTTTTTATAAAGTGGGGTGTTGGGCAGGGGCTGATAGATAAAAAACTTGGTGTAGTCGGCGTCCAGGCTCTCGGCAAATCGTATGGTTTCACGAATTTCTTCCCAAGTTTCGCCCGGAAAACCGATAATAAAATGTGTGTTTACGTCGATCCCTAAAGATTTGGCTTTCTTTACCATATTCACCACATGGTTCAGCTTGACAGGCTTATGCACGATATCATTGAGAACCCGTTCGACACCTGATTCAACGGCCATATCCAAGTACTGGCAGCCGCTTGCCTTCATGGTATCAAGCAAGGGGTCGCTTAAATAGAACACCGGAACAGCTATGGCGTTCCATTTTAAGTCCAGGTTTTCGTCGATCATGGCCTGGAACAAGGCGCGGGCACGGGCACGGCTGATGTACAAGTTGTCATCGTCAAAAATAAGCGCCTTGATGCCATAGTGTTCTTTCAGAAATTTCATTTCCTTAATGATATGGGGCACCGAACGGGCGCGGAACGGTTTTCCGGTGATAGATTCAATTTCGCAAAATGTGCATCCCACCGGGCAACCCCGTGACGTCATGATACGCGCATAGGGCAATGTGCGGGGCGAGTCGACACTGATGCGTTGTAAGGTACGGGTGTACCGCCCGTAATCAGCCAGGTGATAGGCCGGGTTAGGAAGGATGTCCAAGTCATGAATAAACGGAGATTTTTCTTGAACCACGCGTTCGCCATTTTTAAAATAAGCAATACCACGTTTCGGCAGGTCTCCCTGGCCGTTTAAAAAATGAAGCAGGGTTGGAAATGTAAATTCGCCCTCTCCCAAAACCATATAATCGATGTTTCCATCACGGCCGGCAATATCGGGCGCTTGGGTGGCATAAATCCCCCCCAAGACTGTGATGATGTCGGCATTTATCTGTTTGACCAGTTGAGCCGCAATGTGGGCCGTGGGACCATATTCCATGGTTAAAAGCGTGATGCCTACGAGGTCAGGGTTTAACGCTGCAATTTTTTTTTGGAATTCTTCCTGGCTTAAATTATCGATGTTGGCGTCTATGATATTGATGTCATAATCTTTTTCGATCATGGCAGCGACCAGACAGATGTTGATGGGGTGGATTTCCCAAAGGGTCTTGAAATTCCATGGAATCCATTTTAAATTAGGTTGTACAAATACAATTCGATTGATTTTTGTCAAGATTGAGCCTTTGATTTTATATTTTATGCGAGGTTGAAGACTGAAGTATAACTTATTTTTTAGATGCTTTTAGTTTTAGAGTCGGTGCGGGATGTAATTTTTACAGATTTCATAGGTTAAATTTTGGATTTTGGGAAAGTTTGACATACAGGTAATCACCAATTTTTTGCGCTCCCTGGGGGGTGTAATGGGTCCAGTCATAATGGCCAGATGTTTCAAAAGGCAATTCATTTTCCAGGTCAATGCAGATTGCGTTGGTTTCATGGCAAAGCTCCAAGGTGCGCTGGTTGATCAGTTTCATGAAGTAAAAATAATCTACGCCATTGAGCGGTGTATCGAGAAATTCTGCATTGTTTGAAAAATCTTCGTGGACCACGCCGTATACAACACCGTTCTGTATTTTGTAGTAGAACAAGGGTTGGGTCACCAGGATGGGCATGGAGCCCATTTCATGGCAGCGCCGGATTAATATTAAAAGGTTTTTTTGATAGGCTTCCAGAGTGGGCATTAACAGGGACTGATGGTTTTTGATCAGCGGACGAGTGGTCCAATGCAGTTTTTCAAACTGAATTTTGCTATGCCGCAGTGACAGCAACTGCGCCCGATAGGTTCCACGGTATTGAAAATACAGATTCACCAGAGCGCTTTTGCGGTGAATCGCGCATTTAAGCTGGTTGACGTAAAATCGAAATCCAGACAAGTTCTCTGGGTCGCTGCTGTAGTAGGCGTGCAGATCATTGATGCCCACATAAAGCAGCACGTAACGTGGTTTCAGACCAGGAATTTGGCGCAGCCAAGGGTCAAAATTGGCAACGTAACCACGGGTCGACAGACCGTCACTGCCGGCGTTGACCACCCATACTGTCTGACCGGAGCACCGTTTAAAATTTGCATGCAGTACGTCTTGCCAGGTTTCTCCTTCTGAAATAAAGCGCTGGTCGGTGGTGCTGCCACCCAGGGTTAGTATGTCGATGTGGTCAGTCTGCGGATAAGCGCCACGCAGGCCGTAACGGTCGCGGCGGTACAATATTTTTTGCGAGGTGGGATACAGGTGACTTGCATCAAGGTGCAGCGCCATGTTTCTTAATACACCCAACGGGTAAAAGCGGTCGGGGATGATCCAGTTGCCGAAGATCACTTCAAGTAAAACCAAAGACAAGAAGACAGCCGCAAGAGACAGCCATATGTTGATGAAGTATTTCAAGGCGAAACGTCCCATTTTAGGGTAGCAAAGACTTCAGCAGGGCTTGTGCTCACCTCATTGATCCATGACAGCGGCACCGTGCGGGTTTACCGCTTAACGTCAGGCGGGTGATGCTGCTTGATAAAAGCCACATATTCAGCCAGCCCTTTATTTAAATCATAGTCAGGTACAAAACCCAAGCGTTGCCGGGCCTTGGCAATGTTTAGAGCGCCACGCCGGGGCAGGGTCTTGTCGCGCGGAAGGACTTCATACTTTAGGTCTGGAAAATGTGATTTTAACGCCTCGACATATTCCAAAAGGGTATAGGAATGTCCATGGGTGATGTTAAAGGTTTCGTTGATTCCGGCCGCGTGCGTGGCCGCCAGCACAAAACCCTTGGCGACGTCTTTGACATAGGTAAAATCCAAAGCCACATCTGTGCCAGCCACTTTTAAGGTTTCGCCTTTCAAAGCTTTTTCAATAAAGATTTGCGAAACCCGCTGATTCATATCAGTGGGTCCATAAACGGCCGAGGGCCGGATAATGGTGTAGGGAATTTGGTATAAATGCGCGAGGCCACGGGTGACCACTTCTCCGGCCAGCTTCATGGTGGCATAAAGTCCTTTGGGTTGGGTCGGGTGTTGTTCATCAGCCGGGTGGTACTGAAAGTCTCCGTAAACCATGCTAGAGGAGGTATACACAAAGCGGTTGGGTTTATACCCGTTGACTTGATACAGCGTATGGATACTTTCAAAAAGTGCCGCCGTCGAAATGATGTTGCCTTTCATAGCTTCTTCGGACGACAGGTTTTCGAGCGAGGCGAGTGGCACGGCCGCCAGATGAAAAATAGTACTGGGCTTATATCTGGATAAGAGCGAATAGAGCAAGTGCGGTGAACTGGCTTCTCCGCGTTCGATCACCAGGTGTTTTTCCATGCCCTGGATGCGCAATTTGCGGTAGTCAAAAAAGTTGGGCTGCAGGGGGTTGATGTAACCGCCAAAATGATCTAGTAAAACCACCTGGTCTACCAGCTGATCCGAAAGTAAGCGCTTGGCAATGTGCGATCCGATAAACCCAAAGCCACCGGTAATTAAAGCGGATTGTGTCAAGGTTACAATCAATACTATAGATGATAATGTCCGGCCTTGTAACGCATATAAAAACGAAAAATTTCGGGGATAGCGTGCAAGACCTTGGTTTTTTTGTAGTGTGATTGCCCGGTCACCCGGGCCGCATGGTGACAGGCAACTTCTTTAATGGTGGCGTTGCGTTGCTTGAAAATGGCCAGAATATAACGGTGGTCATTTTCGATCATGGGCAGGCGTTGAACAAACTTTCGACGTACGGCAAAAAAACTGCTGCTGGCGTCTTTGACGTTTAAATCGAAGGCCAAGCGCATGCCCGCATTCAATAGGCGCGTTGCCAGCCAATAATAAAAACCGTCTTTCCGGTTCTGGCGAAATCCAGTGCCGACATCCAGGCCCTCATGTAATACCGGCTTGAGTAGCTTGGGTATTTCTTCAGGCGGTGCCTGCAAATCACCTGCCATAAGCACCACCACATCTCCGCACGCATGATCAAAAGCAGTCTGCCATGCGGCGCGCTCTTTCATTTGTGCACTGTGGGTATGCAGTTTGAGTGTTGAAAACCTGGCTTGAAGGGCTTGCATGCATTGGTTCGACCCGTCCGTACTGGCGTCATCGACCAGAATCTGTTCCCACTGTTGTCCAAACAAGGGAGTCATCACAGCCGATACCCGTGCCACCAGGGCGGGGATGTTCTCGACTTCATTGTGGATCGGACTACAAACGCTGACGATGATTTTTTCAGACATCGGATTTTTGAAAAACAGCCACATGTTTGTAAGGGATCGAAAGGCGTATTAAACGGGATCCCCATCCCCAGGGCGTCAACAACCGCTCGGCTGCCGGAAATGTTTTTTGCATCAGTTTTGCAAGCGTCAGATGGCGTATTTCATGGTTTTGGCGCAAAAATCTAAAACCATGGCGTTGCATCCACGCGCACAAGAGCGGCGCTGGATAAAAATACAAATGTTCGTCTGGAACCAGTACCCACCAGTGTGCTCCCATCATGCGGGCCATCCACGTGCCGGGATCGGGATACGAAACCACTGCCAGTCCTCCCGGATTTAACAGGGCATGTAATTTGGCAAACACGGCATCGGGGTCTGCCACGTGTTCCAATACGTCCCACAAGGTGATCACGTCATAGCGCCCGGGTGCGTTAAAGTCTGTAAACGCGCAGTGATGAATGGGGTAGGGCGTGGCATTGTGGGCCACGGCCCAGGCCGAAAGTTCCAATCCTTCAGGCTCGTAACCCGCTTTGGCCGCCGCTGCCAGGGATACACCGGTGGCACAGCCCACATCCAAGAGCTTGCCACCTTTTTTCAGCGCGGTGAGGGCCAAAAACTTATGGCTAAAATCAACTTGTTTTTCAGCGCTTTCTGACCGGTAATCTTTAAAGGCGCCGTCAACGCCCCCATTAAAATAAGCTTCCTGGTAATACGCCGCAATGCCCTGGGCATTCCAGCGCCGGTCGGTATACCACAAACCGCAGTCTGGACAGCGGACAATCCGCAATAAATTTTTTTCAAGAATTTTTTCTTTGCTTTGCGAGCCGCAATAGGCGCAGGCGACTTCTTCGACCAGATCAGATTGCGCCGAAAGCACTGCTTTAACGGGTGGGTTTAGCATGGCAGACAAAGTGGTAACAGTGATCAAGCGTCATGTGGCGTTTGCCTTCTTCGTAAGCTTTTTTAGCGTGGGCCTGCGTGTCAGCACGCATGCTTTGGTCATACAGAGCTTGCGGTAACAAAGGACAAAAGGGCGTCATGGCAATGGATTTAAAACCGGCAGTCTGCAAGTGTGTCTTAAGCGCGGCTGCCGAAAGTTCGGCGGCGCTGGGGTTTGCCGGACGCAAGCGGCTGACGGATGGGTAGGTAAAGACAAATGATCCACCCGGTTTTAAGACGCGGTATATGCCATGCAAGGCACTTTCTAAATCATTCCCGATGAGATACATGAGCGACAACGAACACAGCACCCGGTCAAAATGCGCCTCTGGCAGGTCAGCAGAGTCCAAGTGTCGCAGGTCAGCCAAGATCAGTTGTTCGTAAGCCTGCGGATATAGTTTGCGGTTTAAATTTAAGGCTTCGGGCGAATGGTCGACACCCACCAAACGCTGTACGTTAAGAAAAGCGGCCAGACAACCCTCGCCGCAAGCCAGGTCTAATACCGTGTGGGTAGACTCACAAAAGGATGCGATCGCAAGATAGTTGTCCGTCAGAAACCAGGCTTTAAATCCCTGGGCATTTTTATGGTAGGCGCCAGCGTTAAGATACAAGGCGTTAAAGTCTTTTAATTGCTCATAGGTGGCGTTCATACGATTGGAGTTCTTTTAAAATAAGCGTGCAAGGCATCGGCCATGTAAGTGAGTTGTGCGGAGTTTAAGCCAGGATACATGGGTAAGGTTAAGATGCAGGCAGAGAGGTTCTCTGTCTGGTCGAGGTCGCTGGTGTAATACGCGGGTTTGGCGCGGTAATAATCCTGGTAATAGCGGTGCTGGTGGACCGGAGGCTGAAAATGCACCGATGCTTCAATACCCTGCTGTTTCAAATAAGTAACAAGCTCGTCACGCCCTTTGGCGTGTGTCAATTGCAGGGTATACATTTGAAACGCATGCGTGGCCTGGGGCTGGGTATAAGGCAAGGTCAGAAAGCCATCTTGCGCCAGCGGCTGTAAGAGAGCGCTCAACTGGTGGGCATGCTGCTGACGTTTTTGGGTGATTTCGGCCAATTTCTTCATCTGGGCGGTGCCTAGGGCGGCCAGAATATTCGACAGGCGAAAGTTATATCCGGCATACAGGGCATCGCGGAACCACGGACGGGTATCTTGCTGGCGTTCGTGGGTGATTCGGGGGATGCCATGGGCCATGAGTGCCCTCACCCGCGCTGCCAGATGATCATCATGGGTGGTCAACATGCCGCCCTCACCGGTGGTGATATTTTTGGTGGGAAAAAATGAAAAACATCCAACGCCAAAAGATCCCGCTTGTTTTCCATTAAAGGTGGCGTTCAGGGTTTCGGCCGAGTCTTCGATGAGCAAGAGGCGGTGGGTCTCGGCCAGGGAGGCCAGGGCATCCATTGCGGCAGTCTGTCCGGCAAAATGCACCACCATGAGAGCTTCGGTGCGCGGTGTGATCTTGGCCTTGATCGCATCCACGGCAAGCGTGCCGGTGCGCGGGTCAATGTCGGCCAATACGGGTGTGGCTCCGGCGGTGACCACGGCGTTAGCCGATGCCACAAAAGTAAAGGCGGGCAAGATCACCTCGCCACGGATGTCATGGGCAAGCAAGGCTAAAAAAAGTGCAGCGGTACATGAATTTAAACTGATGGCGTGGGGAACACCCAAAAGTTGGCAGAACTGCGCTTCAAATTGAGTGTTATACGGTCCGTGCGTGACCCAACCAGATTGCAAAGCATCCTGAACCAACTGGAATTCTGATTCATCGAAATAGGTTTGACACAAGGGGATATGCATCTACTTGATGATACTCGAAAGGGGAACCGCTTTAAATTCGATTTCTCCCGAATTCCGTAACAAAAATACCTGCAGCGCCACCACCCCGGCTGCCAGCAATGTGGCCGGAATAAAAAACCAGCTACGCCGGGACAGGGTCTGCAGTTTTAAGGTGTCGGTGATCCAATTGCAAAACGAAACCGACAGATCTCCGGGGTCATAAACGTTGTGGACGGAGACCAGTTGAAACCCGGTTTTTTCAAGCAGGCTGCGCAGTGTCTTGGCCGTAAAAAAATTTTGATGGCGTGGGATCTGTAATCCCGACCAGTGGCGTGAAAAACCGTGACGCCAGACCGAATTCCAGTTGGGCACCTGCCCGATCAGACTGCCCTGCGGCTCCAAATGTTTGTGCAGGTTTCGCAAGGCGATCAGCGGGTCGGCGATGTGTTCAAGGACATCGTACATCACGATGGTTTCAAAGCTTTGGCCCAGGTTCAAGCTGCCGACATCACCTTCGACCAGCCGGATGTTAAAGGATGGGTCGGGTGCATGGATGGCATGAATTTTGATGTCAGTTCCGGTCAACTGGCAGCGGCCCTTAAATTGCTGGCCCAGGAATTTGAGAAACTCCATGTTTCCGTGGCCGACTTCGAGCAATGACTGGGGCATGCGCCCGTGCAAACGCAGCAGCCGGTGCATGCGCGCACGGGCTCGCAAGGCGTATAAAAATTGGCGGAAGCGGTTTTTGGGCGTGGCCACAGCAGTATAGTAGTTTTGGCCGTAGCACTGGTTTAAGCTTTCAGCGTCCGGGCGCCGCGATAAAAAAATAAACTGGCAGACCTGGCAGCGTGCAATGGTGTAACGCCCTTCAACGCGGTTTTCAACGTCTGTAAGCGGATCGCCCAGTGGCTGCGGGTCAGGGCACTGGCAGATGGGGCAGGCAACGTCGATGATCCGTAAAACCATGGTCAGCTTTTGACGCCAAAAAGAACTTTAGAAAAATTAAAAACAGATGCCAGGGATTGTCCTTTGGGGGTCAGCTGACACAGGCCATCGGTACACTGTACCAAGCCGTTGCGGATCATATCGTCAAAGCGTTTCTGCACCATAAACTCCAAAGAGTAAACCTGGTCAAGCTGGCTGCGCGTCAAGCGTTGTCCTGGCGCTTTAAATATTTCGATGAACATACGAAAAGTAATCGGGCGGTCGATGTAAAAATAGACCTGGTACCAGGTCAATGCCAGCACGATATACAGTACGGTGGCGGTGAATATTCCCACAGGGTTGGCGGTCTGGCTCCACGCGGCGGGCAGGCACCCCAGCTGCTTCGGGCTGACCCGGTAGACCCACGCGAGCAGGGGCAAGGTCGGCACAAAACTATACAGCATCCATTTGGAACGGTGCCGGGCCTCAAACAGATTAAATAAAACGGCCTGCAGGGCAATCCAGAGCAGGGTGAAGACAAAAGCGAGTAGCACAGCTTTCATCTTATCCCCCGACACCCATCTTAAAAATTTTTTTTAGAAAATAGACGCTTTGGGTCAGATGGCGGCTCAAGGGGGTCAGGCCAAAACCTTCGGGCGTGTTGATCAGATAGCCTTTGCGTGTCAGTTGTTCCAGGCGCTTTAACACGGCGCGGTTTTCGCCTTGTTGCACGCCATACCAGTCCAGTGCTTCGGCAACAGACAAGGGCTGCGGGTGACGCTTGCGCATGGCCACCAGAATCCCAGCCGAGAATCCGGTCAGGGCTGCGCCGTGGGCAAAGTTCCAAAAGCCGTGCACGAGTAACGTGTAAAGCATAAAAGCAATGAGCAGGTCGGCCATGCGCGCGGGCTCTTGCCAAACAGCTGGCCAGAATGCGGAACCGGTTTTCCATAGATAAAACTGCAAGGCCAGCAATACCGGTATAAACGCCACATACACCCAGGCAAAAATTTTGTAGTAGTTTTGACCGCAATACAAACGCAGGCTGGCCAGGCAAGCCAATCCAAATAAGCCAAAGCTGCCTGTCCCGGCCAGCAGGCCGCTCACGGGCGCGGTGCCTGGCTGCGCCAAGTCAGCACCCGCAGGAAGCTTTTGGTGACCGACAAAAAATTCCGCAGTCTAAAGGCGCTGCTGCTTTCGGTGTGATACACGGTATGAATGCCAATTTCTTTGTGGCGGGCCTTGTCTTGCAGGCCCCGGATGATCAACTCGGCAGAGTAGGCGAAACCCGTCGTGTTCGAACGCCAGCGGATAATATTATCGGTTTTGTGCAGCACCGGGCCGTTAAAGTAGGTGATCTGATAACCGCTGATCATACGCATGAAAAACGTAAAAGAAAGGGACACCAGTTGCCTGAAGAGGGGGCGGCGGCTCATGTGGTAGAGGTAGGGGATCACCATGTCGTATTCACTGGTGGTATAAGTGACAAATTCTTTCAGTGATTGGGGGGTTAAATCATTGTCGCCGTTGACGCATAAATAGTAACGCCCACGCGCCAGGTCGGCTGTTTTTAAATAATTGTGCCCCAGACCCAGGGTGCGTGGGTTTGCGATGAGCTTGATCGGCAGGGTGGGGTGCAAACGGATGTACCCTTGAATGCGTTCCACCGCATGATCGCTGGAGCCGTCATCGACCACAATCATTTCGTAACTTTGGGGCAGGGTGCTCATGACTTGCAGGATGCAGTCAAACGTGGCACAGATAAAGCGTTCCTCGTTGCGGCAAGGTATAAAAAACGTAATGTCCAGGTTGCGTACTGGCGGGGCTTCCATCGAAATTATTGTACCCCCATTTGAATCCATTTCCACAATTTTTTAAGGCCTTCATCCAGCACCGTAAATCTGAAATCAGCACCCAGTGCGGAGCACAGTCTGGTGTTGTCAAAGTGGTGGTGACACAGCGGAATTTGGCGCGGCATGCTTTTAAGTTCGACCGGATAGGGCAATAAACAGCTTACTTTTTTGGCCAGTTCCGCAAAAGATAAGCTCTGGCCAGGTGTCAGTAAGTAGACACCGTGGGCTTTTAATTCGATCAGTTTAAACAGGGCTGCGGCCATGTCCTCAATATACAAAAAGTCGCGTCGGTCTTCGCCTTGGCCAAATAGATAGATGCAGCGTTCTTTAAGGGCGCTGTGAAAAAACTGCAGCGGTCCGTAAAAGTTGTGCCGGTCTCCCGGGCCATATAACAACGAGATGCGGGCATGCAATACCGCAAAGCCCTGGCGTTGACCGCAGTCGGTCAAACGGTATTCGTTCTCAAGTTTATTTTTTGCATAGGGGCGATCCGGGTTGACCGGGCTGCTTTCGCGGATGGGATCGGGTGGCTGCGGGCCGTAGAGCGATGTCGAAGACAAGAATACAAGCTGGGCCACGGGATGTTTGCTTAAAAAGTGCACCAGATGTTCGGTCATGAGTGCGTTTTCGGCCGCGGCCTCATGTTCGCGGGCCTTGCCGTAGCGATCCGGAGTGACTGCCGAACAAAATAACACTGTACTGTCTGGGGTCATGGTGCTGGCCATGTGCTAGGGTATGGGTTCTCGCAGATCAAGCTCTAAAGACGAAAAACCGCTGATCGGACAAGCCGTATGGATTTTTCCGTAATCAAACAAGGCCTTTCCGGCAAAGCCGCGGTGGCCTAAGACCACAATGTTTTTCACTTTCATCAGTATGAATAGTACGGGCTTATAATGGAAACATGCTTCGAAAGGGAATTTTGGGTGTTGATTTTGACAACACCATCATTCTTTATGATCGGGTCTTGCGTGATCAGGCGTTGGCAGAATCCTTGATTGCAGCCGATACTCCCGTCGATAAAACGGCGGTTCGTGACAGCATCCGCGCGCGTCATAACAACGAGGTCTGGATTCAGTTACAGGCCAAAGTGTATGGGCAGCAGCTGTTTCAGGCTGCTTTGGCGCCAGGTTTCACCGATTTTTTGCATTGGGCCCGGCAGAGTGGCCATACCGTTTACGTGATTAGCCACAAAACCCGATACCCCAACCGGGGACCCCAGGTCGACCTGCGTCTGCGATCCCTGCAGTGGATGGAAGCGCGCGGTTTGTTTGGAAGCTATTCGCCCTTGCATCCAACGAGGCACGTTTTCTTTGAAGATACCCGTGAAGCCAAGCTGTGCCGTATTGCCCGGACAAATTGCCAATGGTTCGTTGATGATTTGCCAGAATTACTTGGGGCACAAGATTTTCCGCCCGCAGTCAAACGCCTATGGTTTCATCAACAGGCGTCATGCAGTGAGTGGTATCGCGGGTGTCGTTCCTGGGCCGCAGTGCTGGCCACCCTTAAAAGTCACTACCATGGATGAGCGTCTGACAGGCGTGGCCCGCAAACTGGGTTGGGAGATCCGTTCAAGCGCGGCGATGGAAGCGGGGGCCAACAGTTGCTTATGGCAGGTGCGCTGTGCCGATGGCCAGCGTTATGTGGTCAAAACTTATCGGACGCGTCCCGGAGACACGCGTGATCGCCTCGAGACCGAATACCAGGCGCTGCTTTATTTGTGGCAGCAAGGCTGGCGCCAGATTCCAGAGCCGATTGTCAAAGATGAAACAGCCGGTCTGGCCGTGTTTCGGTTTATCGATGGCCGCCGTTTGGCGTCAGAGGAAATTACTGTGCTACAGACACAGCAGGCTGCACGGGTCTTGTTGGGGTTGCGCAACGTAAGTGCTGGCGCGGCACAGACATTTGCGCCAGCCTCGGAGGCTTGCCTGTGTCTGCAAGCGTATGTAGAAGCTGTCAGGGCGCGTCATGACCGGCTTTGTGCCATTGCCGATGCGGGCCTGCAGAAATTTTTAACCCAGGAATGGGAACCTTTTCTAGGAAGCTGTGTGCGTTGGTTTGAGCGTCAAGCGGGGATACAAAATTTAGACCTGCAGCTTGTGTTGCCACGGCAGGCACAAATATTAAGCCCTTCAGACGTGGGATTTCATAATATTTTATGGCAAGCCCAGTAAGGTCAGCTTTATTTGATTGATTTTGAATATTTTGGCTGGGATGATCCGGTCAAACTGGCGTGCGATTTTGTGCTCGAGCCAGGCGTCCCCTTGCCGCCAGGCCAGGCGCCCGCTTTTTTACAGACCTTTTTGGGTGGTTTTCCTGACCCACCGGCATTGCACCGCCGTTTTGGCCTCGTTTATCCTCTGGTAGGTCATAAATGGTGTGGCATCATGCTCAACGCCTTTTTACCGGGGCATGCGGAGCAATTAGGAGACCTGGTTTCTGTGGTGCAAGCAACGCAGCTTGCCAAAGCGCGCGCTTACTTGAATGATTTAATACAGGTGGTTGAATCGGATACTTTCATTGAATGGGTGATTGGGTGAGCGGGAGTGCCAATGGCTTACGTTGATTTTGTATCGCTTGTGCACAAAAGCACCAAACGTGATTACCTGGCACGGGTGACCGAATTTCCCAAGGCCGAGGCAGCCAAAAAAGCTAAAAAGTTTGACTTTGACTATTGGGACGGAGACCGCCGCTGGGGTTACGGCGGATACCGCTATGACGGCCGTTGGCAAAAAGTAGCCAAGGCCATGATAGACCATTACCAGATTAAGCCTGGCCAGCGCATTTTGGATGTCGGCTGTGGTAAAGGTTTTTTACTTTATGATTTTATGCAGGTGCTGCCAGGGGTCGAGGTCTGCGGTATCGATATTTCTGATTACGCCATTACGCATTGCAAAGAAGAAGTGCGGCCTTACGTGCGGGTGGCGAATGCCAATGATCTGCCCTTTGCGGATAAATCTTTTGACCTGGTGCTATCCATTACCACGCTGCACAACCTGTACTGTTATGACTTGTTCAAAGCGCTCAAAGAAATGGAGCGGGTAGGCAAAAAGCACAAATACATGTGCGTGGAGTCTTACCGTAACGAAGACGAAAAAGTGAATCTCATGTATTGGCAACTGACCTGCGAGTGTTTTTTAACGCCACAGGAATGGGAGTGGTGGTTTAAACTTACGGGCTATACCGGCGACCATTCCTTGATTTATTTTGAATAAGCCATGAAATTTAAAGCAGCCATTCTCGTTGAGCAACAAAAGCCGCTGGTGGTCGATCAGATTGAATGGAAACACACGCTCGAATACGGGCAGCTCCTGGTGCGGGTGCATTACACGGGGGTGTGCGGTTCCCAGTTGGGCGAGATCGATGGCGTTAAAGGTCCGGATCCCTATCTGCCGCATTTGCTTGGGCACGAGGCCGGCGGCGTTGTGCAAGAGGTGGGTCCTGGGGTTAAGTCGGTTAAGGCTGGCGATGCCGTGGTCTTGCACTGGCGCAAGGGCGCGGGTATCGAAGCAGCGACTCCCAAGTTTCATTGGAACGGGCGCGTGGTAAACGCGGGCTGGGTGACCACGTTTAGCGAATACACGGTGGTTTCAGAAAACCGGGTTACGGCTGTTCCCAAGGGTTTTGATCTTAAAATTGCGGCCTTGTACGGCTGCGCGATTCCGACCGGTTTTGGTTCGGTTTTTAATGATGCCCATCTCAAAATTGGCGAATCGATTGCCGTATTTGGCGTTGGCGGAGTGGGTTTGGCCACGCTGCTTGCGGCCAAATTGAGTTCGGCTTACCCCATCATCGGGGTCGATATTTACGATCATAAACTTGTAAAAGCAAAAACCTTTGGTGCCACGCATCTGATTAATTCACGCACGCAAGACGTTAAAGCGGCGATTCAAGCGCTTCTGCCCCAAGGGGTCGATGTGGCCATCGACAACACCGGAGTGCGTCTGGTACGCGAGCTGGCTTACGAACTTACCAGCAAGCAAGGCCGTACGATACTGGTAGGCGTGCCGCATGTGCCGGGTGAAAAGATGAGCATCGAATCTTTGCCTTTGCACTTTACCAAAACCATTACCGGATCCTGGGGCGGCAATATTGATCCGGCGTACTTTATTCCGCGCATGCTGCGCTTGCAGCAGGCGCAAGCGCTCCCGCTGGCGGAGATGATTAGCCACAGCTTTACCCTGGATAAGATTAACGATGCCATTGCCGCCATGCGTCAGGGAGATGTGATCCGCTGTAGCATTGATATGGCGGCGTAAGGTGAAGGTGAAGTGGGGGGCAGGGTGCGGGTGACCGCAAGGCTCGTTGAGCATTCACGTGTCGGAGTGGCCTTGCTCCTGGTGTTTGCCTTTGGCTTAAGCTGGTGGGGCGGCAGTCGAGGCTTTCATCCCTCGGACTCTAATATTTTGTTCGATGGTGGCTGGCGCATTCTTTCGGGCCAGATACCTTACAAAGACTTTGTGGCCCCTGTTATTGTGCCCATGTATTTACAAGCCATTTTTTTTAAAATTTTTGGAGTTAACTTTAACGCGTATCGTTTACATGCGGCAGTGGTCAACATGGTGGCCACCGGTCTAAGCCTGATCGTGTTGCGTGGATTGTTGCCTGCCAGACCCTGGCTGTGGGGAACAGGTGCGCTGTTTACCGCGGTTTGGTTTTATCCTTTCTGGGGCACCCCCTGGTATTATCAGAGCTCGGTTTTTTTTGGGTTGATCGGGGTGGCCTGTGTCTTGCGTGCGCGCAAACTTTGCTTGCATGAAACAAGCGGCAGCAGGTTGCCCCAGGCCTTGGGGTTTGCCATGAGTTCAGCTCCCTTTTTTGTGTTGTCGTTTTTATCTAAACAGACCAGCGGGGGCTTGTTTATGGTATTTCCGCTGTTGCTATGGCTGACACCGCCCTGGCCGCGCAAGCCAGGGTATTTGCTACTCGGGTATGGTTTTGCGTTGCTGGCGAGCAGCATGGCGGTGATAGCCTTGGTTGCGCATTTTGCAGATTGGAGTTTGTTTAAATATCACGTGTTCGAGCTTCCGCCGACCAATATGGCTCACGTGCTCTCGCGCCAGTATTACCTAAGCAAGTCATCCGGTCTGTTGCTTTTGATGGCCTTGAGCGTGCTGCTGCCAGTGGCTTTAAGGCTTTGGTTTGTTTCCGAGCGGCGCAGGGATATCTTTTTGCCACTCGTGTGTTTTGCGGCCATTTCAGTTTTTCACGAAATCAATATCGCCTTATCGACATCGCCGGCCTTTGGCAGTTTGTCGCTGCTGGGGATACAGATCGTGCTGGGATATTATTTGCTTGATGAGATTTGCTTAAGTTTGACCTCGTTCCGTTGGCAAAGCCAAGGGCTGTTTCAGGGCCTGCGTGGCGGATATATCGGCATGATGTGGCTGGTTTTTTTGGCGGGTTTGTTTCTCGTGCAGTCGGGTCGCTGGAAAACCGGTCCCAGCGCTATTTTAGCGCAGCCCATTGTCAGCGGTCCGTTAAGCGGCTTGCGTTGGCCCGAGACCATCGTTCCAATGAACAGGCAAAATGTGATTGATGCGCTTGATTTTGTGTGTCATACCCGCGAATCGGTATATATTTGGGGTAGCATGACCTTGTTTTATGGTGTCAGCGGAAAGGCATCCATTCCGCCGGTGCTGTGGTATCACGAGGGCAATTGTTTTCCAAGCACCTATGACGCCAGAATGCGTGAGATTGACCTTTGGACCTTGCGTAAGATACAGCAGGCCAATCCACGTTACGTGATGGGTAATGAACCCTTGATGTTTTTTAATCCACACCCTTATTTCAAGGAAACCGTACGGTATCTACAAAACCATTATGCGCTGAAACACCAGCGTTTTGGCCCCTGGCTGACGCTTTTTGAGCGTAAGGACAATGTGTAATGCTTGCTACCAAGCCAATCCGGATAGGTTATTTCAGCACCATTTGCCTTTTATCAGTAGCCTTTGGCCTTAGTTGGTGGGCAGGGGGGCGTGGTTTTCAGCCGGTAGAGTCCAGTATGGTTTTTGATGGGGGCTGGCGGATTTTGTCGGGCCAGCTGCCTTACAAGGATTTTGTCGCGCCCACGGTGCTTTCTTTTTATTTGCAAGCGCTTTTTTTTAAGCTGCTGGGGGTGAATTTATGGGCGTACCGCATGCATGCGGCGGTCGTAAACGTGTGTGTGACCGGACTTGTGATTGCGATTCTGCGCGTGTTGCTTTCGACCTCTGCCGGACTTATCAAAGTAGGCGCCCTGCTCACGGCCATTTGGTTTTATGCATTTTTAGGTATTCCGTCTGATTTCCAGACTTCCATTTTTTTGGGGCTCTGTGGCATCGCTGTAATTTTGTATGCGCGGCAGTCGCAGAATTCCTGGCGGGGTTATGGGCGCGATTCAATCTTTAGCCCAGTTTTTTTTGCGGCCCCATTGATGGGGCTGGCCTTTTTGGCTCACCCCACCAGCGGCGCGCCGTTTGTGGTGCTGCCTTTTTTTCTGCTGGCAACGCCGCCCTGGCCTGCAAAGTGGTGGCAGGCTCTGATCGACTATACGGTGGGCCTGGCGGCCAGTGCGCTGCTTTTGTTTGGGATCTTGTCTTATTTTACAGATTTATCTTTGTTCAAACATTACGCGCTTCTGCTTCCGCTGCTTGATAGCTTGCATATCGAGCCCGATCTAAACAGCTTGCTTCCATTCATGGCTGCCATGGTGCTGCTGTGCTTTTGGGTTTTAGTGCCACTGCTTTGGCGTCTCGGTCGGCGTCCGCAAGAACGTGAAGCCTTATGGCTGCCGCTTATATGTTTTTTAGCAATCTTAAGTTTTCAAGTGATTCAGCTTGTCCTGGCAGGCCCGGCCAGTTATGCAAAGTTTCCGCTGATGGGCTTGCTGCTGGTCTTGGCTTATGAGCTGGCCAACGGTTCCTGGCGCAGTTTGCTCGGCTCTAAAAAATGGTACATACGTTGGTTGTTGCGGACACTCTCTTTGGTGATGGTCTTGGTGATCTTATTGGCTTTGGGTGGGGGAGTCTATTTGGCCATGCTGCCACGTGCCAAAGGACATACTGCCCAACAGACCTTGGCCAAGGCCATCGATCGGGAGCCGCTTAAAGGCTTGCGCTGGACAGAACCATCTGGCATCACCCGCCAGAACGTCCTTGAGGTGACGGATTTTGTGCGCAGCATGCCTGATGCCATTTTTGTATGGAGTGGCTTTACGATTCTTTATGGCTTGGGCGGGCATATTTCAGTGGCCCCAGTGGTGGGAGATCCAGCGCATGCGGGTTTGGCGAACGGCAGCGGCACCGAGCAACGGGCGCTTGATTTATGGACGCTTGCCAGGCTGCAAGCATTTAATCCGCAGTATGTGATCGGTCCACAAAAACTGCTGTTGTATGATGATCCTGCATTTCCAGAAACAATGAAATATCTCAACGGACATTTTGCGTATGAACACGAGCGTTTTGGAACTGCCCTGGCAGTCTTTAAACGCATGCCCGGACTTTGACCCTGGGAGCTTCAGTTCAAAAGAGCTGGGCCCATCAATTTTTTTGGCCCATGACGGTCATGGTGCTGGCGTTTGCTTTTATGCTCTGCTGGTGGAGCGGCGGACGGGGTTTTAACCCCTTTGATTCCAGCATTATTTTTGATGGGGGCTGGCGCATCCTTTCAGGCCAGGTTCCGTATCGTGATTTTATCAGCCCGGTGATTGCACCCATGTACCTGCAAGCCTTTTTCTTCAAGCTTTTGGGTGTGCATTTTTTTGCGCTGCGCTTTCATGCGGCTTTGGTTAACATGCTGACGGTTGCTTTGTGCATGGCGCTGCTTCGGGCGGTGATTCCGGGATGGCCTAAGACCATCTTGGCCGGAGGCTTGCTGACCGGGATCTGGTTTTATTCCATTTGGGGTATTCCCTGGTATTTCCAGACTTCGGTCTTTTTCGGGTTGATGGGTACAGCGCTGGCTTTGCGTGCACGTGTCACCATGCATGCAGGGCGCAGGGGCATGCTTTTGCTGGGGTCGGCGTCTGCGCCCATGATGTTGCTGGCGTTTTTATCAAAACAACCTACTGGAAGTCTGTTTTTTGCTTTTCCGTTTGTCCTTTGGCTCATTCCGCCTCGGAAAGACGGTTTTTTAAAGTTGTTGCTGGCCTACGGAATGGGATTTTTGTTTGCCGTGCTGGTGTTATATAGCTTACTTAGCTATTACGCCGACTGGAATTGGTTTAAGTACATTGTCTTTGATTTACCGCCGGGCATTTTGGAGCAGCTTATGGCGGGGCGCTACTACTTAAGCAAGATGATGGCGCCTTTGCTGGCTTTGACGCTTGCCACCCTGGTGCCAGTCTTGTGGAGTTTTAGACGCTTTCCTCAAGACCGTCAAGCCCTGTATCTGCCGCTCGGTTTGTTTATGTCCACGGTATTCTTTCATGTGGTTTGCATCAGTGTCTCAACCGCCCCAGCCTTTACCAATCTGCCGCTTGTGGGCGTGATGCTTTCCCTGGCTCTCTACCTGGTGACTTCTGCTTGTGAGCGTATGGGTACACGCACCTATGCGGATCCCGTAGGTTGGATGCCATTGATTTTGGCAGTGGTCATGGTGCTTAGCAGCGGTGTGGGGCTTCATCTGGTGTACTCGGCGCACGCCAAAGGCCACGATGAGACCATGATTTTAATGCCACCGATTGAAAGTGGACCGCTTAAAGGCTTGCGGTGGTCTGAAAACTTTAGTCATATCACCCGTAAAAATCTCATGGATGTGGTTGATTTTATGCGGCACGAGCGTGAGCCTATTTGTGTGTGGGGCGGCTATTCAATGCTTTACGGGATCAGCGGACATCCGTCGGTGGGGCCGGTGCTGTGGTACCACCCGGGTTTATGTTTTCCAAGTACCTATAATGCAAAAATGCGTGAGATCGACTTGTGGACACTGCATGACATACAGACGGTTAAACCCCGTTATGTGATCGCTACCGCTCCGTGGATGCTGGCGGTTGATCAGGATACGGGATTGCCCGCGCCGGGCTATGTGCTGGGGCAGAACCCCTCATACTATTTTAAGGATCACCCGTATTTTAAAGAGACCTTACGTTACTTGCGAAAAAATTACCCGGTTAAACACCAACATTTTGGTCCATGGCTGACTCTTTTTGAGCGCAAGGATGCTGTGTAATGGTCTCTGATAAGTTGCAAAAATTGAATTCGCAATTTTTCTGGTTTCTGGCGGCAGGGGTGCTGGCCTTTGCTTTTATGCTCTGCTGGTGGAGTGGCGGACGGGGTTTTTACCCTTCAGATTCCAGCATTGTTTTTGATGGCGCCTGGCGCATCCTTTCAGGCCAGGTTCCGTACCGCGACTTTATCAGTCCGGTGATTGTGCCGCTGTACTTGCAGGCACTTTTCTTCAAGATTTTAGGCGTGCATTTTTTTGCGCTGCGCTTTCACGCGGCCTTTGTCAATATGCTGACATCTGCTTTATGCATGGTGCTGCTTTCTTATGTGATTCCTGGATGGCGGCTGACCATCTTGGCGGGAGGCTTGCTTACGGGCATCTGGTTTTATTCATTTTGGGGCATACCCTGGTATTTTCAGACCTCGGTTTTTTTTGGATTGATCGGCTCGGTGCTGGCTTTGCGCGCTCGCACGACCATGAATGCGGGACGTATGGGCATATCTTTTGTTTTGCGAGAGCCGGCCTTTTGGTCTGCACCCATGATGTTGCTGGCGTTTTTATCAAAACAACCCACCGGGAGTCTGTTTTTGGCTTTTCCATTGATCCTTTGGCTGATTTCACCCCGGAAAGACGGATTTTGGAAGCTGTTTCTGGCCTACGGACTGGGGTTTTTGGTTGGCGCTTTGTCGTTCTATAGTCTGATCAGTGATTACGCCGACGCGAGATTGTTTAAGTACATTGTCTTTGATTTGCCACCGGGCATCCTGGAGCAGCTCATGAGGGAGCGGTATTACTTAAACAAGATGATGGGGCTCTTACTGACCTTGACGGTGGCAACCTTGGGGCCAGTCTTGTGGCACATGGGTCGCTTTCCGCAAGACCGTCAAGACAGGTATCTACCGCTGGGTTTGTTTATGGCCACAGTGGGTTTTCATGTCGTTTGCATCGGTGTTTCAACCGCCCCGTCCTTTACCAATCTGCCGCTTGTGGGCGTGATGCTTGCCCTGGCTCTCTACCTTGTGAATTCTGCTTGTGAGCGTATGGGTACACGCAGCTATGCGGATCCCACATTTTGGATGCCATTCATTTTGGCAGGGGTCATGGTAGTGACGGGTGGAGCGGGGCTTTATCTGGTGTCCTCGGCACGCGCCAAGGGCCATAATGCGAGCATGGTTTTTATGCCACCGATTGAAAGTGGACCGCTCAAGGGTGTGCGTTGGTCAGAGCCCATCAGCGGCATCACGCGTCAGAATGTCATTGATGTGATTAATTTTGTGCAACACGTGCCTGAACCCATTTATGTGTGGGGCGGGTTTTCGATTCTTTATGGGATCAGCGGACATACGTCGGTGGGGCCAGTATTGTGGCAACACGAAGGTTTATGCTTTCCAAACAGCTATAACGCAGAGATGCAGGCGATCGATTTATGGACATTGCGTGATATCCAGGCGGTTAAACCTCGTTATGTGATTGGTGCCACCAAATGGTTGCTGGCTGTCGATCAGGATACGGGCGTTCCAGCGCCGGGCTATGTGCTGGGTCAGGAACCCTCGTTCTATTTTAAGGATCACCCGTATTTTAAAGAGACCATGCGCTATCTGCGAAAAGACTATCCGGTTAAACACCAACGTTTTGGTCCCTGGCTCACACTTTTTGAGCGCAAGGATGCTGTGTAATGGTTTCTGATAAGTTTCAAAAATTGAATCTGCATTTTTTTTGGCTTCTGGCCGCAGGGGTGCTGGCGTTTGCTTTTATGCTCTGCTGGTGGAGCGGCGGACGGGGTTTTTACCCTTCAGATTCCAGCATTGTTTTTGATGGGGGTTGGCGCATCCTTTCAGGCCAGGTTCCGTACCGCGATTTTATCAGTCCCGTGATTGTGCCGCTGTATCTGCAAGCGCTGTTCTTTAAGATGTTCGGAGTGTATTTTTTTGTGCTGCGTTTTCATGCGGCATTTGTAAATATGCTGGCAGCAGGGCTGGGAATGCTGTTGCTGCGTTTTATTTTACCAGCCGAACCGCTGCTGATCCTGGCGGGTGGGGCGCTGACTGGTATCTGGTTTTATTCATTCTGGGGTCTCCCATGGTACCTGCAGACTTCGGTTTTTTTTGGACTGGCAGGCGCTGTCTTGGCGCTGGCAGCACGGATTGAGGATAAAACTGATAGGCAGATGATGCTGGCAGTTTGGGTGGCTCCGCTTATGCTGCTTTCGTTTTTTTCAAAACAGACCAGTGGCGGACTTTTTTTAGCTTTGCCATTTTTCCTTTGGCTGATTCCGCCCCGAGGACGCGGTTTTTGGAAGTTGTTTCTGGGCTACGGCGGGGGACTTTTAGTCTGTGCCGGGGCGCTTTATGGCTTGGTGACTCATTATGCAGATTGGGACTTGTTTAAGTACCATGTCTTTGATTTGCCGCCGGGCAACCAGGCGCAGTTGATTGCAGGCCGGTATTACTTAAGCAAGATGATGGGGCTGCTGATGATCTTGACGGGAGCAACGTTGGGGCCAGTCTTGTGGCGTTTTCGCCGCTTTCCGCAAGACGGTCAAGATATGTATTTGCCGCTGGGAGTTTTTATGGCCACGGTGGTATTTCATGCCGTGTGTATCAGCCTTTCCACCGCTCCGGCCTTTAACAATATGCCGCTGATGGGTGTGATGCTGGTGCTGGCTTTTTTTCTGGTGCTTTCTGCTTGCGAGCGTATGCTTCCGCGCACATACGGGAGCCCTGCATTCTGGTTGCCCTGGATTTTGGCGGGGGTCATGGTGCTGACGGGCACTGCGGGGATTTACCTGGTGGCTTCGGCGCAAGCCAAGGGCCACGATGCGACCATGGTTTTAATGCCGCCGATTAAAAGCGGCCCGCTCAAAGGCCTGCGCTGGTCAGAACCGATTAACCACATCACCCGTCAAAATGTAATCGATGTGGTGGATTTTGTGCAGCGTGTGCGCGAACCTATTTACGTGTGGGGCGGATTTTCGATTCTTTACGGAATCAGCGGGCATCCATCGGTGGGGCCGGTGCTGTGGCACCACGAGGGGGTATGTTTTCCAGGCACCTACAACGCAAAGATGCGGGCGATCGACCTGTGGACCCGCGAGAGTATCCAAACAGCCAATCCGCTGTATGTGATCGGCGCAGAAGCGTTGTTATCCTACAAGGAACACCCGTACTTTAAAGAAACAGTGCGCTATCTGCAGACGCACTATGCTTTTGAGCATGACCGCTTTGGCCGCTGGTTGCTAGTATTGAAACGGAAAGACACACCCTCATGAGCACTGCCGCCCTGGCCAAACAAATTCGCATTGGAGCCTTACGCATGACCAGCCGCGGGGGCGCTTCGCATATTGCCTCCATCCTCTCCATCGCAGACATCGTGGCGGTGCTTTACGGGCAGACCCTGCGGGTGGATCCCGCGCAGCCACGTTGGCCAGCGCGTGACCGTTTTATTATCAGCAAGGGACACGCCGGTGCAGCGGTTTACGTGGCATTGGCCGAAAGAGGTTTTTTTCCGGCCAGCTTACTAGACACGTATTTTAAAGACGGGTCGGTTTTAAGCGGGCATTTTTCGCATAAAGAAGTTCCGGGATCCGAGTTTTCTACCGGATCACTGGGGCATGGCCTGCCGGTGGGCTGTGGTATGGCCTATGCGGCCAAACTCCAGTCCGGATCACAAAGGGTTTTTGTGCTTTTAAGTGATGGTGAATGCGACGAAGGTTCAAATTGGGAGGCTGCTTTGTTTGCCCCGCATCACCGCCTGGACAATCTGGTAGCCATTGTGGATTTTAATAAGTTCCAAAGCCTTGATGCGGTCGAAAAAACACTGAATCTGGAACCTCTGGCAGACAAGTGGCGCAGTTTTGGCTGGGCTGTTAAAGAAGTAGACGGCCATGATCATGCCGCGTTGCAGCAGACCTTGGGTGCGCTGCCGTTTGAAAAAGAAAAACCGTCCTGTCTTATTGCCCACACCCTCAAGGGCAAGGGTGTTTCTTTTATGGAACAAAACCCCATCACCTGGCATTACCGCACAGCCAAAGGCGAAGAATTTGAAGCGGCGCTTAAAGAAATGGAGCGCGCCTAAATGCGAAAGGTTTTTGCGGCCCAGTTGCTGGCAGAATTTAAACAAAACCAGCGCCTGATGTTGCTGGCGGGCGACCTGGGTTACGGCGTGCTCGAAGACATCGTTAAACAATGTCCACGGCAGTACCTTAACGTGGGCGTGGCCGAACAGAACATGATGGGCATCGCCACCGGTTTGGCGTTAGAGGGATACAGCGTGTTCGTGTATTCCATTGCCAACTTTCCAATCCTGCGCTGCCTTGAGCAGGTGCGTAACGATGTGTGTTACCACGGGGCCAACGTAAAAATTGTCTCTATCGGGGGCGGGTTTAGTTACGGGGGCCTCGGATTTTCGCATCACGCCACCGAGGATCTGGCCATCATGCGCGCCATGCCGTACATGACCGTAGTGGCGCCTGGGGATCGTTTTGAAACAGCACAGGCAACGGCTGTGCTGGCCCGCCATGTGGGGCCGGCCTATCTACGTCTCGACAAGCTCGACAAGTCTCTTCCGGACAGCGCCGCAGCCGGAGATACTGGGTTTTCGCTCGGAAAGGCCCGTGTCCTGCGTCCCGGAAAAGATGTCACGCTGATGGCCAGCGGAGGTATTGTTTTTGAAGCGCTTAAAGCGGCGGAGTTGCTGGCTCAAGAAGGGGTAGATTGCCGCGTATTAAGCATGCATACCGTCAGCCCGCTGGATGTGGATGCGGTCACAAAGGCCGCCAGAGAGACCCGCGCCCTTGTGACGGTAGAAGAACATACCGTGACCGGAGGCCTGGGGTCAGCAGTGGCCGAAACTTGCCTTGAGGCGGCTGTGCTGCCGCACAAATTTTACCGCTTAGGTTTGCGAACGGGTTTTGCCACTGCCGTAGGCAGCCAGGAGTACTTAAGAAAGCAATACGGAATGGCGGCCATTCATATTCAAGATACCGTTAAACGATTATTGGGATAACTCTTTGCACTAAGAGCGAGATTGCTGCTGGGCATTCAGCAGCGCCCCAATTTCCATTGTGATTGTTTCCAGGGCGCTATAGCGCGGCTTGTAACCCAGCCAAGTCTGGGCCTTGCGATCCTTCGAAAAATAGAAAGATTTTTGTCCGGTCGAGGCCACCGTACGCGAATGGCCCTTTTCAATTCTAAAATTTAGCCCGAATGTTTTCTTTAAATGGTTAAGTAACTCAAATTTTTTAACCGGTTTACGGCTATAGACGTCCACAAAATCATTGCCTGCTTTTTTTTGGATGCATAGCTGAATCAGCCGAGAAAAATCCACGGGATGGACATAGTCGCGGGTGGAATCATCGGCGCTGACGGTCAAGGGTTTGCGCGCCAGCAGATGGGCAGCGATGGTGTTTACAAAAAAAGCCGAATTTAGATCCGCAAAACGGTCAAAGTAATTAAACAGGCGCAGGTCCACAATACGTAGTTGCGGGTGGGCGCGGTGCTTGGCTTCGGCGTGCAACTTGGCGATGCCGTTAAACTGACTGGGCCGCAGCGCATGCAGGTCAAGCATCGTCACGGTGTGTGCGTTCACCGGATGGGAATAGTCCGGACCATAAACCGAACCGCTGCTTAAATGCAGGTAGAGGGTCTGGGGGTTCCGGAGCAAATATTTGATAATCCGGTTTTCAAACAATTCTGTCACTGCAAAAATTTGTGATCGATTCTTGATGAGCTTGGCCGGATCGGTAATGCCCACACAGTTGATGACCACATCGTAAGCATGTTTTTCAAAGCGGTTTAGATGCAACACGACACCGTTAAAATGGGGGGCCAGGGCTTTGACAAACAATTTCACACCCTGGGGGCGACGATCCAAAAGATAAAGCCGGTAGGGGGGCTTAAGCACAAACTGACTGATCAGGCTGCGGGCAATCTGGCCGCTGGCGCCCAACAAGGCCACGCGGGTTTCTGGCGAGCGGGTCATAAGGGCATGTGTAAATTTGTGGTGTCCAGGTTCATGCTTTCCTGGACCACAAACAAGGGACGGCGTTTGACCTCCAAATAAATGGCGCCAATATATTCGCCTAAAATTCCAATGCCCAGGCTTAATATGGCCAGCGTCAGGCATTGCAATATCACCATGGTGGCAGCGCCGCGTGGAGGGTTAACCGTAAAATACATGCCAATGTAAACCACAATCGAAGCAAAGCTGTACAACATCATCAAAATTCCAAAAAAAGTAAAGGCGCGCAGGGGCTTTCGCGAAAAACTGGTGATGGCATTCAGCGTAAAGAACAAAAGATAAAGTGGATTGCCGCTATGGCTTTTGCCGGTCTTTCGTTTTTGGCGTTCGTAAGGGATGCCCACCTGCTTAAAACCCAACCATGCAATCAAGCCGCGTGTGTAGCGGTTGTACTCTCCGCAGCGCAAAAGGGCATCGCGTACGTCGCGGGTAATCAACCTAAAATCTCCGCTGTCCGGGGGGATGGATACCTCGGACAGCCACATAATCAGTCGATACCCCAGCAGGGTTCCCAGTCGACGGCCCAGGCTCTCGCTTTCTTTAGTGGAACGTACGCCATAGACCACATCAAAGCCCTGTTGCCATTGTTCAATAAATTTCGGAATAAGTTCTGGCGGATCCTGCATGTCAGAGTAAAGCGTCAGTATGGCATCGCCACGGGCTGCCAGGTAGCCCGCCGCCAGGGAGGCATCAACCATAAAATTGCGACTAAAGCGCAAGTACTTCCAGCGCGCATCTCGCTGGCACAGTTGCTTGGCCAGGCTTCCGGTCTGGTCGCTGCTGTGGTTGTCGATCAGGATAAATTCAAAATCGTAAGGCAACCCTGCGGCCACGGCGGTCAGGCGCTTTTCTAAAGTGTCCAGGCCGCCTTCTTCATTGCGTGCCGGGATGACAATCGAAATCAGAGACCGATTTCCCACCATTCAAAGTCTAACAAACGGTCTTATGTTTGCTGGTAATTTTTGCTAACGTAGAATAGATGTCTGAACTTGAGTCGCTGGCCCAGGCGCGTTTTTTAATGACGGGTGCAGGCGGTATGTTAGGTTCGGCCTTTGCGGAAACGATTTTTAAACAACTGCCAGGAGCTGGGGTCAGGGCCCTGGAACACGCCCAACTCGATGTGACTGACCGCGATGCCATGCTTTTACAGGCTGACTTTAAACCTCATTTTATCATTCATTGTGCGGCCCGGGCGGATGCGGACGCTTGTGAGCGGGACCCCGAAATGTGCCGCAGGGTCAAAGTGGGGGGAATGCAAAATGTCATCTTGCTGGCACAGCATTGCGGCGCAAAAGTGCTTTATCCCCAGTCTTTTCTCATCTTTGGAGAGTCGGATCAGCCGTTGACCGAGTCAGCCCAGGCCAAGCCCCTCTCGGTCTATGGTCAGTGCAAATTAGAAGCCGAGCAATTATTGCGGGCAGCGCTACCGGATAGCTTAATGGTGCGCATGGGAGCTTTGTTCGGAGCCTGTGCCAGGGACAAAAATTTTATCGGAAAATTTTTTACCATCCTGCTCCGTTTGCGGGCCGAAAACAAGCGGCGCTGCCAAGTGGGAGACCGTATTTGGCAGCCCAGCTACACCCTTGATCTGGCTTATAACAGCCTCTTGCTGCTGGCGCTTCAAAAGCAAGGCGTGTATCACATGGCATCTCATGGACAGGCCTCGTTTTTTGAAGTGGCCCGTTTCATGGTGGATCAGCTTGGTTTGGCTACTGCGATCGACCTTGTTCCGGTTTCGGCAAAGCAGGTTCAAACCCAGGAGGCAGCGCGGCGGCCGTTCAAGGCCTTGCTCGAAAACGCGCGTCTCAAGCAAGAAGGGCTCGATCGCCAGCGTTCCTGGCGCAAGGCCTTGCAGGACTATCTGGCCTTGCCTTATTTTCGTGTTCATCCATGAAATTGCTTGAATCGTGCGAGTTGCCGGTGCTGGGATCATTAAAAAACCGCGTGGTTATGAGTGCCATGACGCGCAATTTTTCGCCTGACCATCACTGTAGCGCCGACATGGCTGCTTATTACGGTCGGCGGGCTCAACAGGGCGTTGCCCTGATCCTGACCGAAGGCGTGATTGTGTACCCGAGCGGAGATGGGTATAACCAGGTTCCGCATTTGTGTCAGCCCAGTCATGCGGCCAGTTGGAAGGCAGCAGTCGAGCAAGTGCATGCGGCCGGCAGTAAAATCTTTTGCCAGCTGTGGCACTGCGGGCGCATTTCACATTCTGATTATACGGGGGGTCTGCCTCCGGTGAGCTCCACCGCCCGTCCGGCGGCAGGCATCAATCGCCAAAACAACAAACCTTTTGGGATGCCGCGTGCTTTGCGTACAGAAGAAATCGCACACATTTGCCGACAGTTCCAGTATTCGGCCCAACTGGCTATTGAAGCTGGTTTTGATGGCGTTGAGCTGCACATGGGGCATGGTTATCTGCTCGATCAATTTTTCGACGCCAACATCAATGATCGGACCGATGTCTACGGCGGCTCTGTCCAAAACCGCTGCCGGTTTGCCTTAGAACTGGTCCAACTCATACTGGAGGCCCTCGGTTCCGGGCGCGTCATGGTGCGGATTTCGCCGTCACGCGACCTCAACGGAATCTACGATTGGCCCGATCTGACCCAGATGCTGGATGAGCTGATTCCGGGTTTAGACCGCCTGGGTTTGCGTTTGCTTGATGTCAGTTGTGCACGGTCAGACTATCACCAGACTTCTGGCCGGGTGATCCGCATGCTCCGTCCGCGCTGGCCACATGTGCTCCTTGGGGGGGCATCGTTGTCACCCGAACAAGCCGAGCAAGCCTTGTCATCAGGTCAGTTGGATTTGGTGACGTGGGGGCGTTTTATTTTGGCCAATCCAGATTTTGTCGAAAAAATCTGCCGGGGAGAGGCATTGACCGCCTTTGTACCAGAGCTGCTTAAGGCCTTAACGTAAGATGCGCACGGGCTTGTTTTCTGCCAAAATTGAGGTGAGCCAATGCGCGCAAAGCTAATTGATATTTTTTTTTGGGTATGGTTTCACGGGATGCTGTTCTGGTATGTCTGGTCTTATGCCGAGCGTATCTTTAAACGGTTTTTTTAAGCCCGTCAGTTTGTTTTAGGGCGCTTTGTGTATTCGTTAGAACGTCTGGCTTATCTTGGTGTGGTCGCGTTGGGGGCTTTTGGCGCTGGATCCGAGTTGTTGCGCCGTGCGCGCCTGCCCTATGTGCGCGGGGCGGCCCTGGCCACCGGTCTGGCGCTGTATTCGCTGATCATCTTGTTTTTGGGATTGACGCATCTGTTGTACCAGTCATTGATTCTTCAAATGGTATGGATCTTCTTTTTGGGGACGCTGGTTTTTCGGTACCGTGACCTGACTGAATGCCTGCGCGACGCCTGGCGCATGCTGTGCGCGCTGAATGGCTTGGGGCGCGTGATGATCGGCATGGCTGTAGCGATTTTGGCCTTTCATCTATTACAGTCGCTGATGCCGCTTTACGAGTTTGATGATTCTTACGACCTATGCCGCAGCGGATTGCATTATCATTTTTTGCATTTTCGTCCAGATTTGTTCAGCACCAACCTGCCCAGCACTTTTTTCATGTTTGGGGTGCTGGGGGTCAGCTTGCACGGATTTGGCATGATCGCTTCGATCAGCGTGCTCGAATTACTGGCGCTGGGTCTTTTGGCGTCAGCGTATGTCTGGCGCCATCTCACGCTGTCCCTGGTGCCCTGGGTGCTTGTCATGATTTTTTCGCTGCCGATGGCCTTTAACGTGACCAAAGCTGTTTTCGAAGAACTGGCGGTGTGTATGACGGTGCTGGCGGCGCTGTTGTATTTGATCGAGGCGTATTCGCAATCTGATCCACGGTCGGCCCGGGCCTGCATGGCAGCGGCCGTGTTATGGACGGTCTACAGTTTTAGCGGAAAAACGACGACATTGGCTTTAGGTGTGGCCATCGGCGTGGTGGCCTGCTGCTGGGCCACGGGACATTCTGATAAGCGCCGTGCCTGGGTTACAGTGCTTGCCAGCGGTTGTCTGGGTTTTATGCTCATGGGGGCACCATGGCTGGCGCGCTCCTATTTTTACACCGGTAATCCGGTCTGGCCTTTTGCACAGTCTATTTTTCCTACGCCGTATTGGCCGTCCGATGCCATGAGTAGTTTCGAACAGTACTTGACCAAACCTTTTGAACATCGCTGGCACGAAGCGCTTATGCTACCAGTCAACTTTGCGCGATCTTTTGAAGCGGCCCGTCCGGTGGGAGCCGATTGGGGCGTGTGGATTTTTGCCTGCTCGGTGCCCACATTGTTTTTATGCACAAGGCGGCAACACGTACGCTTGCTGTGGAGCGGACTACTGATATTTACCGGAGTGGCTTACATTAGTTTATACCCCGTCGGTCGTTACTGGTCGCCTGCCGCCATGATTTTATTGATCATGGCCTTGCATGCAATGGATGCATGGGTCTTGCCAGGCCGATGGCGTCATCACACGGTAGGTTTTTTGCTTGTCGCGGTGGCGCTGTTTGAAACAGGGGTGGCCTATCAACGCTGGATACCGACCGGATACCGGGATGCAGGCATCACCCAGCGATCGTTTTTGCGTGCCGTGTTTGACGATGTCTACGCCCGCGACTTGCCTTACAAGGTGATTCCCGACGAGGCGGCCATGTTTTTTCTTAACAATCAGCATGACGATGGTCGCGGGGTGCTGGTGATTGGCGGGCGTATTTACCGCTACCGTACGCCGGCTTATTTTGGGGATCCCCGTCTGCAATACTGGGTAGATTTCAGGGCTTTAAATAGGCCGGGGGCCTTTGTTGCGGATCTGCAGGCCAAGCACATCGGCTATGTCAGCATCGAAAAACGCTGGTGGGAAAGCAATACTTGGTTACAGAAACAACCGCAAGCCAAAAACAATTTAGAACAGGCTTTAAGCCAAATGACGCTTATTTATGACACAGCCGGCGCCAGCGTGTATCAGGTGCCCCTTTTTTAAAGAACAAATAGTTTCTTTAATGCCTCGGCCCGCTGGTTTTCATTCATAAAACGATACGTTTTTCCCTGGGAGGTGTCTTGGGGTGTGCAGGGCAGTCGGGTGGGATCGTGGTTTTTGTAATCCAGAAACACACGCGTCAAAAAGTCGGCGCGCAGCAAGGGGTCGTAGTAGCCAAATAAGGCGCGATACAGCATTTGAGTGTCAGGCGGAGGCATGCCTGCCAGATTAAAACGCGGCAGAGGCTGATCACTGGCGCGGATCAAGTCGCCCGTATCAAGGCCGGCTTCCATATAAAAGAGGCTTACTCCCGGACAACCGCGTTCAGCAATCGACCACAAAACACCGTCTGCGCCACGTACGTGCGGCAGGTGTCCCGGATGCACGTGGAGGATACGCAGCCCCGGGATCGTAAAAATATCTTTGGGTACAATTCCTCCTCCGGTAAAGAGCACCGTTTTATATTCCAAGGCTTCCAGCGCTGTTTTAAGGCGGGGGTCTTTGATGCCACTCAAGGTGACGCGTTTTACTTGGGGGGAAAAGTCCCGCCAGTCCAAGGCGCCTAGCATGGCTTGCAACGTGGCAGGAACATCGCCATAAAGCGGCTCAAGACCATGCTGGACGGCATCAAACAGCGGCCGCATGTGCATGTGGATGTGCCGCGCCCAATGATTCAGTGATAGTCCCTGCATTTTTTCGGCGTACCAGCGCCAGCCCGGAATCCACTGCGGATAAGTTTTTTTTGTACCGGGGTGTTTATCGAGCACCATCAGCAGGATGCACGCGGGTGTCAGCCCGGCCTGGCGCAGGCGCAGCAGATAAGCCCGCGCCATAGGCCCTTCGTACAACAACAGGGTCAGCGGAAGCTTAGAATATCCAGCTTGCAAACTGAGTTTTAAATACTTTTGCGGGGTGACGCGTGAAGATCGTTTTTACAAAGCTTTTAATAAATACCCCGGCGTAGTGCAACACGCGATGAGGTTTGGTCATGATATTCAAGGCAATTCTAAAGGCCGGTACATGGCGCATATGCACCTTAAAGTGCAGTTTTTCCATAACTTCTTTAATTTCAAAAAAGAGCACATTAAAGTCTTCCTGCGCGCAGGCACCCTTGTACCAAAGCTCGGGGGGGGCATCGTAGTGGTCGTGCGTCAAATCTAAAAGTTCCCAGTTCATGTGTTCGTCGCTGACCATGTTTTGTTCCATGGCCATTTCCCAGAAATCGGTGTTGGGCAAAGGCACCGCGCAGCCATACCAAAAACGCAGTACATTGGGTTGATCGGTCATCCAGCGCATAAAGGCCACGGTCTTGCGCATTTCCTCGATGGTTTCGCCCGGAGCGCCTAAGATAAATGAACCCGAGGCGCCCAGGCCGTAGCGGCCCAAAGTCTCGATGGCCGTGCGGTTATCGGCAGCGGTCACTTTGCCTTCTTTAAGCGTCACCAAAGATTTGTTCGACGCGCTTTCCAATCCAAAGGTCACGTTCACAATGCCCATGCGCTTAAAGGCTGCGCACAGCTCATCGTCAATTTGGTTGGCGCGGGCCTGGGCGATAAAATTCACTTTCCCCAGTAGGCCGCGACGTTCCAGTTCGTCGGCCATATCCCAGATTCTTTTTTTGTTAAGCGAAAACAAGTCGTCGCAGATGCTAAACATGTCAATGCCATAAGTGCGGTAAAGATGCTCAATTTCATCCACACTGCGCTTGGGAGAATGTGCCCGCACAGTATTCCAAAAAACTTTGGTGGAACAAAAGGCACAGGCATACGGACAGCCACGGGAGGTAAACAAATCGATGATCTTGTAGCGTCCCAGGCGCCGCAGTTCAATGGCATCGGGGTCGTAGCGGTAAAACTGCCCTTTAATCAATGAATAATCCGGCATCGGAATATCATCTAAATTTGCCACCGGCGGACGCTTGGGGGTATGTACCACAGCGCCACGCTCATCTGTAAAAATTAATCCTTTGATGCTTTTCAACTTGGCCGGAACAAAACGTTGTCCTTCAGCTTCAAAGCAGCGCATCAGCTCGCCACAAGTTTCTTCGCCTTCATCGATGACCGCCACGTCAAACAGTTCTGGTTTATAACTGGGTGTATGCGTAGAGATATGCACGCCTCCAATGACCACTTTGACTTTCGGAAAGCGCTGGCGGATTTCCTTGGCAATTTCTACGGCGTTGGTGTAGGTTGACGTCATTGCCGACAAGCCCACCACATCGGGCTTAAATTCTTGCAGTTGCTGCATGACGTCGTCGTGAAAGACATCTAAAATAAGCAAGTCTTCGCGGCGCATGATTTTGTAATGAATCAGCCACGTTGAAATATAAACCAGGCCCATGCTGGTGCTGTTGCGTGAACGTGTCGAATTGACGATGGCAAAACGAGCCATACTACCCCTTTGTTTAGCTTATGTTCAGGTATTTCCCGTACGAGTTTTATTATAAACCCCGCCCGACCAGCGGCATATGCTTTCTTTGCGCCTCTATTTAGATGCGCTTAAGACCAGGTCTGCTGTAAATTCTTGTTTCATAAATTTTACGCATTTGATATTCTTGGGCGCTGAATGACAATTCATGTGGTGGTGGGCACCCAGTGGGGTGACGAAGGCAAGGGTAAAATCACGGATCTTTTGGCCAAAGAAGCCGATTTTGTGGTGCGTTACCAGGGCGGAAATAATGCCGGGCATACGGTGGTGGTCGGCGAGGACACCTTTAAACTGCATTTGATTCCGTCTGGAATCCTGTATCCCAACACGGTTTGCGTCATTGGCGGCGGCGTGGTGATTGACCTGGAAGTCCTGTTTAAAGAAATTGACGAGTTGCAGCAGCGCGGCATCAAAGTGGGCTACGAAAATCTTAAGGTGGCCAAGACGGCACATGTGATCACACCCTATCACCGTTTGCTCGATGGGCAGCAGGAAGAAAAGCGCAAAGAAGAACGCATTGGCACCACCGGACGTGGAATCGGTCCCACCTATGCCGACAAGATTGCGCGTACGGGTCTGCGCGTGATGGATCTGTTAAATGCAGAATGGATTATGGGGCGGCTTAAAGCCCAGCGTTGGGAAGAACGCCTGACGGCCGAAAAACAGCCCGACCACAAACAGGTTGTGGCCGATCTGCTGGCCCTGGGACAGCGTGTGGCACCGCACCTGGTCGATGTATCACAACTTATTTTCCGGGCGCACCACAAAGGCAAGATGATTTTGTTTGAAGGCGCACAGGGAACCATGTTAGACGTGGATCATGGCACTTATCCTTATGTGACTTCATCTAATCCCATTTCTGGGGGAGCCTGTGCCGGGGTAGGTATTGGTCCCAACCAAATTTCAGAAGTCATTGGCGTGGCCAAGGCTTATGTTACCCGAGTGGGCGAGGGGCCTTTTCCGACCGAACTTAAAAACGATACCGGCAATCTTTTGCGTGAACGCGGCGCCGAATATGGCACCACCACCGGCCGCCCGCGCCGCTGTGGTTGGTTTGACGCTGTGGTACTGCGGCATGCCGTGCGCGTCAATGGCATTACCGAACTGGTGATCACCAAATTAGATGTGCTCGATGGTATGGCCGAACTTAAAGTCTGTAACCGTTATTTACACAAAGGCCAGGTGACGGACGAGGTTCCCGCTGAATTGCCGGTATTTGCCGAATGTGAACCCGTGTACGACAGCATGCCCGGCTGGAACGAGGATACCTCCGGGATCCTGGATTACGATGAGCTGCCGCTTAATGCCCGCCGGTACATTAACCGTATTTCCGAAATGGCTGGTGTCAAAGTGACTTTGGTGTCTACGGGATCACGCCGCAGGCAGACGATTAAGATTATCTGATTTATTAAATCACGTATAAAATTTACATAAATCTAAAACAAATAACATAATTAACCTGAAATAGGCCTCGATTTAAGGCGATAAGTACATGAGCCATGTTTTCGCTTCATTTTAATCGTTATACGACTCTTTTTAAGGCGCAATTTTTCCTGGCCCTGATTTTTTTAGGTTGTGGTTGCGGCCAGGTGGCTCAAATCACAGGTGCTTTAAGTAACAGTACACCCGTGGATGCAACGCTTAGCTTAAGCACCAATCGGGTGGTGCTCAATTCGCCTGTGGCCAGTGTCGTAGAAATCAGCGCCTCGGCCAGCGATCCTGACAATGACACATTGACCTATACGTTTTCGGTATCTAGCGGTAATTTGCAAGCGGGTTCGGACGTTAACCAAAAAATCTACGAGTATCCGCAGGCGGAGGGCAGTTATCTGGTGACAGTGGTGATCAGTGATGGGCAACACAGTGTGCAACTTTCATCGCTGGTGCATGTGTATGCCGATGAACCGGGTAATACCAGCTCGGGTTTGGGAATTTATGGCCTGGTGAGCAGCGTGGGTTTTGGCAATGCTTATTTTGCGTGGACCAATCCCGATAACACGCAGTACGTCTATGTGCGCCGCGACACCCAGACCTATCCCCAATCGCTTTCAGAAGGCACACTGGTGGCGCAACGTAAAACACTCACCAATGTTTCGACCACAGGCTTGGCAGATGGGGCGCATTATTTTTCATTTTTTGTGCTCTATGGCAACACCGTGCAGGAACCGGTGCAGGCCAACATTACCGTACCATCAAGCATTGATGATTTTGAGGATGGCGATCTGGCAGCCGACGGGCAAACCTGGACGGTTTACAGTGGCGCTGAAGGCAATCTGGCAGCAGAAGTGGTAAGCCGTGCTGATGGTGCTGGCAAAGCCCTGAATCTTTCGGGTGAAAGCAGCAACTATTACTTGGGCGGCATGGCGCTTTATACCGGAAAAGGCCTCGACCCATCCCGGTATTTCAGTGTGGATATCTATAATCCATCAGGGACGGACGTCCAGCTTAAAGTAACCCTGTATGACGACGACAACCGTGATGCCGCTAACGTTGTCAACGGTTTTAGTCACAACACGGCGGCCGACGATATCTTTGAAACGACGATTAGCGTGCCAGCCAGCGTTTACGGCAGCGGGTTTGTGCGTTTGTCGCTGCCCTTAAGCGCTTTTACCGATGCCAATGCAGGTGGAGACGGAATTTTTAACCCCACCTGCAACCTGTCGCAAGATGGCAGCGCCGGACTGATTCAATTGACGCTTGATGTGATCGGAACCGAGGCCAGTCAAACGGTGGAACTGCAGCTCGATGATCTGGCTTTTAGCGTGGGAGATGAAACCGAGGTCGTGAGCGGTGATGAATCGGGGGTGTCGTCCGATGAACAGGTTTCCGGGGACGAGGACGAGATGGGTGGGGAGGAAACACCGACGGATTCTGATACGG
>JAHFDA010000107.1 GCA_023249225.1 bacterium
CCACGTGCCAAGCGTTCCATGATCGACCTGTGCTTTCGCATGTACGGACGCTGGCGCGACCCTTATGCTTCTGAAGCGCGATTTCTTAAACATTTTATCGAGGCCCAGCTTGCCGACAGCGACGACTCCGTCAGCCTGCACGCCTACCGTGCGCTGGCGTTGATGGGGTTGCCTGATAACGTTACGGTCATTGAAAAGTTTCTGGCAGCGCTTCCGGCGGAAAGCCGCGAGAAAGCAGTGCTGATTCGCAAAGAGATCACGGGCAGTCCGAGCTAACAGCTCGGCCCTGCACTCTCATAAACCTACCGGGCTGAACTTTCAGTTCGGACGGCGGCCAACGCTGGTAATCCCGTGATTGGACTCGACGCCGCCGCATAATCTTTAACCGGAATACGACCCGCCAACCAGGCCTTGCGTCCGGCAATCACGGCGTCTCGCATGGCTTCGGCCATTAAGCCCGGCTGCTGCGCCTGGGCAATGGCAGTGTTGATTAGCACCGCATCCACGCCGTATTCCATGCAAAAGGCGGCATCGGAGGGCACGCCCAGACCCGAGTCGACCACCACCGGAACCGGAGAAATTTCCCTGATCATGTTGATGTTGCGGATGTTGGAAACGCCCTGGCCCGTACCAATGGGCGAAGCGGCAGGCATGACCGTGACGCAACCGGCCTCGATGAGCTGCTGTGCGAGCACGACAGAATCAGTGGTGTACGGCAGCACCTTAAAACCTTCTTCGGCTAAAATGCGCGCCGCCTGCAAAGTTCCCACGGGATCCGGAAGCAAGTACTTTCCATCGGGCTGGACTTCTAGCTTGATCCAGTCCGTTAAACCCGCCGCACGCGCCAGGCGCGCAAGCCGCACGGCCTCGTCCACCGTTTTAGCTCCGGCGGTGTTGGGCAGCAGCTGAATCCGTTTCAAGTCGAGATAATCGAGAATCCCTTTTTCTCCGGGCTTGTCGAGATCCATGCGCCGAATGGCCACGGTCACAATTTCAGAACCGGAACTTTCGATGGCGGCTACCATCTCTGAGAAGTTGCGGTACTTGCCCGTTCCCACCATCAGACGGGAGGAAAAAGTTCTTCCGGCAATGACTAGCGTATCGTTCATGAAGAACTTCTCCGTGTGTGGGCGTGAGGCGTGAGGCGTGAAGCGTGAAGCGTGAGGCGTGAAGCGTGAAGCGTGAAGCGTGAAGTGTGAAGCGTGGAGCGTGGAGCGTGGAGCGCAATTTTCATAATTTTTTCACCAAGTTACGCAACATGCGGTTTTCGTGATCAAGTTTTTCAAGCGATGTTGCTTTTTGAACCTCATTAATATATTTCAGGTTATAACCAATCTCAATCTGGGTTTCTAATTCTGAGCAGGATCCCAAGGCGATATATAGAAATTGGCGGTACTCGGTATTATGCCGACGATTAAATCCTTCAGCAATGTTCGATGGTATCGAAACTGCGGAACGCCTCATTTGCGACACCAGCCCGTATAGCTCTTCCTTGGGAAAGGTTTGGGTAAAAGCGTATACATCCGCTGTGATTTCCATCCCCAACTTCCACACTTCCAAGTCCCTAAAGTTGCTTATCTTCATTTCGCTTCACGCTTCACGGGTGGACGCTTCACGCATTACCCTCCTCCGACGAATCGCAAAAGCTCCACCGTATCACCATGCCGAATCATCTCGGCAGCATACGCGTCCCGCTTAAGGATTCGTTCGTTGACCTCGGCGACAACCAGTTCAGGGACCCCGGCTCGCATCCGAATCAATTCGGCCACGCTTATTTCTTCCGGTAAATCGCAAGGCTCGCCGTTCAGACGGATGTGAATCACAGTCCATATCTTAACAAGTGTTTGTAAATTTTCACCTGGATAAAGCAAGGTTTAAAACGTCTACTATAGTGGGAATAAGAAAACATCTGCATTTTTTAAGGAGGATTCCATGAATTTAATCCCAAAAAAAACCACATTTTATAGCGCCCTTGCCGTAGCGACACTTGTCTGCTGGACCAGCGCCCATGCCGGTTTGAAACTGGTTGTTCCCACAGAAAAACTGGCAATCCGTTGCCTGGACGCCGCCGGTAAACACTATGAAGGCCCGGTTACAGATGTGGTCGCCAGAAGTTCCATTCTGTCGTCCGTGGGCATGGTCAAGGCTGTCATTGTAGACTTTGTTCCCAATGGAACCGGATACGCCATTTTCAAGCAGGACCCAAGTAAATTCGAGCCCCTGTTTGTGGTCGGAAAAACGTACCTTATCGCCTTGAGCGTGAACGGCGCCCCAGCGACCCCCTTTTCGTACACGATCAAAAAGACGGGCAATCACATCAATGAATTCGGCTGTCAGGATGCCGGCGGCACACCACCGGTCAGCAATTCAACCGATGGCGGAACCGTAAACACTACTGGTGGTACAAGCGTGGATGGTGGCAGCGGCGTCAGTCCGGTTTTAAAATAGTAGTAAGCGAACGGGTCTGATCCGCAGCCCGAATAACCGCAATGCAAGGGGCGCCGGAGGCAACAACGGCGCCCACATTGTTTTTATCGATACCCCCAATGGCGACCCAGGGTATGCGAACGTGTTTGGCGGCTTGCCTTACGTAACTCAAACCCACTGCGGGACGACCAGCCTTGGTCGGCGTTGGAAAGACCGGCCCCACGCCAATATAGTCTGCCCCTTGTTTTTGGGCCTGCAATCCTTGCTCAAGCGAATGCGTGGATCGACCAATACACATCCACTCCGGCAAGAGCTTGCGCACAAGGGCGATGGGATAATCCTGTTGGCCAAGGTGCACTCCATCGGCTTCTACAAGCAATGCCAAGTCGGGGTGGTCGTTGATGATCAGCGGAACGTGATGGTCGCAAGTGATCTTGCGGAACTCGCGGGCCAGGCGAAGTTTGGTCTGCATACTCGAAAGTTTGTCCCGAAACTGGATGACGCTGGCCCCGTCTTTAAGCGCCTTAAGGGCCGTATTGGGATTATCCGTAATGACGTATACTCCCCGGATCAGCGGTCGGCGTAAACGGCCCAAAAGCTGTTTCTCTACCTTATATATATAGAAGCGTGCTGCTTGGAATTTCGAGGCCTTCCGGGGCAGGCAATCTTCCAGAACCCGCAAGGCTTCTTCGACCCGTTTGGCGTTGGCCGACACCATCTGCGGGAGGCTTAATTTGGCCTCCCCTTTGGAACGCCTGCCGACATCGCCCTCTGTCTCGCGCTTCCACAAAACCTCTGGCGGAATACTCTGGCGGATCTGGTGGCGAAAGTTGCGGAGCTGCGTCTGCAAGGCAGGATCGTTCAAGTAAAATCGTGCCACATCCTCGATCACGCGCAAGCCTTCGCAGGCGCGGTTGGCATTGGCGTCGATGAGACGGAAAAAGGACATGGGGGCCATTATAACTGCCCGATTCATGCTTGTAAGCGCCAGAAAGCCTGTCATTTGAAAATTGAAAGGTGTTCGTTCCTCATGCACAGCGGCTGGGGCCGCTGCGGGCTAAACAGAGGGTTTCTGTTTCTTCTGATCCAGGCGGGGCCTGTGGGGCTAGACCCAAGTACATCCAGGCCCCGCCTGGACTTTTGAAGCAGGAAACAAGCAGTCCAGCTCGCAGCGGCCCCCGCCGCTGTGATGACAAGCTGAACAGTTACAACAATCCGGAATAGATTTATACTCAAAACCATGAAGCAAAAGATTTTTTCATGGGTTTCAATCCTTTTATTCTGTGTCGGCAGCATGCTTTCTGGCTGTCAATCGGCTTCGTCAAAAATTATCAAAATTGGCTGTGCTGGCCCGCTTACCGGTGACCAGGCCCAGTTGGGTATGGATACCTGCCAGGGGGTGGAGCTGGCGGTGGCCGAAGCCAACCAAAAACAAAGTATCCCCGGTTACGTCATTGAGCTGCTCAAGCTGGATGACCAGCATAATCCTGCCCAGGCCGTCAGCGTGGCAAAAAAATTTACAACTGATCGCAAGGTGCTGGCCGTGATCGGACACTTTAACTCAAGCTGCACCCAACCCGCCGCAGCGGTCTATAACGAAGTCGGTCTGGTCCAGATTACGCCAGCCTCCACCAACCCGGCTATTTCTAAACAAGGTTTCAAAACTTTTTTTCGGGTGGCTGGCACCGACGATGTGCAGGGACCCAAGGGCGCGCAGTTTGCGGCGCATATGCTGGGCATCAAAAGTGTTTTTATCATTGACGATAAGACCACCTATGGCAAAGGCCTGGCCGATGAATTTCAAAAAGAAGCGCTTCATTTGGGCATCCATGTGCTTGGCCATGAAGGGTTAACCCAGGGCGATAAAGATTTTTCGCCCTTGTTGACCCGCATCAAACCACTTAAACCGGAGCTCATTTACTTTGGCGGAATTTATACCGAAGGCGCATTGCTGTTGCGCCAGGCGCAGGCATTGGGCTTGCATGCACAGTTTATGGGCGGCGATGGCATTGCCAGCACGGTTTTAATCGAACTGGCCGGTACAGAAGCGTCCGAAGGTGTCTTTGCCACCATGGTGGGTGGTGATACCCAAAAAATGCCCGGGGCAGAGGGATTTATCACCGCTTACGAGGCCCAGTATGGCCGCGTGGGTCAGTGGTCGGCCTATGGCTATGATTCCGCCAACGTCGCTCTTGCAGCCATGGCCCAGGCCAAGAAAAAAGACCGGGCCAGCGTCCTTTCAGCCATGCGCGCCATTCCAGGATTTGCTGGCATTACCGGCGCAATTGTTTTCGACGAAAAAGGCGACAATAAAAATCAATTCATCGGCATCTTTAAAGTGGTCGATGGACAACTGACCTACGTGGGCCCGGCAGAGTAGGTTAAATAATTTTTCCAGCCCATAAATGATTGCAAAATTGTTGCCATGGAATAATGTCAATGCCCTGGCTTAAATGCCGGGGCCTTTCGTCTAAAGTAACGGCCAAAAGACGATTGAGCTTGGGCTGATCTTCTTTTAACTTAATCATGCTTTTGAGGTCATAGATTCCTACATTGGCAGCCGCCTTAAATTCAATGGCCACCTGCATCGAACCTATGATCAGATCGACTTCTTGCTGTGTACTGGTGCGCCAAAAATATAACTTTTCCCGTTTTTCCTTGTAGGCCAGGTAAGCCCTTATCTCGTTAATTAAAAAGTGTTCAAAGGCGCGCCCAAATTCTTCTGTTTTGGATTGAATTTTAGAAATACCTTTTAACCAACGTACCAGTCCCGGATCGCAAAGATAAAATTTGGCCGTTTCAATCAGCCTGTGTTTGGCAGATCCGGTCCAGGGGGGCAATGTAAAACCCAGCAAGGTGTCTTCGAGAATCTGAAAGTAACCCCGGACAGTCCCTGGA
>JAHFDA010000022.1 GCA_023249225.1 bacterium
AGAAGGCCTGCGAATACTGACCGAGACGGTTACGGCTCCGATTTAATAGAATTAAATAAACATTAATTAAATATATCCGGATAAAAATGTTTAATTATTTAAAATACATTGTAATATTTGTATGTGAATAAAATTATTCGAAATATTGGAGGATACCCTGCTTGGTTTTCGCGTGCCGCCCTGGGTGCGCTCCAAGGATCGCCGCATGATCGAGACCGAAAAGTTTTATTTGTTTGATGTGGGTCTGGCCAACTTTTTGTGCGGCCGTCGGCCCTGTTCCGGCACGCCGGAGTTTGGCAAGGCCTTTGAGCACTACATTTTAATGGAGCTGCGCGCTTACCGGGCCTACCGCCAGCCAGATCTGGAAATCACCTTTTGGCGCACCAGCACCGGCCAGGAAGTGGATTTTATTCTGGGCGATAAGTTGCTGGCCATCGAAGTCAAGTCCAGCGAGCGGGTGACCGACAATCAACTCAAGCACCTAAAGGCCTTAATGGCCGATGGCCCGGTCAAAAAATCTCTGGTGGTATGTTGTGAACGTGCGCCGCGCAGCTACGGGGCCATTGAAATACTGCCCTGGAAGGTGTTTTTGGAGCGCCTATGGGCGGGGGAGCTTGGAATTTAGGGGCAACCGTACAACATAAAACGTCAAAATTCGTCAAAAAATTGCCTGAAATTAATTCCGATTCTTATCGATCAACCTTAAAAGACCAATTCTAAAGGAGTTATTTATGATCAACATGCTTTTCCGTAGAGCTTCATTGGCGCAGGAACCCGTGGCTGCCGTTGAAGCCGCTCCCAGGATTGAAGTATCCGGGACGGCGCTGGAATTGATAAACAGAATTGGTGAAGTGCGGCAGATTGCATTACCTGGCCGACAAAAAGTCAGCATCACTGTACTCAAGGCCCGTGAACTAATGGCGTATCTCGGAGTAGACAGCCTTACGCCTGTTTACCAGAAGGCTGGCTTAAGGGTGCAGTTTAATGCGGCCAAAATGATCAACAGATCCGGCATGTTGGTTAATCAGGACAGGCCGATGACAGAAGCAATTCTTGACGCCGTTGTGGCCAAAGCCAAAGAACAAGGTTTGACGAAGGCCGATGCGCTGGGCATGTTAAACCTGAAAGCTTCTCGAACAGCGTATGAAAAACTGTACGCGGAAAACTTTCACAGTAACTTTGGTATTTTCTGGTTTTGGACTGCGGAAAAGTTTTTGGGGCACTATGAGGAGAGTCGATATCCTAAAGCAGCAGTTGTAAAGTCATATGATATTGATAGAAGTCGTGATAGCCGCTTTTGTCTGCGTCGCGTTGGCATCGACGATTGGTACGACGACGCTCCTGTTAATCGTGGCTACGGTGGGGGCGTTGTCTTTGGCTTGCCCGATTAGACTCAATTTAGTTCTTGGCGCTTGAAATCTTGGATCCTTGGCCCAGCTGAGAAATATTTGCCCTGAAGGGGTCAAACATTTGTAGCCCAGGGCATCGCCCTGGGAAACTGGGCAACGTGGGTAACGTAGGCCGCGTATGCGTCATGATATTTCCAGCCCTGAAAGGGCGGAACACGTTTGACGGCGCGATGTTGTTGCGCCCCTACAGGGCTTGAATTGCGTGGGTGTGCCGTTGGTACCCGGGGCGATGCCCCGGGCTGATAATATTTCGCGCCTTCAGCGCTCGAATGATTCGAACATTCCGTTTACGTGGCCCTGAAGGGGCCAAACATTTGTAGCCCAGGGCATCGCCCTGGGAATCGGTATGGTGCAAATGTTAAAGCCCTGTAAGGGCGAAATAAAAACCCATCGCTAATCCCACAAATATTTTTCGTCATAAGCGATGCCAAACTCATCTAACAAAGTCCGAAGCTCATCTTGAAAATCAATCGTGCGGTGATGTGCTTCCTGATTTTGAATGTAACGCACAACGTCCTTCATATTGGATTCACTCACCGAAAATGCCCCGTATCCGTTCTGCCAGGAAAAGTGTTCGGCTCCTTTTGTTTTCATCCATTTAGATGAACTCTTTTTGACTTCTTCAACGACCTCACTCAAGGATTTGGTGCGGGCAAGTTGAAATAAAATATGAACGTGATCGGCCATACCGCCGACCTGGAGAGTTGGACAATTCTGGGTATTCAAGATTCCAGCCAGGTAGGCATGAAGTTCCGGTAGGATTGGCTCGGCAATGAGCGGTTGACGCAGCTTGGTGCTGAACACCAGATGGACATAAATTTTTGCCAACGATTGCGCCATAAATTTGTTGCGCCCCTACAGGGCTGGAAAACATGATGATACCGCAATCCCAGGGTGGTACCCTGGGCTGACAATGTTTCGCGCCTTCAGCGCTTGAATTGTTCGGGTATTCTGTTCAATCCCAAGCGATCATCTGGTTATCCGGGGCCCTGAAGGGGCCAAACATTCATAGCCTAGGGCATCGCCCTGGGAATAGATGTGCGTTGTTTAACGGTTGTTTGATCAAAACGTCAAAACCCTGCAATTTTTATCGATAATTATCGATAGGAGATATGCCCAGACAAGCCCTGAATGACATAGTCTTTAGGATGCCTGCAACCATTGATTGGAGTTTTAAGTGAAGCACAAACAACTGGCCGAGCAGCTCGAGTACAATTTTAGTTGCCGTAGAACCTTGCATTTTTCTCAAGCTGATTTTTTATTGAGTTTGTCAGAGTTTATTCAAAATCCGCTTCATGGCCGGGCGTTGGCCGGGCATATCCAAAACCCGCCAGTGCTGGCCAATGCCATCGATTCTCTTTTGCGTTATACAGACTTTGATGCGCACAAACACGCGATTGCCATTTTGTTTTTTGCTGCGCCGCAGTCGGAACGGGTGCTGGGTGAGCTACTGCGCGGGCAGGATGCGGCGGGTCTGGAAAAAATTGCCCATTGGGTGGAGTTTATGATCTCCGAGCCAGACTCGCACTTTTTTGGTGCTTTCATGGACATTTGGGAGCGTTTTTGCGCCTTGCCGGGAGTCCACGTTTTGGCGGCTCACCTGGCCAAACATCCCGCGCTTAAAGAGGCTTACCCGCTTAAGATTCCGCAGCCGGAATGGGATGCATCCATTACACAGGAATTACTTGCGGCGCATGTGACCGAACCCCTGATGCAGGATATTGACCGTTTAAATAAAGATACATTTTTATGGTACCGGGCGCGCAATTTGGCGCTTTTGGCTAGCCTGACGATGGTAACCATTGCTGGATTTTCAACCGGTGGACACATGGGTATGGGGTTATTTGCGGGCGGGGGTTTGCTTACAGGTGTAGAGTTAATTTTGGGAGTGTGGATGGGTGGAGATCCATATTTTTTTCAGAGCTCCCGGGTTCAAAGCCATTACTTCGAAACCAGATTGCAGAAGTCACAATTTCCTAAAATAATTTCACGCTTAATGGCTGACCAGGCGATACCGCTTGCTGTCCTGGCACGCAATGTGGTTCAAATGCTATGGGAGGCAAGACAGCAGATGGTGTCTCTGGACGATGTTCAACTCTATGCCCTTGATCAATCAGATTTAGCGAACAAGTTTCGGAATGAATTTTCGACCGAACGTCAAAAAAAATTTGGAGTTGTCATCGGCTATGCCATGCAGCTCATTAATATTGTCAGCGTGCAGCGTAGCCCGCTCGAAGCCGTTTTGTTTGCCAAGGCCCTGCTCAAAGAGATTAATATATTGAGCGGACATGTCTTGCCAGAGCTTGCAGTTCCGCTTGCGTTGCCGGAGGTACTCCCTGCGGATAAAAGCGGTGTGGTTGCCGCAGATCCCGCAGTCGCTGTTTTAGCGAGGGCAGTGCCCAAGAAAGCGACGCAGTAAGATCGATATGCTGAACCACAAACATCTGGCGCTGGCGCCGCATTCCCTTGCCGAATCCCACAGCCGCCGTCGCCTGGTGCGCGAATCGTTGTTCGCCAACGATTCCGCTTACCCGGGTCCCTTTGGCGAGCAGCCCTTTTTGTACTTTGATGGTACGGCCACGGGCAGCCCCAGCCGCATTATTTATGAAGCCAGCCGACATCTTGTGCAGCATCGCCATGGCAACTCGCATGGCAAGAGCGCGGGCGGCTTGTCGGCGCTGGAACTTTTTCATGGATCCTTTCATGCCATCCGCACAATCATTGGCGCAAGCGAACAGGATTTGCTGTGGTTGACCGGCAGCGGGGCCACGGGCGCGGTGCATAAGTTTCTCGAACTGCTGGGCGCCAAACACCACTCGCGCGCGGCCGAAGTTTACGGCTGGAATCGCGCGGATCTTTCGCTTTCCAAACGACCGCTGTTTATCACCAGCCTTAAGGAACACCACAGCAACGACCTGCCTTTTGCCGAAAGCGTGGGCGAACTGCGTTACGTGGGTTTCTGTGAGCCCACGAACGACATTGATCTCGATGAACTCGAAATGCTCCTCAAGGCGGCGCAGGCCGAAGGACGGCCTTACGTGGTCGTATCCATTCAGGGCGCAAGCAATGTCGACGGTTCGCAAAACGATATGTCCGCGATTGCGCGATTGGCGCATCGCTACGGCGCTTACGTGGGTTTCGACCTTGCGACGCATGGCTCGCACCGGCCCATCCAGGCCCGGCCCGGAGACGATTCCGAAACCTGGCCGGATTTTTTGTTTTATTCGTCCCACAAACTGGTGGGTATGGGACTCGACGGTAATCCGGGCATGCTTTACGTTTCGGAACGGCTCTTGCGCGGGCTGGATGCCATGATCGGAGAGATTCCTGTGGAGGTTGGCGGGGACACGGTGATTTATACCAGCGCGGTGCCGGGCAAGCGCGTGGGTTATATTTCCGACAAGCACTACTGGATCGGCGGCTCCGACAATATTGGCGGAGCGGTGCGGGCGGCCTTGGGACTGATCCTCCGGGAATGGGTGGGTTGGGAGGCCATCGAAGCGCAGGAGCGCAAGCTTGGCGACACCATGCTGCATGCCTTCGAGGGTTTCTACGATTCCGACCCGCCCATTGGCTTGCTGGGAAGTTTCGGACGCGAGCGTTTGCCGGTATTTTCCTTTACGACCGGTGGCGTGCGTTATACCCCGGAGCGCGTAATCAAACGCTGGAATTATTTGGATCACCGTTTGGCCAGTCTGTGGTTGCAACAGCATTTTGGACTGCAATTACGCGAAGGTTGCGCCTGCGCGGGCAAATATGGCGCTCGGCTTTTGGGAATTCCGCTGCCGGTGATGGAAAAAATCATCGCGGACATCCAATCGGGCAACGAGCGCAGCCGACCCGGCTGGGTGCGCGCCACCGTGGACTGGACGCACGAGCCTTGGGATGTTGCCGATCTTATTGGCAAGCTCGACGAAATGCGCCGCTCGGTGTGGGCCATTAAGTGCCAATATCGCCAGCAACCCGATGGTAGTTTCGCCTTGCGCCGTCCCGGCCAAAGCTGGTGGAGCCGCTTTGACGAGCCCTACGATGCTGAAGTTTCCGCCGCCTGGAACCGCAATCATCGTACGGAGGTTCAAGGGTTCTTAAACTTTGCGCGCGGATTCTTTGGAATTTAATTGCTAACGAGCGTTCCCCATGCCACCATCACCAGCGCCGCCGCCGTTAAAAACGGCGCACCGATGCCGAGATGGTCAAAGCACAGGCCGCCGATCATGGGGCCGAGGATCCGGGCAAGGGCAGAGGCAGACTGACCGGCGCCAAGCGTGCCACCCTGCACGTCCGAAGTGGCCGAACGGCTAAGCAGGCTCATGATCGACGGCTGATTCAAAGCGTTGCCCACGGCCATAAAACAGGTGACCGCAACAAGCTGCGAAATGGACAGGACTTGCGACATCAGTGCCAGAGCCGCGCTTAAAGAAAACATGCCAATCATCAGCAAGCGCCGTTCGCCAAAACGTTTGCTCAAGGGCCCGATGGCTGTGCCCTGAATGAGACCGACAATAATGCCGATGAGCGTAAAAATGTAACCCACCTGCGTCACGGTCATATCCAGACGTTTTTTGGCAAAGAGCGAAAACGTGGCTTCGACCTGCGAAAAAGCCAGCGTCATCATAAAGAACAAAAAGATATACAGGGCAGTTTCGCGATGGCCAATGGTTTTGACAAAGGTTGCCCAGCGGCCCAGACGCTGCTGGCCACGTTTTTCGGGCGGAAGTGTTTCGGGCAAAATAAAAATCGCCATTAAAAAGTTGATCAGGCACAACAGGGCGGCAAAATAACCGGGCAGGGAGTAGCTGAATTTTCCGAGCAAACCACCGATGGCCGGGCCGATGGTAAAACCGATTCCAAATGCCGCGCCCACCATACCCATGCCCTTGGCGCGGTTTTCGGGTGTGGTCACGTCGGCCATGCAGGCCTGGGCCACGCTGATGTTGGCGCCAGACAGGCCGCTGATGGCGCGGCTTAGCAGCAAGAGCGGCAGGGTCTTGGCCCAGCCGAACAGCGTGTAACCAATGATGTTGAGCGATATCGTGGCCAGCATTACCGGACGTCGCCCGATGCGGTCGCTTAGCCGGCCGATGAGTGGCGCAAAGATAAACTGCATGAGCGAATAAATGGAAATCAGCAGCCCCACCTGAAAGCCGCTGGCGCCCATGTGCAGGGCGTAAAAAGGCAAAAGCGGAATGACGATGCCAAATCCGATCAGGTCCATGCAGACGGTGAGAAAAACAACGGATTGGGGGGAACGTTTAGACATGGGGTGATTCAAAGTATACAAGTCTGTGTGGTGAAACAACTATTTTATGTTTGATACAATTGTCACGAAAATGAAGGGGAGTTTATATCAACTGGCGAAACAATATATTGACCTAATCGAAAAGATTGAGGAAACCAGTGATCCCCAAAAATTGCACTCACTGGAAGAAAAACGAGTTGATTTGCATTGGATGTTTATAGACGCACTCAAGCAACAGGGTATTAAATTTAAAGATAGGGAACATGCTACGCGCATTGCCCTTAGGATCGTCAAAGGAGAATTATGACGGTAGTTGAAATCGCCCGAATTTATACCGATCTCGTTAATCTCGACCGTAAAATTCCCGACAACGAGTACATTGCAAAAGACGAGGTTGGTGCTCTCAGAGCGACGTATCATCAAATGCTGATGGATGTATTAAGGAAAGAGGGTATAGAATTTTCTGATCGTTTTGATGCCATGCGCATAGCTTTTGAGCTTGTTGCAAAGGGAACATCAACCCCGGTGTCCACAATCCCTGTTCCATCTGTATCCGTTGGGAAAATCGGATCTTGAGCTTGCGAAATTCAGCGGTAGAACAAAGTCTAAGCAAAGTTCCCGAGGTCACGCTGTTTTTCTGGATCCTCAAGATTGCGGCCACCACGCTGGGCGAAACGGGCGGCGATGCGGTGTCGATGTCGATGAAACTGGGCTACCTTGCCGCCACGGGGATATTTGCGGCGCTTTTCATACTTGCCGTGCTTGCGCAGATGGCCGCGAAACGGTTTCATCCCTTCCGATATTGGACGACGATTATCGCCACCACGACCGTCGGCACCACGCTGGCCGACTTTGCCGATCGTTCCCTCGGCATTGGCTACACCGGGGGCACAACGCTTTTGTTCGCACTACTCATTGCCTCGCTGGCCCTGTGGTATCGCACGATGGGGTCGGTGTCGGTGGAGACTGTCAATTCGCCCCGAGTCGAAATGTTCTACTGGGGGACGATTATGTTCTCCCAGACCCTGGGCACCGCGCTGGGGGACTGGACGGCCGATACCGCCGGGCTGGGCTACAGCGGCGGCGCCTTAGTATTTGCCATACTGCTTGCCTTGGTTGTTGCGGCCTATTACTGGACGAAGATTTCACGCATCCTGTTGTTCTGGACGGCTTTCGTGCTTACGCGTCCCCTGGGTGCCGTGCTTGGCGATTTTCTTGACAAGCCGATCAGCGCAGGTGGCCTGGCGCTGAACCGTTTTTCGGCATCGGCCGCGCTGCTGTGTTTTATTGCCGCCGGCATGATGTTGTTTCCGCAAAAAGCGGCTAGCAAAAGTCATTGACCCGATCCATCTGCGCAATGGGCAGCCTGCTGCTTCCATCATATGAATAAAACGGGCTAGTACCTCGACCGCATGAATTTGTTACTATTTTCTGGTGAAACGCTGTGTGCGGCTCGGTACAGGCCGTGATTTGTTATTTAAAATTCAATCGGTCACGGCACTAGAATAATCTTTAAGAGGGGGTAAATAAAATGAAAAAAAGAATCATGGCCGTGTTGGCATATATGCTTCCAACATTTCCGTTGGGATTTTTCTGGCATCTGACGATATTTGCCGAGTATTACAAGTCTCTCCATGTATACAGGGAAAATATCATCATCCCTTTTGGCATCACTTCCATGCTTATTCAGGGCGTTATTTGGTCCGTCGTTTATGAGCGCCTTTTTGCGGGCGAGCCCATTCTCAAGGGCGCCGTTAAATTTGCGTCGCTCGCCTGCCCATTGGCATGGAGTTTTATGGTGCTGGCAGTCAGCGCAAAACATCAAATGTCTTCGGTTAGTGGATTTTTGACCATTGAGACGGCTTTTATACTTATCCATTATGCGATCGTTAGTCCGCTTATTGCGGCCGTATATGCGCGTAAAAGCTGACAAGACGTTGCGGCTGACTGCCTTACTCAAACAATCTACATCGGGAAGATTTAAGGGCGTCAAACTGAAATGTAAACACTTCTTTGGGGGCGCCGCAGTTTACGCCGATGGAAGAATTTGCATGTCGCTAAGTACCGCAGGCTTTGGGATAAAACTGCCGGAAAAATTGCGAAGCGCCTTAGTGAGTGACCATGGCGCAAAACCGCTGCGCTATTTCCCCAAAGGCCCAATCAAGAGAGATTACGTGGTTCTGCCAAAAGCGATGTTGAAAAATAAGAAGGCGCTGCGGCGTTGGGTGAAAGTGAGCATTGAATATGTGCTTTCGTTGTCCGTGCGAGCTTGAGAGGGTAAAATGCCAGAGAATACGTTGTTCAAGTGGATCGCGATTACATGTGGACGATTAGGCTTGACGTGGGCCACTAACAAATAGAAGAACCATACATGACGATACCCGATTACCAGTCAATTATGCTTCCCTTGCTTCGTTTTGCTGCTGACGGAAACGAACAATCCATTCGGGGGGCAATCGAGGGCCTGTCTGAACAGTTTGGGCTTACAGACGCCGAAAAGAATGAGTTGCTGCCGAGCGGACAGCAACCACGATTTGACAACCGGGTTGCTTGGGCGCGGTCTTATATGAGCAAGGGCGCTCTGTTGAAGTCCACACGGCGGGGATACTTCCGCATTACCCAACGTGGCCGGGAAGTTCTGTCCGAGAATCCATCGGAAATCAACGTAAAATTCTTGGAACAGTTCCCCGAGTTCGTGGAGTTTAGAGCAAAACACCGAGAACGGGAAAAAATCACAGAATCTGCCGAAACAGAAACACTTCAAACACCAGGTGAACTTCTGGAAACGGCATATCAGAAACTGCGCGAAGATCTCTCTACGGAGCTTTTAAAAATCGTAACGGAATGCTCCCCATCTTTCTTTGAGCGCCTCGTCATCGATGTTCTCGTGAAAATGGGTTATGGTGGCTCTCGCAAGGAAGCTGGAAAAGCTGTTGGACGTAGCGGCGACGAGGGTATTGATGGCATCATTAATGAAGATCGCCTTGGTCTCGATGTTATCTACGTTCAAGCCAAGCGGTGGCAAGCTACGATTGGACGCCCTGAAATCCAAAAGTTTGCGGGTGCCCTGCAAGGACACCGTGCGAAGAAGGGAATCTTTATCACCACTTCTGACTTCAGCCACGAAGCTGAGGAGTATGTGGCAAAAATTGATTCTAAAATTGTGTTCATAGATGGTGAGCAACTGGCTCAACTAATGATTGATCACAATGTTGGAGTTACCCCGGTTACATCATACGAAACTAAAAAAATCGACAGTGATTATTTTTATGAAGAAGGCTGAATCTGAAGAATTGCACGACAGGCACCGGCTTGGTGTCCACAACTTACCAACCAGCTGAAGCAATTACCTCGTACCAATAAATTCCTCGATCAGCTTTCGATGGTGCAGTAAATAAAAGGGCAGGTTGAGGAGCTTGTATTTTATTTTATTGCGTTCGGGCAGTACCCGCACTTCGTGGTCTTCGACCGATAAAGGTTGGGCAGAAACTTTAATGGCGTGGTCGAGGCGGTAGGTTTTTAAAAATTGATGCAGGCTTTTTAATGATCCTTTGGGGCCTGATTTTACTTCGAGGGGTACAATTTGGTTTTTAACCTGCACCAGAAAATCAACTTCGGCCTGATTGGATTTGGCCTCGGTGGTCCAATAGTACAAATGACTGGCTTGGTGAGCCGGGGCGTTTGCCAGCAATTCCTGGCCGACAAATTGCTCGGCCAAAGCGCCCTGATTCACTTGCGAGAGCTGCTTGGTAAAGACCAATTCGGCCTGAAGTTGTCCAATGCATTGGGCCAGGCCGATGTCTAAAAAAAGCGCCTTGGCGTGTTTGGCGCTGGCCAGGGCAGACAAGGGCAAACCAGTGCCAGAGCTGGCCTGTACCAGCTGAACCACCTGGGCCATGGCTAAAAGTTGCAAGGCCTTTGACAGATCGCGCGATTTTTCATTCGGGTCTATTTTGGAATAAGTAATTTTTTGGCCAATGCTCCGGGCACAGTAATCAAAAACCTTGTGCATGCGTGTCCAGTGCATTTGGCGTGCATACTTGGCAAAGTCGCTGCGAAACGTATCGATCAGCGTATTTTGATATTGTTCGCAGGCGTTAAGCTGACCATGCTCCGCAAAAGTTGCCACTACCTCGGGCATGCCACCGACCAGGCAATATTGTTTAACCAGCGCCATGGCGTGCTCATGAATGGTTTCGGAAAGCGGGTTGGCCAACGAAACATGCTCGAGATGCGTGCGCAGCGCGGCCTGGCCGACCGCGCTCAAAAACTCGCAAAACGATAAGGGGTAGAGGTACACCGATGCGATACGCCCCACCGGAAAGGCAATGGCTGCCTGGGTCAAGCCAATTTCCAGCAGTGAGCCCGCAGCAATCACATGCAGGTCGGGCAGGTCCTCATAAAAATAACGTAAAGCGGTAATGGCTTTGGGACAGGCCTGAATTTCATCAAAAAACAGCAGGGTGTTTTCCGCCGTAATGGGTGGATTTTTACCCAGCAAACTAATTTCGTTGATGATGCGCCTGGGATCCAGATCCGCCTCAAACAGGGCGCAGGCGGCCGGCTGTTTTTCAAAATTCACAGTAACCACATTTTTAAAGTGTTGCTTGCCAAAAGTCTGGATGAGATGGGTTTTGCCAACCTGGCGGGCTCCGCGAAACAAGAGTGGCTTATGCCTGGCCGTTTTCTGCCAGTCGCCTAAGTGTTTAAGGGCATCGCGCTGCATATATAACCTTATTGTATCAAAACTGGTCAAAACAATGGGTTGTTTAGACCAATTATTGGCTAAAACAATGGGTTGTTTAGACCAAAACCATCCTTCCTAATGTGCAAGTCAGCTAGGCTATAATCGCTGCGGAGGAACAATCATGAGCTCTGAAAAAAAAGCCAAATGGATCAAGACGGCTAAATGGATTTATTGGACGGTAACCATCTTGTTCTTGGCGCCACTCATGATGTCAGGGGTGACCTTTCTCATGGGCATGCAGGCCAACGTGGATGGCATCGTCACGCATCTGGGTTATCCCATGTACATTCTAAAAATTCTGGGGATTGCCAAGATTCTCGGCGGCATGGCCATCTTGTATGGGCGCTTTCGGACCCTCAAGGAATGGGCTTATGCGGGATATGCGTTCAACATGATTGGAGCATCCGCCTCGCATGCGTTTTGTCACGACAGCTTTGGCGATATCATTGTGCCAGTCATTCTGCTGGGCATGATTTTGCTTTCTCATCGGCAGTGGAAGACGGGCTGGATGTAAGGTTATTCCAAATGCTCATTCGCATTGCCATGGTCATTAGTACCGTAGGATATCACTGGGAAGAAGTCTACGGTGCGTACGATGAGTTTCGCCAGGCTGGTTGCGAAATGGCTTTCTTTACCGTCGACGGTAAAGAACCCAAAGCCGATCCATGGAGTCTTAAAATCACGGGGCCGTTTTCTGGGGCGGGTTTTGGGATCAGCCGGTCGATGGTGCCGGAGACGCCGCTGGGTCAGGAAATCCAGACCAAGTTTGCATCCGTCAAAGCGGTTTCTGAACTTAACGCCGACCAGATTGATGCGTTGTATTTGCCGGGCGGGCACGGCTGCCTGTTTGACGTGAACAGGAATCCGCAACTGCACGAGGTTATCGGGCGCTTGTATCGCGGCGGCAAGGCGCTGTCGGGCGTGTGTCACGCCACCTCCACCTTTGCATTTGTGCGTGAAAACGGACGCTCCATTGTGGAAGGCAAAAAACTCACCGGATTTCCGGAGATCGTCGATCGCGTGATTCCGTTGCTGGGACTGGTCGACCAAACCTTTCTGCCCATCCCGTTTTCTAACGACGCCGCCCTGCAGGAATCTGGTGCGGATCTCAAATGGTTTCATCAGCTTCGCGCGCTGCTCGACGCGCGTTATTGTCGTGTGGATTGGCCGTTTGTTACGGGCATGGGGCCAAAGGCGGCGCGGCCGGTGGCACGATTGGTGATGCACAGTATTCATATGCGACGGAAGACTTTGGACCATGTCTAATAAGGAAAGGAATTAACCAATGCTGTTTAACCGTTTGGTGGCGGAACGCAATGAATGGATCGCAGGCATTAAGGCGACTCCTGCACAAGATCGGCAGAGTGCTTTGCGGGACCTTATTCAAAGCCAGGTTTTGGCCGTGTTGTCCGGTATGGCAAAAAGGCGCGGAGCGGAGCTTTCTTTTGTGCCCCAGGATGCGCACCAGATATTTTTAGCGGATATGAAAACGGCCAGCGCCGACATTGCAAAGTTGACGCAATTGTCCAAAGACGTTTGGGAAAAGCAGGGTACGCCGCTCCGTTACCTTGCGTGGAAATGTGCCGGCGGCCTTGCGCCCATGTACCGCTGGGCCGGCGAGGAAATAAGCGCCGGAATCGAAATGTCCAATGCCGATCTCGAAACAAAAATCGCCGATGGGGTATACACAGGCGGCCAGGCCCGATTCACTGCCGGAAAAAATATCATCGAACTGATACCCGAACACGCCCGGCTGCACTCCGACGAAGGCATACTGTTCAAACCGGTCTGGGATGCCAACGGAAGTCTCTTGGCCATTCGGGTCTACAACCAAATTCACCGCAATACGTTAAGGGTAGATACCGTTTCTTGCCAGGACATCTTGAAACAGGCCTCAACCTTATTAAACGAGGCACCCCAGGCAGTGGCGATGGGCGCAAATGTTTCTGCCGCCGATCAGGAACCCGCAGAAATCATTGCCAAATTTAACATGCTCTTTGGCGCGTACTATATCAATCTAAGCATCATGGATGTTCCCTGTGAACCCAAGGGCACCTTGTATTTTAAGTTTGCCATGGACCCACACGTTTTGGGTGATGTCGCCAAATCCATGCCGGGATTTTTTGTAACGATTGCAACCAGCGGCGGGGGTGTTTCGATCCACAATCTGCCAGAGGGAAAGCAAACTTTTGGGCAGGGGAGCTGGTTTAATATCGACAGCACCTGCAAGTTTACCGGGGATCCCTATGGCGACCCTGGCGCCCTGGCCATTGTACCGGCGCGGGTGGGTGGAAAAAATTTGGAATTAGAATTTGTAACCCAATTTATTCTGGACGGAATTTTAGCCTAGCCGAAGCAATGAAAAATAACACAGCCGTGGAACTTAACCCGCACTATTCATACTTTACTCGTAGCCCGCTAAATGCGCGGGCTGCGTGAAGTAAAGGATGCTTCGAAAGTATGCATGATTCACGATATGCGGGTTCCCGTGTGTAATAGTCCGCTTCATATGCGTGGAATAATCCGGGTTAAGATCTGCGCCTATCCTCCCGAACGGCCTTTTCGTTTTTCCAAATCCAAAACACAGTTGTTACTTGACGTCTGGGGACAGCAGCCTGAAACTCGCCGGGCCAAGCTTGGCCGTGTGATTCGGGTATTGCAAAACATCTCGGATTTCCAGTTGGTCAGGCAGCGTTTGCAAATGATGGCGGATCATGGGGTAACGCCGGAACCACCACCCTTGCCCAAAATTTATGCTGGCGGCCTGATCATGCTGTTTGGCGTCATTATCCCCGACAACCGGCTTTACTGCGCTTCGGTGGGTATCAAGGGGCTGAATTTTTACTTTCATCTTTTGCTTCGATTCATTCAGGAACCCGCCAGCCTCATGGATCCCATCGGTTTGTTTTTGCCAGACTTGTTTGTGTTGGCGCATCATCTGCTGCAAGATACCCACCGTGAAATCCGCTATGACCTTGAGCTGACACGTATGTTTGGTCCGCAGTATTTGACCTGGCTGCGTATTTACCTTGAGACCATTATCCATGGCAAGCATGTTGAACGGGACATGTACCTGGCCTGTTATCAGGATGCAGACTATCCGGAGAAACTGCTTGAGCACATCGATGCATACATTGCCGACGGAGAAGCTGCCCCGCTGTGGCCACGGCAAGGTACGCGGTCTTACATCAATTCGCGCGGAGAGGACATGGGCGAACGTACCCGGACGATCCCGGAACTTTTCAAATGGTGCGGGAGTCTGCCCGATTCAAGGTGGGCGCTTTTAAGGTATACCCTTGGTGAGATTCGATTTATGCGCCGCGCAAACCAGAATCCCGCAATCCGTATCTGACGCGATTTTGTACAGACAATCCAGCACAAAATTTGAATGTTTTAGCATGCCTTGTATTAGGGAAGAATTTCTTGGTAGCCAAAATTCATAGAATATAAGGGAGAAGCCATGAATAAAAAATATTTTGCAGTTATGATTTTAGGGATTGCGGCAATGACATTAGGGGCTGTAAGTAGTGGCAATGCTGCGGGGCTTTCAAAGACAGCCAGTAGCGTAACCTCGGTTAAAGTTATAACAACCCGGGCTTATCTTAAGAACAATTTGGCTACATTCAGTAGCGCGGTAGACACCTTTGGTCGCGGCGATTGTTGTGATAGTGATGGTCGTATAACTGCCGGGGGTTCGAGCTTGATAAGTTTTATGGGAGACTATGTTGATAAGGCAGTGACAGCGGGCATTTTAACGGCTGCTCAAGCAGACTCCTTTAAGAGTGCTTTGAGTAATTGTACGATCACGGCAGGCGAGTCTTCACTTATCAGTTGGACGGTAGAAACCATTAAAACGGCAGTGTCCAAATATTAACCTTCAAGAATGAAGCATGAAGGTGAAGGCGGTCGCTGTTTTCCCTTCATGCTTCAGTCTTCATCTTCAATTTTCTATGGTGGACCTGATCGGGATCGAAAGACGCTGCGCTTGGTTCGATCCAAGGGAGTTTCAATAGAGGTAGCGGGATGCCAAGTGTGCAATTTTTAAGGCTAGTATGAACAATCCGGGCTATAATTTATGCCAACATGGTCGACGATATCCGCTGGCAGCAACGGTTTTCAAATTATAAAAAAGCCTTGATGCAGCTGGCCCAGGCGGTTGAACTAAGCCAAAAGCGTCCGCTTTCAAACCTGGAAGAGCAGGGGCTTATTCAGGGGTTTGAATATACTTACGAGCTGGCCTGCAATACGCTTAAGGACTACCTGGAGTCCTTGGGCAATACCGGCATCAGGGGCCCCAAGGATGCCATTCAACTGGCTTTTAACCGGGGGCTTGTTCGTGATGGAGAAGCCTGGATGGACATGTTTGCCAACCGGAATAAAACCTCACATACCTACGATGAAAAAACGGCTGATTCCGTGTCGGCCGCCATTATTGGCAAATTCTACGGTCTCTTTGTTGAATTGCAGAATCAGCTGGAAGCCCTGCTCTAGAATTTTGCGCCCATGCCCTTCGGACTAAAAGATGAAATCGTCGCCAGGATTCATTCTGTTTTTTCGAAATTTCCGGAAATAGAAAAAGCCCTCGTTTATGGATCGCGGGCAAAGGGGAATTTTAAAAGTGGTTCGGACATTGATCTGACGCTGCTTGGCGCCAACATCGATTTGAAAACGTTAAATCGCATTGAACTGGCCATAGACGAATTAATGCTGCCCTGGACTTTTGACATTTCAATTTTCAATCATCTCGATAATCCAGATTTAATCGACCACATCAAGCGGGTGGGGGAGGTGTTTTATGATGCAAAGCAACTCAAGGCTTAATTTCAATCAATTTTTCCGCATTACGGAAGGCAATTTTTTCAGCCACCGGTAGCGGCAGTTGTCCTAACACGTTCCGATCATAAGCGACCAGTTCATCCAAATAACCGATCCGGTCAGGCACCCACAAGTCAAAGCCAAGCAAGAAGCGGTCAGGGAACTCAATCAACAGAGCCTTCCACTCGGGCAAGATGCGTTCGTCATCGTTGCTTAGGGAAAGTTGTTTTTTAGGGTTGTCGCGTAGGATGGGATTGCGGCACGACAGATCAGCGTATAAATTCGGATACTTGCGCATGGCCGCAGCCACCAGAGATGCGGGCGCGTCACCGCAGTGAGCCCAGATGATGGTGCTGGAGGGGCTTTGCGCCAGGGCCCGATAAAGTTCATCCACATACTCGTGTTCAAAGTGGATGTTTACCGGCACATGATATTTGGCGGCCAGTTGATATATTTTGAGCGCAATCGGGCCATCGGCCGGGTGCCGGGTTTCGGGTAGTCCTTTTTTAATAAGGGGGGCGTGCCGGAGTGACATTTCTCCAATACCAAACATATGCCCTGTTTTTAACTGGGTCTCAATTTGCGCCAGGGTGTCTTCAGTGAGCAAGAGTTGATGGGTTTCATGGTCCATCGGGATGTTGACAAACGGAAAGACAAACGCAGGATTGCGGGCTTGTTCCGCCAGAGTCAACTGTTCCTGACCAAAAAGAAAAGCGCCCTTGATCCCGGCCCGGCGTTCGGCATCCATCAAATTGGCCTGCGAAGCGCCATCATCGTCTGGAGCCCCGTAACCGGAACGATGGCCCATCGGATTCGTCATCCCAGCGCCCATGGGTTTTACATGCGCATGGGCATCAAACAAGGGACCCGTGTAAGACTGGCCAAAGGCTATCAGAGGCAGAAGCATGAAGATAAAGATGAAGGTGAAGTGTGAAGGAGAAAAAAGCCTGCGCTTGGGCTGCGGTTTTTTTATGGTGGACCTGATCGGGATCGAAAGACGCTGCGCTTGGTTCGATCCAAGGAAGCTGCAGTTTTCTATGGTGGACCTGATCGGGATCGAACCGACGACCTCCGCATTGCGAACGCGGCGCTCTCCCAGCTGAGCTACAGGCCCCGTGAACACGGTTACTATAGTATCAAATGCTTTATTCATAGCGCAGCGCTTCAATGGGTTTAAGACGAGAGGCTTTGAGCGCCGGCCACAGACCAAAAACCAGACCCACTGTGGCTGAAAAACCAAAAGCCAACAGCACCGAACTGACCGAAACCAGCACCGTCCAACCGCTCATCGCCGCCATGGTGCTGCTGGCACCCCAGCCCAGCAAGATTCCGCACGTTCCGCCGCAGATACTGATAACCAGCGATTCCACCAAAAATTGAAACAAGATGTCCACGCGTTGTGCGCCCAGCGCCTTGCGCAGGCCAATCTCGCGCGTGCGTTCGGTGACCGACACCAGCAAAATATTCATGATGCCGATACCGCCGATCAATAGTGAAATTGCGGAGATGCCTGACAATAAAAGAGACATGGTGCGACTGGTCTGGTTCAGTGCCGACTGAATCTCGGCCATGTTGCGGATCTGAAAACTGTCTTCGTCGCTGCTTGGCAGACGGTGACGGCGCCGGACCAGGTTTTCTAATTCAGCCTGGACTTGCGCCATGAGCGTGGCATCGGCAACTTCGACATCGATGCTGTCAACATAGGTCTTTCCAAGCAGGCGGTACATGGCGGTGCTGATCGGGATCAGGATGACATCATCCTGGTCACGCCAGGTACTGGCACCTTTTTCGGGCAGTACACCAATCACCTGAAAACTGACCTTGTTAATTTTGATCAGTTCACCCATGGGGTTGTGGTCGTTAAACAGTTCGCGTACCACGCTCACCCCCAAAACGGCCACGCGCGCGCGCGACTGTACTTCGGCTTCGGTAAAAAATCGGCCAAAGCGCGGAACCGAAGCACGCATGGGTGCAAAGGCAGTGCCCACGCCCTGGACACTGGTGTTCCAGTTTTTATTTCCGTAAATGGCCTGACCCCGGCCCGAAACACTGGGCGCGGCGCGGCGCACGCCGGGCACTTGGGTGGCGATGGCCTGGGCATCGTCGATGGTAAAACGGGTGACCGAGCCAGCTTCTAAGGCCACGCCCATCGTACGTTGCGAACCGGGACGCAGCACCAAAAGGTTAGAACCCATCGAAGCCAGCTGCTGCTCGATAGACTTTTTTGCGCCGCTGCCCAAAGCCAGCATGGCAATGACGGCCGCAACACCAATGAGCACCCCAAGCATCGACAGACCACTGCGCACCTTGTTGGCCAGCAGGGCCTTGGCAGCCTGTGCGGTGTAGGCCAGGGCCATTTTAAATGCAGAACGCGCTTGCGGTGTCTGACGCTGCGATGGCGCTTTTGCAGCGCTGCGTGGAAGCACAGACGAAGCCCTTGTTTCGTCACGTTCAATCTTTCCGTCACGCATGTGAATGATGCGCCGGGCATAGTGCGCAATTTCAGATTCATGCGTTACCAGCACCACGGTCATGCCTTCGGCATTCAGGGCGCTGAACAGACCCATAATTTCTTTTTCGCTGGCCGAATCTAAATTGCCGGTGGGTTCGTCTGCCAGAATCAAAAGCGGATGGTTGACCAGGGCACGGGCAATGGCCACCCGCTGTTGTTGTCCGCCCGAAAGTTGATTGGGTTTGTGTCCGGCCCGATTCGTGAGGCCCACCTGTGCCAACAGTTGCTCGGGCCAGTCTGCTGCTTCGTGGCTGGGGTGATAGAGCAGCGGCAGGCCCACATTGGCCCGGGCGCTGGTGCGTGGCAGCAGGTTAAATTGCTGAAACACAAAACCAATGCTGCGGCTGCGCAAGAGGGCCAAGGCTTCTTCTGACAAGCGGTCAATGTGTTGCCCGTGTAGGTTGTACTGGCCTCTATTGGGTGTATCTAGCAAACCAATCACATGCATCAGTGTCGATTTGCCCGACCCCGAAGGCCCCATGATGGCCACAAACTCGCCAGCGGCGATATGCAGCGATACGCCGTTTAAGGCATGCACATCCACATCGCCCATGCGATAGGTTTTGCGGATGTCTTTAAGTTCAATCATGACTGCGCTTAACGGTTACGGCGGCGTTGGGGTATCAGGGGATTGCCGCCGCCCGGGCGTGAGGAATCAAAGTCAAACTTAGGGGTTAATACCGTGTCATTTTCGGCCAACCCGGACAACACTTCAATGTACTGACCATCATCGAGACCGGTCTGGATGGATTGCCAACGCGCCTTGGCTCCATCGGCAAGCAAGACACCGTTGCGATTTTTGCGCTGCTGTAAGACCGTCAGGGGCAAACGCAATACAGCCGGGTGTTCGGCAATCACAAAACGCACATTCGTGCTCATGCCGCTGCGCATGAAGGCCGGAATTTCCTTGGGCAAGATATCAATCTGGTAGATGGTCACGTTATTGATGGTTTCGGCCTCGTAGGCGATATGCGCCACCGTTCCGGCAATGACATTCTGTGGAAAAGCGTCCAGGACAATTTCGGCTTTTTGACCAAGGGTAATTTTTCCGAGATCGGTTTCATCGACCTGGGCTTTGACGATTAAACGGTTTGACATCACAAAGGCCGCGTCCTGGGCGGTCAGGGTTTGGCCGGGTTCAACGTTGCGGGCAATCAAAAGGCCAGCAATGGGAGCAATGATCGAAGATGGTTTATACAGGTTTTCCCAGTAGGCCAGGTTGGCTGCGCCCTTGCTGCGGGCAGCGTCAATAAGGGCCGCTCTTTCGGTGGAACTCATCCAGGCCAGAATTTGGCCTTTTTTAACGTGGTCGCCTTCGTGCACCAGGACATCTTCGATGCGTCCGGCAATGGGTGGCTTAATTTCGAGGCGGTTTTCAGGTTTCACAAGGCCGGTTGAAAGCACGCTGGCGCGAATGTTTCCGCGAGTGACGCTGTGACGATCGTATTCGGACTGGTCTTTTTTACTGGCCAGATGCACAAAAACCACGGCGCAGATGCCGCTTAATAATGCCAGCAGCCCGAAGGCAATCATCCACTTTTTCATTGCAATACTCCCAATCCTTGAATTTGCTCCCAGGCGGCTGCGGCCAAGGCGGCGTCACGCTGCCGGGTGAGCATGGTTTTCTGCTGTTGGATCAGGTCATTTTCTATGACATCCCAGTTTTCAAACGAAAGCAGGCCGGTGGTGTACTGGCTGCTGGCAATTTCTGATCGGGTTTCGGCAGCTGCTAAAAAAGCCTGCTGCACGGCTACGGTTTCGGCAGCGTTCTGAAAAGCGACAAATTGATCCTCTAGTTTATAGACCAGAGTATGTAACAGATGAGTCAGTTCAAAACGGGCTTCATCTACCGCAGCCTGGGCTTCGGTTTGACCGAGTTCATTGCGCGGATCGAAATAAACCGGCAACGAAAAACTGATGGCGGCAGACCAATTGGGGTTCGCCAGCGACAGGTCACTGCCGCTACGGCTGACAGAACTTTTGGCGCTGATTCCGGGCTGATAAGCGTGTTGGGCCAGGATGAGATCGGCCTGTGCTGTTTTGATTTGATTTAAAGCCGCATGAAAATCTGGCAGATGCACGGCAAGCATTTCGTAGCTGGGTGTGGCGGGGGGTAGTTTTATTTCCAGGCTGCCGGTGACAAAATACTCTGTTAAAGGCGCTCCGCCCAGGGCGACTGACAGATGCCTGCGCGCGACAGCCAGCGCCCGATAGGTCTGCAAGACATCGATATTGGCTTGCTGCTGCGCAGCCTGATTGCGCAGCAAGGACCCCTTGTGTTCGCGTCCGGCTTCGTAGCGCAGTGCCACCAGTTCTAGATTGGCGTTTCTGCGCAGCGCAATTTTTTGAGTCAGATCAATGGCATCCTGCTGATAAAGCATTTCGATAAAGGCTTTGTGCAGTTCAAGACTTAAGTTGGTTTTAAGCGTTTGGGCGGCATTTTGCTCATCGTCCAAATCTGCGCCAGCCTGATCGACCTGCGCCTGATCACTGTCGGTGCTGAATAATTTTTTTTGCAAGGCAGCGCTTAGGCTGTTACTGCCACCATTGGCGCTGGTACCGGTACCGCTTTGGGTATAACTGGCATCGAGCGATAGGGTCGGAAAGTAATAATTGTAGCTATCTTGCGCCCTGGCCTGGGCTTGTTGCAGGCGCGCCAGTTCGGCTTGCAGCTGGGGATGCTGGTTTTGGGCTCTGGCCACGCAGTCATCCCAGGTTAACACCAGTGTTTCAGCCCAAACGGGGCTGGCGATCAGTTGCAGACACAAGAGTATTTTGCAGATCCGGAACATGGAATGCTTTCTTATAGTAGACCTTTTACAGCGTTAATAAGTTTAAGGCGTCAAAAAATTCAGTTGTACTCGGATAAGGCGCATCAAACGCATCTACGTTGGCTTTTTTGCGCGCAATGATTTCTTCGACCGTTCGGCCCAAAAATCCGCTTGGACGCAGCATGAAAAACGGTATTGGATAGCTGCCCATTTCCACATGATGGATGCCTTCGGTCATCGTGTGGCGCAAGGCATCCACACAGCATATGGCGTCCGCACCTTTAGGCACGTGGATGTAAACGCCCAAGCGTGAAGCGGCCGGAATGGCAAAACCCGGATGACGGTTTTGAGTACCCACCGGCAGCACGCCGATGTGCCCAGGTTCTATCGGCTCTCCAAAATATTCATGCGCCCAACCCGTATAGCCCGTGGGGGTATACAACATCAGGCCATCGCAAAGGGGTAGTTTGAGCATGGCTCCAAACTGCGGATGCGCCGCTTCCATATATAACACGATGTTCAGGCTGCGGCGCTGGCTGCGAAAAAAAATTTCGTTGATGGCGGTCAGCGGATGACGCATTGGATACGCATCACCCAGTGAAAAAATCGTGTTGTTCCAGATGTCGATGCTACGCTGCTTCAGTCCGGTGACCATGGCAATGCGGGCCAGCGGGACCAGATCGTAGTTGCCGTTCAGAATTTTTTGCAGGGTGACTTCCAAATCCGTCAGCGCCATTTCCGAAATAGCGCCCACGTGGCCGGTGTTAAATCCAACGTAAGCCGCCAGTTCCGTCTGTACATGGCGATGCAAGCCCAATACGCCGCCGTCACCGCTTAAGGCGATGTTAAAACGGCTGCCGGGGGAGTTTTCAAGTAAGGTGGTTCCGTTGTTTGCCAAAAGTTTCCGAATGCGATTCACCGGATCATTTAGATCCGGGCGTTTGGTCAGGCCGGGGTAGAACAAACCCACGCTACCCCCGAGTGCCGAGCTGATCTTTTGGCGGATGAGGGTTTCTGGCGGGGCGGCGAGGTGTTTATGGTTTTGTGTAGGCATGGATGTATAACCGCAAAAGTATGTCGTAGGGTCGGGGGAAAGGTTGCGGGCGATTTTACGTTTCCTTAAACCCATCCGATAACCACTGAAACAGTGGACGTACCCGAATTTGGTGCGGGCCCAGCACAAAATCGTCGTATTCAGCTTCGGTGAGAATCCACCCCTGTTTTAAACGGAGTTCCGTCATGGCTTGCGTAAGCGCCTTGAGCTCTCGCTCCCGAACGGACGGATCCTTGAGGGATGTGCAGACTTGCATGGGAATCAGGCGCTTTTTGAAATCCACCACAATAAAATCGAGTTCCAACCGTTGACGTGTCAAATAGTAATAGACCGGCAGGCCCCACTGTTTGAGCGCCAAAAACGCCACGTTTTCCAGTAAATATCCCCTTTGGTCGCTGGTTGAAAATCCGACTGCCCGCAGCAAGGCGGGGCAAATGCCGTATATCTTTTTGGGATTAATGGTCTGTTGCTTGAGCGATGAAGAATAGTGGTTGATCACAAAAAGCACATAAGCGTTTTCCAAATAGCCGACATACTTGGTGACCGTATTGACGCTGCCCAAATGAAAATACTGTTTGAGCTTGTTAAAAGACAAAGGCCGCCCGATGTGGCTTAGCAGGTAAAGCGCCAGTTCGCGGAACGTTTTCATATTGTCAATTTGAAAACGCTGGGCAATATCCCGGTACAAAACGTCCTCGTAAACGCCGGTCAGAAGATCGGGATCTTGAGACAGCAAATAACCCGGCATGCCGCCCTCATTAAAGTAACCGTTAAAGTAGCGCAGCAACTTGCCGCGCTGGGCAGTCACCAGCGGATCCAAATGCGGATCCCTGGGATGTTTCAAGGCCATATATTCCGCAAACGAAAACGGATACAACACCACGTCCACATGCCGCCCCGTCAGTTTGCTGCCCAGCTCATGGCTAAGCATGCGGGCGTTGGAACCGGTGACCACCAGGGCATAGCCATCATCATGCAGGCGCCGCACAAACATTTCCCATCCGGGCACATTTTGAATTTCATCAAACAGGGCCGTGCGCAGGTCGCCGTACAGCTCGATTAAAATTTCCAGCAGCAGGTTAAAGTCATGCGCGGTAAATTCGGCCAAACGCTCATCTTCGAAACTGAAATAATGCACCTTGTCCCAGCCCAGGGTCAGGGCATACTGGCGCAGCAGCGTTGATTTGCCGCAACGCCGGATGCCGGTCACCACCACCACCTGGCCGGTTTTAACTTTTTGAACAACCTTGTCTAACAGTTGTCTGCGCACACCTTGAGATTGCGAGACTACTCTGGTTCTTTGTTCCAGTACCAGGCTCTTGAGGGCCTGGCGGGTGATTCTGTTATGCTCATTCATAGTGAAATACTAATACATGTAGTTTTCACTGTAAATGAAAACTTTAAACATGGGTTATTGGCCTGACAGCATGTACTCTTCAGGAAGAACCGCCTTGCAACAGCTTCCGGGTAAAGATGCCGGCACCGACATCCACTCAGCCCTACCGTTGTTTGTAATCCCAGTGGCAGGGCCACTGGGAGCTGGACAGAGGGCATTCCACTTCTAAGCCAGGCAAGGCCTGGAGGCTTCAGAACACGCAAGCCCCTGGCCTGCATGCTTAGAAAAAAAAGCGCACGTGTCCAGCTCGCATGCGGCCCCTGCCGCTGTGCCTGGTATGTGGCAAAGCTAGATAGTTCCTAAACGGACTATATACAAGCCCTTTAACTAATCGTCATCGTTATCAGGGAAAACCCAATAGTTTTCTGGATCTCCCGGATACAAATCTGGCCGATTGACCCAATCCTCTGCAGAAGCTGGCAGAGGACCATAGGTTTTTGGGGCAGGCTTTATCATGGTTTTTTCTGTGTTGGGGTTACATATTTCCTCAAACCACTCCTCATCAAACACACCCCATTGCAAACACTCGGCAGACAACGCAATCTCTTTATCTCGTTCGGCCACCAATTTTTTATACATATTTACCATGTTCAATCAGCTCCTTTTTATGATCTAAACAGACGGCTTGCAAACAAGATGCCACAGTAAAGTTAACCTTTGGGTTAACCCACGTCTGGAGTTTGGAAACGGCAGAGCAATAAAGCCCACAACATCTAAAATATCAAAAATACTAACTATTAAATAAAATCGATGAATTAACAATGTTGTTAATTCTTTTATACAGGGCTTTGATTACGGAATCTTTTTCAGATAGGAACGCGTTGTTTGTGATTGTGAGCGTCGAAGACGGAAAGTCCAAGCTGCTGGGCAATCTGAGCGGGATCCAGGTCTGACATGAAATTTCTGCTTGGCATCATTGTTGCTGTTCAACTGGGCATGGCCTTGGTCACCGGCCTGCGAGCTCCATATATGCGTTCGACGCATATCGTATTTGCCGCCCTGTGCGCCGGCATGGCCCTGTGGGCGGGGGGTATTTTGAGTTTGCTTTTTTTGCCGGGGGAATCGGCCCGGCTTCTGGCCCTCAAGTTTGTCTACAGCGGTGCGGTACTCATGCCGCCGGTACTCCTGCACTTTGTGTGGGTTTTTCCGGACGCGTTGTATCCGCGCCTGCGCCGGGTTCCGCTACTGGGTTACATTCCGACAGCGCTGCTTCTGGGGCTGAATTGGACGCGCGGATTCGCATCGGCCGTATCCAATGACTATGTGCTGCGCTATACCTCCGCTTACAAGTACTTTGGAATCTTTGCGGCCCTGTGTTTTGTAATGGCCCTGGCCATTTTATTCCTGCGCGGCCTGCATCGGACCCAGCGCGCCAACCCCCGCTTCCGCTATGTCATGACGGGCCTGCTTTTGACCTTTGCCGCCGCACTGGTTTCCAATCTGTTTCTCCCGCGCCTGTTGGGGCACAGCCGACATAGCTTTTGGGGGCCGGTGTGGACGCTGTTTTTTATTGTTCCGGCTTTTGTCGCCATCGTGCGCGACAATCTTTTCAGCGCCCTTTACCTCACCCGCAAGGCCGCGCAGTGGGCTTATCCCGTGGGTATCATGGCCGCAGCGCTCGGAGGGGTACATGTTGCCGGGCTCGGACGTTTTTGGGAACAAGCGCTCGTGTTGGCGGCAGGCGCCTTGTTTGCCCGCTTCACGCAAGGGTTGATCACTGGTTTTCTGGATCGGCGGGTTTTTGTCAAAATCCGCGAAGAAAAAACCCATTTGGAATATATGCTGGCGCAGCTTGATCAGTGCATGTTTCCGCGCGTGTTCCTCACCATCCTCAAAAAATCTCTAAGCGCCTACGCGCCCGGGCATTACGTCGATTATTTTGTCAGCCGCGAATACGCTTACTGGTTGTACGAGCAGCCTCACGCGGGTCCTTGTTTCGAAGACGTGGCTGGACAGCTTTCCATGCTGTACCTGCACGTGCTGCCGCTCGAAGATCGCGGCCGTATTGTGGCGGCGCTGTGTTTTTTGCCCCGCGATGCGGAGGCGCACATGGAGGCCGAAAAATGGCTGTGGCTCCAGGCGCGCGCCGGAGCGCTGGCGCAGAGTATCCTCCGTATTGCCCGGCAGGAAATGCAAAAGGAACTCGACCGCAAACTGGCGCATAACGAAAAACTCATCACCCTGGGACAGCTTTCGAGCAGCCTCCTGCACGAGATAAAAAATCCGCTCACGGGCATTGCGCTCAATGCGGAACTCATCGAAGAAACCCTGTCCGATGGACGGTCCCAGACGCCAGTGGAACTTTTAAACCACGCGCGCACCATTCAAAGCACCGTGGCGCTCTTGCGCGACAAGCTGGATACGGCGGTTTCGTTCAGCCGCAAGGATCGCTGCGGCGACGAGCTTTTTGACACTGCTCCCGTGGTCGACAACATGCTGCGCCTGATTGAACGCCAGGCGCAAAAACAAGGTGTGCGCGTGGTTGCCCAACATGCAGCTGCGGCCCCCATGTTGCGATGGCAAGCCAACAAGCTGGCGCAGGTTCTGCTCAATTTGTGTCTGAACGCCATCGAAGCCATGCCGGGCGGCGGTGAGTTGCGCGTCGAAGAATCGTCCAGTTTCGAAAATGGCCGGTACTGCTACCGTCTGACGGTGCGTGATACAGGTATGGGTTTAACCGAAGAGCAGCGCCAAAGCATGTTCGAACCCTTTGTCACCTTTAAGGCCCAGGGTACGGGCCTGGGCCTTGCGGTCGTCAAACAACTGGTAGACGAGCGGCAGGGCTGCATCGACGTACGTTCACAACTGCGTCAGGGAACGGAGTTTGTGCTTACGCTTCCGTTTGAAATCGTTGCACAACAACAGGTGCTCGTCACAGCGCCAGAAAAGGAGTAATGACATGACACACTCGGTTCTCATCGTCGACGACGAAGCGGCCATCCGCGAAGCGCTGGAGGCGGGCTTAAAGCGCCGGAATATGCGGCCCGACACGGCGGCATCGCTCGCCGAAGCGCGTGCCCGGCTTGAACGGCACGTCTATCAACTGGTGTTGCTCGATTACTCGCTGGGGGATGGCACGGGCCTCGAACTGCTGGCGGAAATCCGGCGCGATACGCCGCAAACGCCGGTCATCATGATTACGGCGCACAACGATTTTTCGCTGGCCGTGGAGTGCACCAAGCAAGGCGCCTGCGATTTTGTGCCCAAGCCCTTTAGCCTGCGGGACATGTTGCCCAAAATCGAAAAGGCCATCGCTGCGGTCGAAAACGCGCAGGAGGTTTTAATGTGGCGCCGCAAAGACGAGGCGCAGGCCATGGCCATGGTGGGCCAGAGTCCCAAATTTGCCGAAGTCGTCCGGCTGATGCAACGCATTGCCGAAAGCCCCACGTCTACCGTTTTGGTACTGGGTGAATCTGGCACAGGCAAAGAAGTGGCGGCCAAATTCATCCACGACCACTCGCCACGCAAGGACAAGCCCTTTGTGGCGCTCAACTGCAACGCGCTGCCGGCGGAACTGTTCGAATCGGAACTGTTTGGCCACGTGCAGGGCGCCTTTACCGGCGCTGCCGGCGACAAGCCGGGGTTCTTTGAGCTTGCGGACGGCGGCACGCTTTTTCTCGACGAAATCGGCGATCTGGCAGCCGGGTTGCAGGCCAAGCTGCTGCGCGTCTTGCAGGAACGCAGTTTTTACAAGGTGGGCGGCAACAAAAAAATAAGCTGCGATGTGCGCATCGTGGCCGCCACCAACAAGGATCTGCAAAAAGAAGTCCATGCCAGCCGCTTCCGCGAAGACCTGTACTACCGCCTGAACGTGATCAGCATCGAATTGCCACCCCTGCGCGAGCGGCGTGAGGATATTATTCCGCTGGCCCAGTTTTTTCTGGACAAGTTTAACAAGCAGTTTCACCGCAAGGTGCAGGGTTTATCCGACTCCGCCCGCGCGCTGCTGCGCAACTACGCCTTTCCGGGCAACATTCGTGAACTGCAAAACCTGATCGAGCGCGCCGTGCTGCTTACCGATCACCCCGCGCTGCAGATATCGGACTTTGCTTCTATCGTCAAATCTGCCGCGATTGCTTTGCGACTGGCCGAGGCAGAAGTTCCCGGCGCTTCCGAATCAGAATCTTCCCGCACCCCTTCCGGGGAAATATCCGAACTGCTTCCCAGCAGCGTGGTGGATTACAGTGCGCGTCTGGTGATGGACGACGTGCGCATGGAAGTCCAGCCGGATTCCGCCCACACCGAACTTGTGCTTGACCGACCCTATCGCCAGGTCAAAGAACAAATGGTCGGCGACCTTGAGCGCCGTTACCTTGTGCACATGCTCCAAAAAACACAGGGTCGCGTCAGCCAGGCGGCCGAACATGCCGGCATGCTGGTGCCTGCGTTTTCGCGCCTGCTGCGCAAGCATGCAATTTCGGCCGGGGAGTATAAGGTGTAGCCATGATGGCCCTGTATTTTCGACGTCTGGCAGAGGGTGCCGTTGTCGGCCAAGTGTCCTGGCAAAACGTGATGGATCAGTATGCGGACCACTGGGGTCCGCGTGCGCTCACACGGGTGGCGCAGACATTGTTGGAAAAAGACTTGCACCTTGCGCCGCCGACGAATACCGAAGACGTCATCCATCGTTTCCGCCGTTTTGTTTTGGATTACGGCGCGGGCCAGCAAGCCCAGGTATTGCGTTTTGATAACTTGGCGCGCTTGCTATACGAGCCTGTTCAGCACCAGCACTTTATGGTCTGGTTTTTTATCGAGGCCCTCTACCTCTGGAAGCAGACGGTCGATCTTCCAAGTCACCTGATCGATCATGTGCGTATCGAGCATTTTTCGGATATGGATGCTGTTTTTGGCATTATTGGATTTGAAGCGGGCAAGCCGGTGCTGCTTGGCAATTTGGGCCTGGCCGGGGGCCGTCCGCTCGGTTGGGGACGCAGCGGCGAAAGGTTGAGCGTGCCCACCATTTATTTTTCGTCGGCTGATTTTCATCCGGCCATACGCAGCAACCCGCAGGCCCGCAGTATTTTGCTGGGTATCCTGCATTGGCGCAGCGCGCTCTTGGGCGATAAGCAGACCTATTTCAACGTGGTGACGCGCACTTGTTCGCCGCGCGTCTTAAAGCTGTTTGAGCAGGTGGTCGCTGAAATGGGTCTGACCTCTTTTTCGCATGGCGGCACGGATCCCTCCGCCATTCCCGATACCCATCAGGTGTCGCTATCGTGGGCCATGACGCAGGCGCTGGGGCAGGACTACTATCCAGGACAGCCTTTGTTTGTGCCCAACGCCGGGTTTATGGACGTCAACTTTCATAAGGACTTGCCGCTCGATCCTGCCGTCATTGCCGAGCATCTGCGGCATTACGGAATCACCCAGCCCGGTCAAACCCTCTTATGCGTCACCATTCCGCTCGACAACCCCAGGCTGATGCAATTTTTCCGTGCCTACGAAGCCCAAAAAATCCAACGCTGGCCGCTGCTTAACTTAAGCCAAGTGGAATGATCGCTAACCGGTTCGGGCTTAACGCAGGTGTTAAGGCCCGGACGGGCATGAAAAATGCAGGTCAAAGATCGATGAAGATTCAACCACAGGAGCTGAAGCTATGAACCATAAAACAGTTTCTCAACCTCAAGCCACCACAGATACCGGTGCATTCCGGCAGGGTTTGTATGTGGGCCGTGGCCAAAACTACACCCATTACCGGCCCGATTATCCGCCCACGCTGTATGACTACCTTATTGCCAATGGCATCGTCCGTCCAAACGCTGTGGTTGCAGATGTAGGCGCGGGCACTGGCATTTTTACGGAACCCCTATTGCAGCGGGGTATTCATTGCATTGCTGTGGAACCCAATCATGATTTACAGCAGGCGGCACGGATCACTTACGCTGACTTCGTGAATCAAGGGTTATTCCGCGTCGTGGACGGCAGCTCCGACCAGACGCAGCTTGCGGATGGGTGCGTGGATGTAGTTTTTGCCGTGCAAGCCTTTCATTGGTTTGACCCGGAAAAATTCAAGACCGAGTGCCGGCGTATTTTGCGGACGGACGTTCAGCGGGTCGTTTTAATTTGGAATGACCGCGATTTTAATTTCCCGATTCGGGATGCCATTAAAGACCTTTCGCGCAAACACCAGATCCGCCGCGACCGTTTTGCGAATCGTGAGGAATCCTTGCGTGATTTTTTTGGAACGCCCGATTATCACGTGGCGCAGTTTAAGCATGCGCATCACATGGATAGGGCCGGTCTTTTGGGCTTTCTGGCCTCGATTTCGTCGCTGCCCAAGGCTGCTGATTCCGGTTTTGAGGCAATGAAAAACGATGCAGAAGCGATGTTCGCGCAGTTTGCGGTCAACGGGGTGCTGACGGTTCCGTATTTGACGCAGATGTATTGGAATTTTGAATAAGCTGCCCGGGTAGCAGAGCTCGGTAAAGATGCAGGGTGGAAAAATAAGGTATGATTTTAATCGAGATGCCGCCCAAAGATCTCGGTGAATTGCTCCGATACTGGCAAGGCCTGTCAGCTAAAGAATTGGCCTTTGCCAAGCGGTCGCTGCGCGGCGGAAAGTATCCTTTGCAGGCCCTGTTTCATTTGCATCTGGCTTTGGAAGCTCTGCTCAAAGCCAACATTGTTTATCGCCAGAAAGACCATGCGCCGTATTCTCATAATTTAGAATACCTTGCCGGGTTTGCGGGTTTAGAATTATCCAAGCAAAAATTAGCGTACGTGACGCAGCTGAATGCTTTTAACATTACTGGCCGGTATCCGGAGGATCTGGAGTACATCAATAAACTGGAAGCATCTTACGTGAACAAGCTTTTTTCAGAGACCGGGGAACTAATGACATGGTTAAAAAAACAATTGAAAACAAGATAAAACGTTTGGCCAAGGTTTTGTCCAAACAATATCGCATTGCCGGTATCTACCTGTTTGGCTCCTATGCCCGTGGTGAGGCCGGGAAGCACAGCGACATTGACATCTGCGTGGTATCTCCAGATTTTTCGCCCAAAACTATTGATTTGCTTGCCAACGTGCGCCGGGCGGCCAGCGCCATTGAGGTCCAATTTGACGCCTTTATCACCACTCCGGAAAAATTTAAAAATGACCTGGTATCGCCCTTGCTGCACGAAATCCGGCAGGATGCCGTAAAAATAATTTAAAAATTCGAATTTAAACTGAGTTTTGTTTTGCCAAGCAGTGACAGATCAAGTTTCGGAAACAGCGCAATATTTTTACCCGTACGTTATTGCAGGTAAGCGGTATCCAGCAGCCCGTGAAAGTTCAGCGCCGAGTGCAGGAATACGTAAGCGGGGTAGGATGCGTATTATATCTATAAATCAAAATGCTTCTGCCATGAAAAGTCACGAAGATTATCCATGGCAACCGTTTTTTCTCCCGTGCTCACACGCCTTTGTCAAACCCTTGGTTTGACCGACCGAAACCAAAATGCCAGCATCGATGCCACAGGTGAGGAAGGCTATTTGCCGGTTGCCGATCTCAATCTAGACGGAAAACTTGTCGCCAGTGAAATTCGCTATTATGCCTTGCAACTGGGTACGGTGCCCCCGGCACTGCTGGCTGAAAACCCGTGGCAGCCGAAAGATGCCGAGGATATTTTTTTAAGTGTTCAAGATGCTACGGTTGAAGCTTTGGCAGCCATTGACGAAACAAAAATCGCCAGCGACAGGCAAAAAGACCCTGTCAGTCGTCCGGCCAGACTTGTCATTGAGCAACATATGCGGGCGCTGACTCTGGCGCTAAATGAAGCTCGCCTCATCAAAAGTTTTGGGTTGGATCTTGATTTTTTCCGGAGCGATCTTGAAGCCGTGATGGACAGCTATATGTTTCTGGCCCATCCCAGCAAGTTTGCCTGGACGGCCGACGATCGCAGATTGCTCATAGAAGCGGGTGACGCCGCCGTAAAAACAATTGTTCAATCGGGATTATTTGCGCCCGACGATTATGCCCGGTTTAAGGTCAATGTCGATCTGGCCAATCAAACCCATCGTTTTGCCATGCAAACGCCCTTACAAGCCGGCGAAGATGTTTTTACCACCGATAATCCGGAACTCCAGGTCGAAATAGTGCCCATGCCAGAAAATATTCATGAGATCTTGCGGCAACAAGAAGAACTTAAACGCAATCCGCCGCCGCCACCCATACCGGATATCAAATAATGCCCATGACCTTATATAAACGCCAAGCCCTGCGTGAACTCTACGTGACCGATCACGACGAAATCCTGCGCCTGCAAGCCGAGTGGCAGTTGCATCCGCTGCGCAAGGACTGGTATACCCTGGATCGCTGCTATGAGATTTGGGATCTCATGCAAAAGATCAAGGTCTTAAAGGCCGAACGTAAGGCTGTGATCCTGGCGCATTCCTATGTGGTGTCAGAAGTGCAGGCGGTGGCCGATAAAGTTTCTGATTCTTACGCCTTAAGCCTGGAGGCCAGGGCCACCCAGGATGCCGATGTCATTTTGTTTGCGGGAGTGCATTTTATGGCCGAGACGGCCAAAATTCTCAACCCTGAAAAAACCGTGCTGATCCCAGATATGTTGGCGGGTTGTTCGCTGGCAGAATCAGCCGACGAGGATGATGTGATGGACTGGCTCGACAAATTACGTGCCCAATATGCTGACCTTGTGGTGGTCACCTACATTAATTCTTCAGCGGCGGTCAAGGCGCAAAGTGACGTCATCATTACGTCTTCTAACGCGCGCGCAATTTTAGAAAAACTGCCCAACCGGAACATCGCCTTTTTGCCCGACAAATTTATGGGCGCTTATTTTCAGGAACGCATGCCCGAAAAAACTTTCCATTTATGGAACGGCACTTGCATGGTGCATGAGCAGATTACGCCCGAGGAATACCAGCGTATTCTGGCGCATTGGCCCAACGCCGTACTGGTGACGCATCTTGAGGCGCCACCCAAAACCACGGCCATGTCGCATTTTACGGGCAGTACCACGGCCATGCTTAAATACGCCGAAACTTTACCGCCCGGCACCACAGTGGTGCTAGGCACGGCTTGTGGCGTGCCTACCTTGTTGCGCCAGCGCCTGGCCAAGCTGGGCAAGGAGCGTGACCTTACCGTGGTGGGCGGTTGCTATACCTGTCCGCACATGGAACGTAATACCATCGAAGGCGTGTACCGCGCTTTGCTTACCATGCAGCCCGAAGTCAAAGTAGAGGCTCCCATTGCCGCGCAGGCGCTTAAAGCCATTGAGCGCATGATTGCGCTGGCAGGCGAAGTTTAGACATCAACCGGCTTAAATTCCTATGATATATTGACCTTGCGTCGATGCTGATTTTCAAAAAAGTTGCCGAACGCCCAGGCCTATGGCGCCAGTTTTGTGATTGGGTAGGACATGTCCGTCAGGGGAACTGGATGGGTGGCGATGTACTGACAGGGTTTAGAGCTGAAGTCATGGAACCCGCTACGTTATTGGGTTGCTTGTTAGTGAAGCGGCCCGTGTCAGTGGACATGATGATCCAGCACGGTCAACCTAAACTGATCATCATCAATGTAGATGAAGACATGGTCGAAGGTTTGAAAAAAATTCTTCAAGACATGGCAGCGCCACGCTCGGCCAGGAAGCAGCGCATTTTACGCGTCGAAGACGGGCAGTTGCTTTATCGGGGCTATGAAGTCCGTGTGGTGGCGCGGGATTGACTTTGATGGTTTATAAAAGATTGGCGCTGGAGTCTGAATGGTTCCAGACCTCAACGGAACCCGAGCATTCCCGTCGGTATGTCTGGCTGGGTATGGCGCTGCTGGTGCCGGTTTTGGGTGCGATGGGAAGCATTCTTTTTGCGGTTCTAAATTCTGCTTCGGTTCCCGAAGAAGCAGCGGTGCAGCCACAGACAGCGGCAGATCCTTACGAGCCTCAAAAAATTCAAGTTGCCCATGATCTGCTGACCCAGACGCAACAAGCCAGCACAGCAGAGCAGGCCAAGTTCAAAACCTTGTTTGAATCAGGTGTCCTACGCGATGAGCTTTATTACACCGTGTATGCGCCTTATGTTGCCGACGAAGATCGCCATTTACTGCCGGACTACATTGATTTTTGCCGCCGCTACCGGGAGCATACCTTTATCGATTGGGGATCAAGTTATCGGGTGAATGGGCCAGATTCAACGGGAAATCAGTCTGCCACACAATTTAATTTGGTGCTGGGGCGCTGGCTGACACTCACGGGCAAAGGGCATCGCCGATATTCGTTTGACCAGGATTTTTCGCAGTTTAAGGCGGTGGCAGACTACTACCAACCGGAAATTCGTGAATGGCTTAATGCCATGCCCCAGGTGGCGCTCGATGATGTGGTGCTGGCTTACCGTCTGACGCAGATTCCAGAATTAAAGGAGGCTTGGCAAGACCGCGAGGGGCTGATGCACCTCATTCAAGCTTCTGCACGCAAGGGCAAGCAACGTACAGACTATGACCCGGGCGTTGTATTAATAGACGATCTTGAACAATTTCCAGACATGGATCTATTGAAGATTTTTTTGTTGCAGCAGGCGCTGATTCAAGACAATGCCTTGCGGCGGAAAATCGTAGACCTGATCACGCTCGATCAAAGCGTGCGTTATGCCGATACCGAACTGGGTGGCGCTGTGCGCATCGATCCAGAAAGTGGAAAACTGGGTTTGGTGGTTGTGGCTCCCTGGCAAAATGGACAGTCGGCACAGGACTGGTTTTATACGCCGGCGGATGCAGTGTATTACAGCAGCCAACTGACTTTTTCAGAATTTCACTTACATGCATTTTTGACCGATGCCAGCGCTTATGCTGGACCCTCTTCGCTGGATATCAATGCGTCGGCCTATCACCAGCACTATGCGGGCACGCAGATTACAGCCCTGGCCAATGGAAAATTTAACGTACACTATTACCGTACGCCCAAGGACGATCCCGGAAGCGTCTTTGTTTACAATTTGGGGGCGTTTAGTTTGCTAGAGAAATAGTCGGGCTAATCGATGAGCGCAAGCAGCGCGCGTTTAAAAGCAAGGGCGCTTGAAAAGCGTTCCTCGGGGCGGTCATGCAGGGCCTGGGCCAAGAGTTGGTCTAGTCCGGGAACTTGTGAAACCCGGCTTGCGAGTAGCTTTTTCAGGCTTAGTGCAGTGGCATAGATGTCGTCGCATATTTCTGTAGATAAGGAGTCGATCTTCCAGTCTCGATCCGCAGATGCCATTAACGCCTGATAGCGGGCCTGTTTTTCGGGCGGCCAGAAACTGATTGTGCCTGGTTTAACACGATCAGCCTCTGTCAGCAGCGCGATTCCCTCCAAATTAAATGTGATGGCGGCGTCGAAGTCAGCCAGTTTAAGCACCCAGCCATCGGGATCCTTGCGCACCAAAATATTTGAGGGTTTGACATCGCGATGCGCAATGCCAAGACTGTGGCAGTAGGCCAGCACCGAAAGTACCCGACCCATCAGGCGGATGATCTCTTGAGCGCGAAGCGCTGATTGTCTTAGCGTGTATAAATTTCCGTGCATGTATTCAAGCGCAATAAAACAGCGGCGATCAGAATCAAAGCTGGCATAGGTTTCTAAAACATAGCGGTGCCTAAGTTTTTCAAGCAGGGCAGCTTCGCGTCTAAAAGACTGACGCAGAGCTTCGGTTTGAAGGGCATGGGGCATGAGTACTTTAAGGGCCACCTTGCGGCGCTGTGCTCGATCAAAAGCCTCCCAAATTTGAGTATGCGTTCCCTGGTAAAGCGCCTGCCGTATCTCAAAGGCCGGTAAGGGTTGTGTACGCACGCGGGCATCTTCACCCACTGCGCTGCGATGATATTGAAAGCTAGGTGGCATGGTTCTTAAATATATCGTCTATGGCAGGGGCTAAATTTCCATATAATGTAAATTTTACACATCTAGATATATCAATACATAAACCTCGATTTATTTCGAATAATTTCTGATCGTGTCGCAACGCCATCTTATTGCCACATACAGTCGTTTATTGCCCGTAAAGTTAGGCTTTCAGCCGGCACAGCAAGAATTTTTACCGCGACCGGATACATTCATGATCCAAACAGATCACGGTCTGGAGCAAGGCTTTCCGGACATCACGGGTCCATCTATGCCGCCCTGGTTTCATGATTACTGGATGCCCACGCGTGGCCCGGTGGAATGGGTCAAGGCCCGGGTGACCATGCTTCCGGGCATGGAATTTTGGGCCAACCGGCACATGCGCCAGTGGCTTGAAACGCTTTTGCCTGCAGTAAGAAATTCAGCAGTGCGTGAGGTGCTGATGCAAGACAAGGCCGATGCCCTTAAATTTTTTATTGAGTCTTATCCCTTTGTCGAAGCCCCGCACCTGCAGCGGGACTATATTGCGGCCATGGGTCAGTTATCCGAAGGTTGCGCGTGGGATTACCTGGACGCGCTAAGTCTTTTTTTGGTGACGCAGATTAACCGGGCAGATGTGGACATGTCCGTCAAAGTGCAGGCTGTGTTTGCCATGCTGTGGATGGATTTTTTAACGGGTAACCTGTGGAATCGCAACATGCTCGAAGGCATTTGCGTTACAACGCTGGCAGGTAATTTAAAAATGCTTTTGCTGGATTATTTTACGGCCCGGGGCTACCTCGATAGTGACAGCGTGCCGCGTTTGAGATTGCTTTTGCAAGCGCAGCCGGGCGTGGTTTGGACAAACAGAGGCGTGGTGTTAGCCACCGAGACAGCCCTGATTCCAGCCGTGACAGCATTTAATAACTCGCAGGGGAAATACCTGATTGACGTTAAGGGCATGGTGCAAAGTCAGGAATTTCTTAACCGCTTTCCAGTGTGTCTAAGTTGCAACATCAAGGTGTCTGGCATAGCGGTTGAATGGGTGACGGTTTCTCCCAGAAAGTACGTCAAGGACAGGTTGCTTGAGTTTTGCGACCGCTATCCCCAACTGGCCTTGGCCTATGCCGACATCAGCCCTGGCTTTGGATTTCTTTTTCGGACACAAGTCAAAGCAACCATGTTCTTAAACCAGATGGGGCACATGCATGCGCTGGCGGATGCTGCGCGGAGTGTTTTTCTAGCCCGGGGCTACACAGTGTATGGTAAGGCAGAATACCTTACCTTTAAAGATGCCTTGGGAGAGCTGGTGCAGGATTGGCTGGCCTGGGCCTCACGGGATATCGAGGTGGGCGATAATTTTTCAGCCTTGCCGCAGCCCGAGGGCATGCAACTTAAAGTGGCGTGTCAGAAGCACGTTAAGGCAGAGGAATATCTGGATCCAGACCGGCGTGAACAAGCCTTGAGCCTTACGGTTGAGCTTGAAATTTATGAAACAAAGTTGCGTTGGAATTATGTGCTCACCAGAACAGGCGAAACGGTGTTGTCGGTGGTGAAGATCCCCGGTGCGCGCGGGGCGGCCTAATCTGGCTTAACAAGTTCGCTAACACATCCATCCACGATTTCCAGGTTGCGTGTGGTACGATGTAATACAAAGGAGTCTTTTCATGTCTGAATCCATTAGTATTCGCTTACCCAGACAACTTCAGAAGGATCTGGAAAGCCTGACCAGAGAGGAAAAAGTATCTAAGAGTGATGTCATCCGGCAGGCAATCGAACAATACCTTTCGCTAAGAAAGTTCCGCGCGCTCCGTAAAAAAACCCTTCCGTTCGCCGAGGCCCAGGGATGGATTACCGACGACGATGTTTTTAAGGCGCTGGCCTAGATGAAGGTGGTTTTAGACAGCAATGTCATTATTGCCGCTTTTGCCACCCGGGGTTTTTGTCACGAAATATTTGAACTGTGCCTGCGCCAGCATCAGGTTTTTACCAGCGAATTTATTCTTAAAGAGTGCCGCCAGAAATTTCACGCCAAGCTAAAGTTGCCCGACGTCTTGTGTGACAGGCACTTGGCCTATTTAAAAACGGTCATGGAACTTGTAAAGCCCGAATTTGTTGCCGCAGATTTTTGCCGAGACAAGGATGATCGTGCCATTTTGGGCACAGCGCTTGCCTGCCAGGCCGATGTCCTGATCAGCGGGGATAAGGATCTGTTGGATCTCAAACGGATACAGCAGGTGCACATTGTGACCCCCAGGGAGTTTTGGGAATTGCTGTCGCGTGGGTAACGAAAAAAAATGGGTGACATCGTTTCAAGGGATTATATCTAAAATATTAACTACAGATGCCATCTAATTCTATCGAGATATTTATGCCCGATTATTTTGAGTTATTCATGGCCCGGCTTTAACAAAAAGGTTAAATAAATCAGGCACCGAAGCTGCAGAAGTTCCAGTAGATTTGACCAGGAGGATTTGCATGTTCAATAACCGTAGAATCGCCGAAGCTAAAATTCAAGGACTCACTTTTGTGCTTACCGATGAACTGGCTTCTGATCCCGCCAAACTTTCTGCGGCCATGGACGCCCACAGTGATCCTGTGCGTGCGCGTCTGGAAACCTATGCGCAGCTTGCGGATCGGCACTTCAATTCCGCCGATGGCGCGGTGCGGCAAGCGGCTGGGGAGCGTATTGGACAACTGCTGCCGGGATTCAACTTGAGTGGCGTGGAACAAAAAGACGGCGTGGCCCAAGTAAGCCGCGCGGTGTTTCCGGTGGACATCACCAACGACTTTATGATCATGCAGGGCGACATCAGCGCCGACAGCGTGTTGCAAGCCCGCCTGGGACGCCGCAAGGTGTGGGATCGTTTTCCAATTTATCATCGCAACGGCGTGGCCAATCCTTTTAACGGCCAACATGCTTTTACTCCCCGCGAGGTCATGCCGGGCGAATTTATCAGGGATTTTTGGGGCACGCTGCCCATTCCGGGCGCGCAGGCGCTTATTCCGCGGATGGCGGGTTTTATGCGTGAGGTTGCCGGCCTGGATTCGGTTCCAATTGCTTTCTTGGTAGATGCCCACGAAGTCGACGACGAGGACTATACCGTCAATTGGGAAGCCGCCGCGCTTTTTAACAACGGCCTGCCCGGGCCATGGCCTTACCACAACATGATCGACACCGTGGGTCAGCAAATGGTGCGCGAGGTGTGGGAAGCCTGCGGACAGCGCATGGAAACCTGGACCAAGAAACTTTTTAACGGTTTTCACACCGATTATGCCCGCATCCGTTTAAAGCACCAGATGATCAACGAAGCGCAAATTTTTGGCGTGGCCAGTGAAATTTGCGATACGGCCACCGCTTTGGGCGCGCTGGATATTATTGTGAACCACCAGCGCTGGCCGATGAGCGTGGTCATGATCTATGACCTCATGAAGGCGCTCGATCCCGTACGTTCCAAGGCTGTCATGCTTGACCTGCACAAGCGCGGCGTGTTTTTTACCACGAGCGACCCTTTGCAAGTGTGGCTGGGCGAAAGCCATCACGTGGGCAATGTTGCTCCGTCTACGCCTTACATGGCCTTAAGCAATGCGGCTAGCCTCATCCGCAGCGGCAGGAGCGTGGCCTATGCGGTCGACAGGATACTGGAGTACCGTCCAGCCGAAGAACGCGTAGGGTAGGCGATGTTGTTCAGGCAAGTTGCGCTCGCTTTTGAAAATCAATTCTCTGCCCTCATGGGCCAGCATCTGCCGTATTCCGTCATTCAACTGTTTCCGCCGCACCTGCGCTTTTTGTATTTATCGCATAACCGCGTACTGACCACCGATACTTACAACCGCACCATGCATCTGGTATCCCGTGATTTATGGAATGCGCCTACGGTGTATGTGCAAAGCATGCGCCGCAGCCCCTTTGGAAAAATAGTCGTGGCGGGCGTAGATACGTTGCTCGACCGCGTTTTTGGCCGCCCGATTACCGCAGGCGAGGTGCGCGTGGCGGCTGAACTGGCCGAACGCCAGCAACAGCACTTTCCGGCCGACATGTGGCAGAGGGTGCTCGACAACGGTGGCTATGTGCCCATCGATATCCATGCCGCGCCCGAAGGCGAAGTGCTTTTGCCGCACGAGCCCATGTTTACGATCAGCGGGCCAGACGCGCTGGTGGGCCATTTTGAGCCGACGCTGATTCCCATTTTTTATCCCTGCGCCGTGGCCACGCACATGTTTATGCACACCGAACAAGGTCTCAAGCCCTTTGCGGCGCAGGCCCCGCGCAATGTGCCGGATCCTTACATGGGTATTCTCACGGATGAGGCGGCTCATGTGGGCGGCGTTAAGAACACTTCCAACGATGCTTCCGCCGTAGCGGTCGAGGGCATCACATCGTGGGGCACGATAGCGCACCGTTATTTGTCACTCATGTTGCTTGCAGGCTTTTCTGAATACGATGCTTTTAAGCGCGTTGACGAAGAACTGGTGGGTCCCGTTTATCTTGTCGATCTGCTCGATACTCTGGGCAGCGGTGTACCGGCGGCCATCCGCGTCATCAAAGAATCCAAAAAACCCCAGCACATGCACGCCATCCGCCCGGACAGCGGCGACATGGCCATCATTATTCCAGAAATTTTGCGTATGTTGGCTGCCGAAGGTCTCAACCAGGTTCGCGTGGTTAATTCAGCCCTCTCGGGCAAGGGCAGCCTTGCGGAACGCAAGCGTG
>JAHFDA010000023.1 GCA_023249225.1 bacterium
ATTGGCCCAGGCGTTGATACTTTTTTGCAAAGGGCCATTCCACCAGGCGGACGAGCGCATAATCAACTTCTTGCAGGGCGCGCAAAAACTTACGAAGCACACGATGATTCTATCCGATTGGGTACAATAAAAAGGATGTCCTCTTCAAAGCTTTGCGTGGCGCTCATCTGGCACATGCATCAGCCCTATTACGGCAACCCGGTCACGGGCAAGGCGCTGCTGCCGTGGGTACGCCTGCACGCGGCCAAAGACTACTGGGATATGGCTGCGCTGGCAGCCGAGGCACCAGACGCGCACATGACGTTTAACTATGTGCCTTCGCTGCTGTTACAACTAGAGCAGTACCTTTCGGGCGAACTGACTGATCATTTTTTAGAGCTAAGCCAAAAAGACGCCGAAAGCCTTATTCCCGAAGAGCGCTTGTTTATTTTACGCAATTTTTTTCACTGCCATTGGGATCACATGATCAAACCTTATCCCCGTTACTGGGATTTGCTGCTCGAGCGCGGGCGTTTTGTGTCTGAAGAAGATCTGCAAGCGTTTGCGGGCCGGGCCACCGTACAGGATATGCGTGACCTGCAAATGTGGTTTAACCTGACCTGGTTTGGGCATAAAAGCCGCGAGCTCGATCCGCAGCTACGGGCCTGGATTAGCCAAGGCCGCAATTTTAGTGAGTCTGATAAACAGGCCATGCTTCGGAAACAGTTTGACCTCATGGGCGCGCTGGTGCCGCTCTTGCGTGAACGCATGCAGGCCAGGCAGTTCGAAATCAGCATGACACCCTTTTATCACCCGATCCTGCCCCTTTTAATCGACAGCGCCGTAGCGCGCGAAGCCATGCCCGGGGTGGTCTTGCCAGAACCGCCTTTTAAGCATCCCCAGGACGCGCAAATTCAGCTTAGGCGTTCGCGCGGATACTACGAAAAATTGTTCGGTTGTCCGGTGCGGGGTGTATGGCCCAGCGAAGGTTCGGTCAGTCAGGCGGTTGCGGAACTCATTGCTGCTGAAAATTATGCCTGGATGGCCAGTGACGAAGAAATTTTGGCCCATGCCACGGGTCAGGATGGCACCACGCATTATCGTAGTCTGACCGCCCAGGAACTTTTTCAGCCTTACACAGTCAAAACCGCTGCGGGTGAAGTGTCCATGGTGTTTAGGGATCACCGCCTTTCAGATCGCATTGGTTTTGTGTATGCGCACTGGCGGCCCCAGGATGCCGTGGCCGATTTTATAGGACACCTCGAAGCCATTGCGCGTACGATACCCTCCGCAGACCGTCCGCCTTTGGTCACGATCATCCTGGACGGCGAAAACGCGTGGGAACACTATGGCGAAAATGGAGTGCCTTTTTTGCGTGGACTGTACCAGGCGCTGCAAACACACGCTGATATCCGCTGCGTCACGGTCAGTGAATACCTGGAAGCCTATCCACCACGAGCCAGCTTACAACGTTTGTTTGCCGGTTCATGGATTAACCACAACTTTAAAATTTGGATCGGTCATCCCGAAGACAATTTGGGCTGGACTTACATCGAAACCGCCCGCCAGATGATCGAGACCGTGTTGCAAGGCCAAGCCAGCGAAGCCTTTGCAGCCCTGTCCGAAACCGAAAAAGCCAGGCGTTTCGAAGCCGCCTGGGAAAGCATTTATATTGCCGAAGGCAGCGACTGGTTTTGGTGGTATGGCGACGACCATTCCAGCGCCAACGATGGCGACTTTGACGACCTCTTCAGGCAACATCTTAAAAATGTATATGGTTACCTCGAAGAAGCGGTGCCCGAGGCGCTTTTTAAACCCATCAAGAGCTTGCGTATGGTGCGACGTCCCGACCGGGAGCCTTTTTACCTGATGGATCCTAAGATTGATGGAAAATCGGTAGACTATTTTGAGTGGAAAAACGCCGGTCTGTATCAGTTTGAGCACGAGGGGGGCGCCATGCACCAGGTGCAACTGGTACTCACACATCTTTATTATGGTTTTAGTCTCGACCAGCTTTTTGTGCGTCTCGACTTTCATCCTTCGGTCAAAGCCGAGCTGCAAAGCTACCAGTTTCGCCTGCGTTTTATGGATCCGGTGGCCGTTGATCTTGAGTTTCAGATGAATCATCAGGGTTGGCAGGTATTTAAAAACCGTCAGGAAGTCCTGCCATCCGTGGTGCGTGCGGCCCTGGGACAGTGCTTTGAGACAGCTATTCCGTTTTCGGTGCTGGCGGTTTCGCCCAACAGCCGTGTGGCCATGGTGGTGGACATCTTGAGGGGTAATCAGGTAGTCGACAGCCGTCCGCAAAGTGGCCCCATGGAATTCAATATTCCAGGCGACACTTACGAAGCCGATAAATGGTACGTGTAATGCCCAAGCCACTCGCTTTTTGTTTTGCCATCCATTGTCACCAGCCGGTGGGCAACTTTGATGAAGTCATCGAGGCCACCTACCAAAGCTCGTACTGGCCCTTTTTGCAGGTGCTCGACCGCCATCCGCAGATACCCTTTGCCGTGCACTACTCGGGTTACCTATGGTTGTGGATCGAAAAACATCATCCCGAATGCATGGATCTCTTGCGGCGCATGGTGGCGCGTGACCAGGTAGAACTTTTAACCGGTAGTTTTTACGAATGCATCCTGCCGCTGGTGCCCGATGCGCACAAGGTGGCACAGATCAAAAAATTGAGCGACTACTTGCAGCAGCGTTTTGGCCAGCGCCCGCAGGGCATGTGGCTGGCCGAGCGCGTGTGGGAACCCAACCTGCCGCGCTTTCTTGCAGACGCCGGTGTGGGCTACGTCACACTCGATGACATGCATTTTTTTGGCTGCGGATTTTCTGAAGGCGATCTACGCAGTTACTACAGCACGCACGATAACGGGCCGTCCGTGGATATTTTTCCGATTTCAGAAAAACTGCGCTACCTTATTCCGTTTAAGCCGGTTTCCGAAGTGTTCGACTATTTTCACAGTCTGCCCCAGGACACTCCCCGGCTGCTTACATTGGCTGACGACGGAGAAAAATTTGGTGCCTGGCCGGGCACGTATCAATGGGTTTACGAACAAAAGTGGCTGCATCACTTTCTCGAGGGTCTTGAAAAAAGTCCGGTGATAGAAACCCTGCGTTTTAGCGCTGCCCGCCAACGCTTTGGCAGTGCTGGCACCGTGTTTCTGCCCACCGGCTCGTACATGGAAATGGCCGAATGGTCGCTGCCTGGCCAGACCGCACGCCTTTATCACAGGGTAGGGGAGCGCCTGCATCAGCACGGCCTCTACGAGACGGCCCGGCCTTTTGTGCGCGGGGGCATCTTTCGTAACTTTTTAAGCAAATACAGCGAGGCGGCATGGATGCATGCGCGCATGCTTGATGTGGCTGCACGCGTGGATTCCAGCGCCTTGGCAGCCGTCCAAAAATCTGCCGCCACAGAAGCGGTCTTTCGCAGCCAGGCCAACGATGCTTACTGGCATGGTGTTTTTGGGGGACTGTATCTGCCGCATCTGCGGCACGGTGTTTTTCAGAACCTGCTCGAAGCCGAGGCACTGCTTTTAAAAGATTCGAAACCCCAGTTTAGTCGCCGATGTTTAACGGGTCACGTACAGGAGACAGCGCATTTTAACAGTCCGCAGCTATACAGTGTCTGGGATCCGGCACAGGGACGTTGCCTGGAGCTTTCGCATCTGCCTACCCGGTTTTGTGGCAGCAATGTACTGACGCGGCGCGAGGAGTCTTATCATGACAAGGTGGCCAGCGCCAGCACGGCGCGGGCGGGCGAAGGTGAAACGATTCATGGCGGCGTGCGTGCCAAGGAAGCCGGACTGGCGGCGCACCTGGTTTACGATCCCAGTGCACGGCAAGGCGCAATTGACGCATGGATGCCGGGCGAGGCGTGGCAAGATACGCTGGGGGGGGGTGGAACGGTAGTGGAACTGACAAGCACTGGCCAGGTACAGTGGCAGAGCAACGGTTTTAAGATGGAACGCGCCGTCGCGGGCCGCTTTAAGAAAACCGTGTGTTGGCAGAATGAACGCACCCTTAAAATAACTTTGGACATTGCTCTACCCAAGGGCCAGACCGCCTGGCTGGGGCAGGGTTGGCATCTTTCCATGCTTTCCGACCGTAGCCCCGACCGTTACCTGTGGGTCAGCGGCGCAGATGGCAAGATTCAGCAGCTTAGCCCCGCACTCACGCATGTTGGCGAATTTGCCGCGGCAGGCATGGGAAACGATTGGGATAAAGTCAGTTTTGGCCTGCGCAGCGCCCAACGCTTTCGGCTTAAGTCGTTTCCTATATATACCGTCTCGCTTTCCGAAGATGGACTCGAAAAAACCTACCAGGGCAGCGCGCTGTGGTTATGGTGGAAAGTTGCAGAAAAAATTCAATTAAGTTACGAAGTGTTTGTGGGCGGCGTGGGGGATATGCAGCCCGTTGTCTAAAGCCTAGCCCGTAAGTACACTGTTGCCATGCCCGAACTCCGCAAAGACCCTGTGGTTGGACGCTGGGTCATTATTGCCACCGAGCGCAGTCAGCGCCCAACTGATCTCGTGGTTAAGTCTAAGCACCCCGGGCGCACACATTGTCCATTTTGCGAGGGTAGCGAGGCGTATACACCGCCCGAGATTATGGCTTTTTCGTCGGGCGAGCGCCAGCCCAATGGCCGTGGCTGGCAGGTGCGGGTGATTCCCAACAAGTTTCCGGCCTTGCAGATTGAAGGCGGTTTTGAGCGTGTGGGTCTGGGCATTTACGACATGATGAACGGGGTGGGCGCACACGAAGTGATTATCGAAGCGCCCACGCATGTGGTCGATTGGCTGGCCTTGCCGCGTGAGCATCGCATCAAGATCTGGCAGGGCATCCGCGCGCGTATCGAAGATCTCTACCGCGACCAGCGTTTTCGCTACGTGCTGGCGTTTAAAAACTATGGCAGCGCGGCCGGAGCCTCGCTCTCACACGGACATTGCCAACTGATTGCCACCCCGATCATGCCGATTAACGTCAAGAACAAACTGCTGGGCGCGCGCGAACATTATCTGCGCAAAGAACGCTGCATTTTTTGCGACATCATCCGCCAGGAGCGCGAGTCAGGCTTGCGCGTGGTGGCCGAAAACGAAGGCTTTATTGTGGTGACTCCTTTTGCCAGCCGTTTTCCGTTTGAAATGAGCATTTACCCACGGCGGCACCAGCATTCGTTTTTACATATCACCGATGATGAACTCGACCTGCTTGTGCGCATCATGGAAAACGTATTGGGACGCCTGTCGCAGGCGCTTGGAGATCCCGCCTACAATCTGGTATTGCAGACTTCTCCCAATCTCATTCCGCGTCCTGGACGGGCCGATCAGTGGGGTTCGATCCGCGAGGATTATCACTGGCACATTGAAATTCTTCCGCAGCTGATGCAAGTGGCTGGTTTCGAACGTGGCACTGGCTTTTACATTAATCCCACCAGCCCCGAAGAAGCGGCCCGCCACCTGAAAGAAGTCAGCATCGAGCTGCTCAACAAGCCGCCGGTGCCGCAAGAGGTTCCGGCATGAAGCGCGAAGACATCGAAAATCTTACGCGCACCGAACTGCTTGATATCGCCCGTCAGCTTAATATTCGTGGACGCAGCCTGATGAGCAAAAAACATCTTCTAAGGGAAATCCAGGAGGCCGAACGCCGCAGCTCTGGCGGAAAGTCTAAACCAAAGCTTCCTGGTGGCGCCAAGCCCGGCGCCTCTGTCACCCAGGCTACCCGTACCAAGCACAAGCGTGCCCAACGTCGACTCATGCCACCGGCACGTGAACCCCGCAATCGTACCGAAAGTGCCAGCCGCACTGTTCCAGCCCCAGAAGCACCCTCTGCACCGGCAGTCCTCGCTCCGGCGTTAAAGCACTCCGACGTGGGGAAACTTCCGGCACAATACGGGATCACGCATCTGGTGCTGATGGGCATTGATCCAACCCATGTATATGCCTATTGGGAATTAAGGCCTGTCGATCTTGGCCGCGTTCAAGCTTTGGGAGTGGGGGATCTGGTATTGCGGCTTTATGATGTGACCGATGTTTATTTTGACGGTGCCAATGCCTGGCGCAGCGATGATCACTTTGTGGGTTACGCCAATAACTGGTACCTGCATACCGGCATTGCAAACCGCAGTCTTCTGGCAGAAATCGGCTGGTTGCTGGCCGATGGCCGTTTTTATCCAGTGACGCGCAGCAACACGGTGCATACGCCCGCCAATCAGCCGTCAGACCGCAGCGATGCTGAATGGATGGTGGTGCACGAAGCATTCGAACAACTCTATGCCTTATCCGGTGGTTTTGTGGGCGGGCTGCCCAGCGGACCCTCGAGCCTTACCTGGCAACAAGAATTGGTCAAAATTCGTTTGGGCGGCCCCAAGCCCGTCAGTTCACTTTCATTTGCCGGAGGCTTAAGCAGCGCCCGATTGCTCCGAAAAACCGTATGACACCCCAGGGTTACATACTCATGGTGTTGCACGCGCATCTGCCTTTTGTGCGGCATCCCGAATTTCCGTTTTTCCTGGAAGAACAGTGGTATTACGAAGCGATGATCGAAACCTATGTGCCGTTGCTGCTCATGATGCAACGGCTTTACGACGAGGGCGTTTATTTCAGGCTGACCATGAGCCTGACGCCGCCACTGTGCGCCATGATGGAAGACGAATTGCTGGGGCAGCGTTTCCAGAAGCACTTGCACAAGCTCATCGAACTGGCCGAGCGTGAACGCGCGCGCGTAGGAGACCATTCACCCTTTACATCGGTGGTGGATATGTATCGCCGCAAGTTGCACGAGATTCGTGCTTTTTACCAGGACCGTTGGGGCGGCAAGATATTGCGGGCCTTTGCCGAGATGCAGCGCGGGGGTGGCCTGGACATCATCAGCTGCGCCGCCACACACGGATTTTTACCCCTTATGGAAATGGTTCCGGGCGCGGTGCGTGCGCAACTGGGCGTGGCTGTCGACGATTACATGCGCCATTTTGGTTGTCGTCCGCAGGGCCTGTGGCTGCCCGAATGCGGTTACTATCCCGGCCTCGATCGCACGCTTAAAGAATTTGGCCTGCGTTATTTTTTCCTTGAGACCCATGGCGTGCTGCATGCCGACCGGCGGCCCAAATACGGGGTCTATGCGCCCTTGTATTGTCCCAGCGGCGTGGCAGCCTTTGGCCGTGACACCGAATCCAGCAAGGCCGTGTGGAGCGCCGAAGAAGGTTACCCCGGCGATTACCGTTACCGCGAGTTTTATCGCGATATTGGTTTTGACCTGCCGCTCGGGTACATTCAAAATTACATTCACCCGGATGGCATCCGGATCAACACCGGCCTTAAGTACTACAAAATCACGGGTACGGGCAATCACAAAGAGCCTTACCGTGAATCCGAAGCCCTGGCTCTGGCGGCTGAACATGCCGGCAATTTTCTTTTTAACCGCGTCAAGCAGGTAGAACATTTGCACGGCATGTTTGGACACGAACGCAAGCCGCTGGTGGTCAGCCTTTACGATGCCGAACTCTACGGCCACTGGTGGTACGAGGGGCCGGTCTTTCTCGAACAATTTTTTCGTAAGATGCATGCCCTGCAGCAGCAGCTTCGGCCGGTCACGGCCGCCGAGTACCTGCGCGAGTATCCGCTCAATCAAAAAGCCCTGCCTTCGCAGTCGACCTGGGGAAACAAGGGTTACAACGAGGTCTGGCTCGAAAGTAGTAACGACTGGATCTATCGCCACCTGCATGTGGCCGCCGAGCGCATGATTGCGGCTGTGCAAGACTATCCGCACAGCACCGGCTTGCAGGGACGTGCCTTAAATCAGATGGCGCGCGAGTTGCTGTTGGCGCAGTCGAGCGACTGGGCCTTTATCATGAAGACGGGCACGCATGTCGACTACGCGGTGCGGCGCACACGTGAACATTTGGGGTATTTTGACCGCCTGCACAGCACGCTGCGCGAGGGAAACATCAACGAAGCCTTTTTGCATCAGTGCGAAAGTCAGGACAATGTGTTTCCGCACATCAATGTCCGGCATTTTTGCGCCGCCGCGCCCACGGAGCAGCGCCCATGAAGGCCATAATCCTGGCCGGAGGTTTTGGCACGCGTCTGCGTCCGCTTACCATTAACATGCCTAAACCCATGGTGCCCATGGTCAACGTTCCTGTGATGGAACGGGTACTGCACCTGCTTAAAAAATATGATTTTACAGATATCCTGACCATCCTGTATTACCAGCCAGACGTGATCCGAAATTATTTTGGCGATGGCAGCCGTTGGGGCGTCACAATGACGCACGTACACACCGTCAATGATTACGGCACGGCCGGTGCGGTGCGCATGGCCCTTGATTCGCTCGATGAGCCTGTGCTGGTGATCAGCGCCGACATCGTGACCGATTTTGATCTGCAACACTTGATCGAGTTCCACCGCCAAAAACGCAGCATGGCAACCCTTAACCTCACGCGCGTGACCCAACCGCTCGAATATGGCATTGTCATCACGCGTCCCGATGGCTACATCGACCGCTTTTTAGAAAAACCCATGTGGGGGGAGGTTTTTTCAGACACCGTCAATACCGGCATCTACGTGCTCGAACCTGCCGTGCTCAAGCAAATTCCTCCCGATACCAAGTACGACTTTAGCCGTGACCTTTTTCCAAAATTATTGGCTGCTGGAATGGCGTTTTATGGCCATATCGCCCAGGGATACTGGAAGGACATCGGTAACATTAAAGAATATGTCAGCGCCAATTTTGACTGCCTCGAAGGCCGCGTACAGGTATTGCCTGCGTTGCCACAGACCTGCGCGGGTGAAGTGCACCCTTCTGCCACCTTAAGTGGCAAGGTGTGTATTGCTGCAGGCGCGCGCATAGGCCAGCATTGCCAGATCATTAATTCGGTTCTTGGTCCGGGCTGTGTCATCGAAGATAACGCGCTGGTGAGCAACAGCATTCTGTGGCGCAATGTGGTCATCGGCCAGGGCAGCATCGTCAGAGAAGCCGTGCTTGGTGAGGGGGTGCAATGCGGCTTTAAGGTAGTGGTGGACGCAGGCGCGGTGATTGGTGATCATACCCAGCTCGGCAGTAATGTGTATGTCAAACCCTATGTGAAAATCTGGCCCAACAAACGTATCGAAGACGAGGCCACTGTGGTGCAGAGCATCATCTGGAACGAACGTCTGGCACGGCGCTTGTTTTCTTCTTTCGGTGTCTCGGGGGTAGGCAACATTGATATTACGCCCGAATTTGCCGGCAAGCTGGGCGCTGCTTACGGGGCTTTCTTAGGCCCGGGCAAGCAGGTGGTGGTCAGCCGCGACAGCCACCGCGCCAGCCGCATGATTCACCGCGCCATTATTTCGGGTCTTATTTCGGCGGGGGTCAACGTGGTGCATCCGGGCGACAATCCCGCTGCTGTCACGCGCCACATGGTGCGGGCCCTGTCTTGTGCGGGGGGCATCCACGTGCGCAAGTCACCGTACGAAGTGTCGGTGATTGACATTAAGTTTTTCGACGCCGGTGGCGTGGATTTGGCGGTGGCCAAAGAAAAAACCATCGAAAGTTATTATTTTTCAGAAGATTTTGCGCGCATCTCCACCGAAGAAGTAGGCAGCATCACCCAGACCTCGCAGCCCTTGATTCAGCAGTATCAGGATACCCTGCTACAGACCGTCGATTGCGAGTTGATCCGCCGGGCACACCTTAAAGTGGTGGTCGATTACAGCTGGGGCAGTGCCAGCCTGATCTTTCCGGCCATCCTGGGCAAATTAGGTTTAGAAGTGGTCAGCCTTAATAGCAATATTGACGAAAATAAAATCAGCAAAACAGCATCTGACTTTCAACTGGGCATTGACCAGCTTTCGACCATTGTGCGCACCTTGCAGGCCAATGTGGGTATTCTGATAGACACCGGGGCTGAAAAAATCTTTGTGGTAGACGAGACCGGGCGCCTGCTCTCGGGTGACGAAGCTTTGGCCTTTATGGTCTGGGCCCGCAGCAAACAGCAACCCGGAAAGCCAATTGCCGTGCCGGTCAGTGCACCCAGCACTATTGAAGCTCTGGCGCTCCATGAAGACTGCCCCGTCAAGCGGCTACGCACGCATCCGCGTTACTTAATGCAGGCGGCCCAAGCCCAACCGGGCATCTTTATTGGCGAGCAAAGCGGTGGTTATATTTTTTCAGAGGTGTCGCCCGTATTTGATGGCATGCTTTCGGTGCTGCGCCTGCTCGAAACCCTGGCCCGTTTTCCAGGCGGCATCCATCAAAGAGTGGCCCAGCTGCCGGCACGCGCCGTGCAGCGCAAGCGTATTCCCTGCACCTGGGACCAAAAGGGGCGGGTGATGCGTGGCCTGCTCGAAATCAAACACGGCGGCCAAATTGAGCTGCTCGACGGCATTCGCATCACGCACAACGACAGCCAGGTCCTGGTGCTGCCCGATGCCGATAGTCCTTTCTTTTATATTCAGGCCGAAGCCGCCGAAACCGCCGAGGCCGAGGCGCTGGTGGCTGAATATTCAGGAAAGGTGCTGGCACTGCGAGATAGTGCGTGAACATTTGGTATTGCAGCAGCGAAGCAGTGCCTTATTTTAAGACCGGTGGGCTGGCCGATGTGTCTGCTTCCCTGACCCAGGCCTGGGCACAGCTGGGGCATCGGGTCAAGTTACTGCTGCCTTTATACCGCCAACTTGACCGCAAAAAGTATCCCATCGAAAACGTTAAGACCCTGACCTTGCACCTGGGGCTTTGCGATTACACCATAACGGTCTGGCGCCCACGCGCAAAAAAACAAGCAGTCGAAGTCTGGTTTATCGACCTGCCCTGGGCCTTTGACCGCAGCGGTCTTTATGGTGCTCCCCAGGACTATCCCGACAATTTGCAGCGCTTTGCAGTTTTTGGCCGGGCGCTTGCCGCCCTGGCACAAGAAGACGGTGGCGTCGACGTCTTGGTCGGTAACGACTGGCAGTGCGGCCCACTGATGGCCTACGCACGCATCGAATGCCCACAGGCCCTACGGGTCTTTTGTATTCACAATCTGGCTTACCAGGGCCTCGGAAGCATGTATACCATCAGCCAGCTAGAGCTCGACCGTTACAGCCACCATCTGCATTACGAATTCCACCACCAGGTCAGCAGCATGAAGTTGGGTCTCACCGAGGCGGACCTTTTGCTCACGGTGTCGCCCGGCTATGCCAAAGAGATCCAGACGTCCGCTTATGGTTGTGGCCTCGAGGAAGTTTTGCGCGAGCGTGGCCCGCGTTTACAGGGCATCCTTAATGGCATTGACGAGCCTTTATGGAGCCCGCAAACACGCAAACTGCCTTACCCCTATACCGCCCGAAGCCTGGGTAAAAAACGCCAAAACCTGCACGCGCTTCAAAAAAAATGGGGCCTGGGCAGGCTGGCAGATGATGCGCCCGTCTTTGGTTTTGTGGGCCGCCTCGATTCGCAAAAAGGTGTGGACCTGCTGGTAGAAGCATTTTCACGCTGGCTTGAACGCAATCCAGGTCAACTCTGCGTGCTCGGTGCGGGCCATCCGCACTATGTGACCAGCCTGGCAGCGCTGCAAGCGTCCTTTCCGAAGCGGGTAGGACTGGGGCTCACTTTTGATGCTGCCCTGGCAGAACAAGTTTATGCCGCCAGCGATTTTTTTGTAATGCCCTCGCGTTACGAGCCTTGCGGCCTGGGGCAACTGATTGCCTATCGTTTTGGCGCCCTGCCGATTGTGCGCCACACCGGGGGCCTGGCAGACACCGTAAATGACATCAAAACAAAAAACGCCAGCGGCCTTGTTTTTGATGAGGCCACCCCACACGCTTTAGAAGCCGCCCTGACACGCGCCCTAAAGTTGTTCAAACAAAAAAACCGTTTCCATCAATTACAAGTGGGCGTGATGGGTTTGCACTTTACATGGGAGACTTCGGCGCAGGCTTATTTGCGGCTGTTCGAAAAATACAAGCCCGGTATTGAGCACTGAAATAAAAATCCAATTTCTCCGAATGAAAATTACGCGGGGCAGAGGTTTTAGTGCCAAACAATTAAGATTTACCTGCGTATACCGGGCAGTCTTCGGGATTGGGCTGGCCGACCTGCTTTTGGTTGGATTCACCGATCATGCCAAGATCGTTATGGATGGGTACGCGCACGGGCACGTGGGCGAACTTGGTTAAAAATTGTTCCAGCGTGGGATGGGCAACACCGACGCCATTTTTTTTGGGATCGCCCACGTCGCCCACCACAATGTCCGGCGTCTTGGGCAAGTGCGCGTAGTTGATCTGCGCGCGGATGTGCGCTGGAATCGGTGCATCGTCGGGGGCGTTCTTGCCGCTGCGGTCGCTGGTCCACAAGATCAGCTCGCCGTCGGCGAGCTGCACGACGACTGAAATCGTCAGGTTCATGTGGTCAGTAAAACCCGTAATGATTTCCGGTGGAAAAGCGGCCAGTTCCGTCTGCGCGCGCACATATTCGCTGCGGCGGTAAATGTAGTTTTCGTAAATGACGGGATGAGTGAGCACTTTCAGGCGCGGGTGGCTGGCCTCCGGAAGATCGGCGTTAACGTGGTCGTACCACTCCGCCAAACGCCGTACGCCGGGGTCGTGGTCGCTGTGCAAGTGCGTCAAAATTACGTTGACGGCCAGCGGATTAATGCCGTGGCGTCCAAGAATCGTCAGAATTTCTGCGGGCGGGTCAATCACATAAATCTGTCCCTCCACGCGAAACAAGGCCGACGAGGTGTACTGCCCAATCGTATTGGGCTTGCCGTCGCCGCTGCCGATGACCATGAAAAATTCTTCGGGGTCTTCGGGCATCTGGAGGTTGTCAAAGTGGTCCATCTGGCTCAAATAGGCGGCTTCCACCAGTTGTAGATATTCCTCCGGATTGTCCCCAAAGAGCAGCATGTGACTTTCGACAAAATCAAAAATTTCATCAGCGGGCTTGCGGGAGCTGTGCGTGAACAGCGTATCGGCAATGGCGTTGTGTTCCAGAAATTCGGCCAGATCGTCCTGGGCGATAATCTCGTCGCCAACCTGCAGGGCCGCTTGGTGCCATGGGCCGGCGTCGGTGGCGATGTAGTTGTATTCCATGTAGGTCAGCGCTTCTGCCAGGCGTTTACTCCGATCCGTAGGTAACTGGACCTGTTGTTCGCTTCCTCCGGCATCGGTATATTTTGCGGCGGCGCGCCGAGTATTTTCGTGCCACCGTAGGCCTTCGTATTCATAGGTTTGTAAATTGCGTGAGCGCCGTGGGTGCAGCTTGTCTTTGACCAAGATCTTGATTGCGCCGGCGCGTTCGTAGTCGGCAATGCTTTGCGCCAGGATAAACTCGTGCTTGGGCGCGTCGGGCGCAAAGTAACTGAAATCTGTTTTGCCGTTGCGTAGCGGCACGGTGTATTTTTTTGCGAGCCAGCTCACCAGGGCTTCCACATCATCCGGAAGATGGCGCTCCGGCTGCTGGCCGAAAAACTCCGCTTGAAGCAAGTGGCGCAAAGCTTCGGCATCCGCTTCGGAGTTCATGATAAACGTCAGCGGCTTTTGGGCGATGAACACGGCGTCGATGGCCATGGTTTCCGGTTCAAAAAGGCGCGCGTTGTCGGGATTCTGAATGATCACATCGGGAATTTCGGCCTCGCCGAACAGCGCAGCCCACTGCTTGCTCGAAAGCGCGCCGCCCCACAGCGCGCTGCCTCCGTTTGCAAGCGGCAGCAGGCGCAGGCCCATGTCCATGGATGCCAGCGTGCGGTTGGCTTCCTCCGCTCGCGTTTGCGTGGCAAGGGGCATCGTCGTGGTCAGAACAGCGGTTTCGCCCACCCGGCGTTTGAGGAGAGTCATCACTTACCAGATTCCCCTCAATGGGCAGGTTTAAACCTTGGAAAAATTGGGAATACTGGAAATCCGGGGTGCAGTATGAGCGAAATCAGCAAAATTGGCGGGGTTCAAAACGCAAGTGATGCCCATAAAGAGGCTGAAGACGGCGTGGCAGACGATGTGGCTGGCGCGGCGGGCGCGGCATCGATGATGCTCGAACTGGCCTCGGTCAAATCGCAAATCCAGAATGTTTTGAGTCAGTACGGCATCGAAAACGTTGACGAAGTGATGGACATGATCAAAGCCTCGCCCGAAGTGCTTCAACTTCTTAAAAGCGCAGGTTCGCCCGAAGAGGCCATTCAGAAACTCCAGGAAGCGCTTAGCGACAACAACCTGTCCCAGAAGCTGACCGACGGGGCGATGGTTTAGTTTTACTTAAGGTTCGGTCTGCTGATCCGGTGTGAAATAGACAAAGTCCGGCGCGTTGCTTTCGCAAAAAAATGTTCCGCGGTGATGGTTGTAATATTCTTCCAGTTGAGCGGCGTAATCGTAGGGCAGCTTTAAAAGCTGTTTGGAATTTTCGTCGTAAAAAAACACGGCGGTTTCGGATACTTCGCCCAGAAAAACGCCATCGGGATCCATAAAAATCAGGTTTTCGATGTCCAGGATTCCGTTTTGCTCATCAAGATCATTCCAGGGATGAAAAACGGCAATGCCGCTCAAATATTCAAGGTTATAACTATCGCCTTCCTGGTTTGTGCCGTCTTCGCGCATATGGGTGTCATACAGGGTGCAGCCATCGAGCGAAATATCAAAGTAGGCCAGGGTATTGCCCTCGTCGTCCACAATGGCCCGTTTAAACTGCTCGTACCGGTCACCCATGCTCATAAAGGTGCGGATGTTGCAGTCGCGCAAAATGTCGTCCATACGTTCAAGCGCTGCGTCGCCTGCGACCATGCGTGGAGGCTGGCTGTCGCGGATGGCTTGCGCAATGATCCTGGCCAGGGCGGATGGATTCTGGATGGGCTTGCTGGCTGGCGGCTGTGCCTTGCGCGGCTTGTGTTCCGTCACGGCAGAAGGATGATCCGCTGCGGAAGCATCGTCGCGTTCAAATTCCCGGAAAAGAAAGCAGTCGCCCAGCACGGCAGCGACAACAAAAAGAAGCTCCGAACGGGTGCCTTTCGATTTGCATCTTTCGATCAAGTCAAGGGAGATGCGTTTAAGTTCCATGGCTGCGAAAGTTTCGAGAAATTCGGGACGAAGGGGTTAAAAGTATTTTCCGTTATTCCTGCGTCAATTCAGCGAGCAATGAGAATGCCAGTTTTATGAGTAGGAAACAAACGCGGATTCTGGTTATTGCAAAGCACGTTCACCTGGCGGTTGATATGGTAAGTTTTTTGCTGGTTGGCCATGATGCGAAAAGTATAGGAAATGCATTTTTCCAAGTCACCCGTGCCAAAGGTGTAAAAATTAATGTGTCCATCTTGGCTGCTTGCGGGGCGGCGCGAGAACTGTAGGCGGGGCTGGAATATAAGATAAAGTACCACCATCGCCAAGGCGACGCTGTAAATGCTGATAATGACCGATAAACTTAAAGTCATAGAGGGTTCCTTTAATAATTTATCGCAGAGTACTCAGCTAAATTTCATATATTTTATAGAGGTCTTTCGATAGGTCTTACTGGTTTAGCATGTAAAATTTATTAATATTTTTGTAAAACTTCTACATCTTTCGATGCAAATTATGTTTAGAAGCAGGCTCCCCGGGGCATAAAGTAAGCACAGGCACAAAATCTAAGGGGCGACCGGGGTGGACCTATATGAACGAACAAGACATGAACATGCTTATTGAATCAGCCCACGAAAAGCTTAAAGATGTTGTTAAGCGCATCAAGAAGTATGAGCTGATGCTTGATTTTGGGTCGATCTCGGTAATGGTTAAGTTAAGCCTGAATTAATTCTCTACATGCTGGATTGATTGCCATGACTTCTACAGACTTGGCCCGTTTTTTTCAACCTTGGACAGAACAGGGTGGACACCTCGACTTTGGCGTGGCCTGGGAACAGATTCTGCCTAAAGAAGCGCGGCTGGAGTTTCCATTTAGCAGCCCTATTTTTGCGGTTTTGTCGTTTGATGGCGGCTACTACTGGGCTGTCGACGATTTGCGTGGTTTGCCCGATGTTGAGGCCATTGCCCGGGCGCTGGTGCTCAAGCAACAGATGGTTCAAGTTGGATTTTTTGCGACACCGGTGCAACGCCGGCGTTTAAACCGCTGGTGCCAACTGGGATCACACGTGAAATGGTGGCATCCCGAAGAAGCGGTTGAAGCACTCAAAGCGCCTGCCTCGCTGCCGTTGCAGCGTGCCGAAATTCCGATGCCTGTCCCAAAGGCAGAAAACGTTCCTATCAAAATGCCGCTGACCGCTGCGGTGGCCCCGACCAGTCTGGATATTGGCAAGGGGCGTGAACTGCTCGACCGTCTGCGCGCCATGCTGGAACAAACCATTCCGTTGGGCGAGAAGACTGCCGCCGAAGCGGAAATTTCTGCTGCCATTGACGAGTACCAGACCTTGGAAACCGAGTTCCGCGCCAAACACATGGATGGGGTGCTGACTCGCGGCGGAGAAGCGCTCATCCGTGTGCAGGCACTGCTATCAAGATTAAATCAGGCCAAGCCAAGCACTGCGCCACCGTTAAGCATGTCTCGCACGCCGGAGGCTGACGTATCTGGTAAGGGCGATGAGAGTGGCCTGTTGGACGTGGTATCCGAAGCCACCGAAATGGAAGACCTGGCCCGCAACCTAGAGGAAGCTCTGTGCCGCCAGGTGGAAATTCTGGAACGCGCCACCCAGAGCCCCTTGCAAGGTGCCGCCGGAGACATATTGGAAGAATTCCGCCACGAACTCAATGAACTGGTGGCCTTGTATGAAGGTCAAAAAGTTGACGAGGCGCTCTACCGCTTGTCAGATTTAGAGTCGAAAGGCTCAATGATTAACCGCATACTTGGGCAGTACGTCAAAACAACTTAATCATTCGTCAGCTTGTCAAAACACTTCTCTGCAAAGGTATCCGTCATTCCGCTAATATAATCGCACACGGCGCGGTAGCAATCTGTGTTGGCGTCAATTGCATCGGGTCGCTTGCGGATGTAAGCATCAAAGAGGGTCGCCAGAATTTTTTGTTTTTCCTGATTGGGTTCTTGTACGCGAGGATGCTGGTAAAAGTTTTTTTTCAAAAAATGTTTACACTCTAAAAACAGGGGTGCCAGGGACTCTGAAAACACGGCCAGGGTAGGCGCTTTATAAACATCGTGTCCTGTTTGAATACCGCAGCATTGAATGTTCTTTAGCGTGGCGGCAGCCGCATCGCGCACCAGAACGCCGATCATGTGGCTGATCGTCAGATGTACCTGCGTGGCCGTGTCGATCGTCTGGTATTCAGCACGCACCACCGTGGTACTTTGCTTCCACAGCGTAAGCTGCGCCAGCGCGCCCAAGTCTAAGAGGCCCGCACGCAAACCATCATCCATGTCGTGGTTGGTGTAGGCAATTTCATCGGACAGATCGACCAGCTGCGATTCTAAAGGCACTCTGGGCTCGGCTTCGGCCTGGGGATGATCGCTGCGGCCGCCTCCGTGTTTTAAAAGGCCGTGGCGGACTTCGAAACTTAAATTGAGTCCGGGATACAGGGGGCTGCGTTTTTCTAACGTTTCAATGATGCGTTTGCTTTGCAAGTTATGTTCAAAGCCGCCGTGGTCTTTCATTTTAAGCGCCAGCACCGTTTCACCGGCATGCCCAAAGGGCGGGTGCCCAAGGTCGTGTGCCAGGGCGATGCATTCGCACAGGTCCTCATTAAGGCGCAGCAACCGTGCCAGATGCCGCGAAATATGCACCACTTCGAGCGTATGCGTTAAGCGCGTGCGATAGTGATCGCCTTCGACGCTGACAAAAACCTGGGTTTTATGCTTAAGACGCCTAAAGGCGCGGCTGTGAATGATGCGGTCACGGTCGCGCTGAAAGCAGCTGCGGTTTTCAGAAGGCGTTTCGGGATAGACGCGTCCGCGGCTGTGGACGGCGTGGCAGGCATAGGCTGCCAGCCAGGATGCCTCCAGGGCTTCCAAGTCTTCGCGGCTGGCTAGACTCGTTCCCATTTTTGGCCCTGTGGGGTGTCTTTGGCCAGAACACCCCTTTGTTTAAGCAAATCTCTCAAACGGTCTGATTCCATAAAGTTTTTTTCTGCACGGGCTTGTGCGCGTTGTTTCAGCAGTTCAAGTATGCGCGGATCAAGGGTGCTTTCTTCCTTGGGCAGGTCGAGGCCCAGTTGCTTGGCCAGCTTAGAAAGCAGGGGGCCACCTTTTTTAAGTTTATTGACTTCCCGGCAGGCGTTGAACAAAACAGCCATGGCTTCGGTGCTGTTAAAGTCGTCGTCCAAGGCGGCATCAAATTGCGCCTGGAACTCTGCGTGCATGGCTTCGGGGGCGGGCTGGGTAAATTCATGCGCGGCCTGGGACAGGCGTTTAAGCGCTGCGGCATCCTCTTCAATTTGTGTTGTAGAAAAATGGATTGGATGGCGGTAGTGTACGCGCAGCAAAAAAAACCGCAGCAGGTTGGGGTCATAACGTTGGTACAGTTCACGCAGGGTAAACACATTGCCGAGCGACTTGCTCATTTTTTGCTTGTCGAGCGTGACAAAGCCGTTATGCAGCCAGTACTTGGCAAAAGGTTTTTGGCCGGTGGCGGCTTCGGACTGGGCAATCTCGTTTTCGTGATGCGGAAAAATAAGATCCTGTCCGCCGGCATGGATGTCGATGCGCGGCCCAAACGCCGCAGTGGCCATGGCGCTGCATTCGATATGCCAGCCCGGACGGCCAAGTCCCCAGGGGCTATCCCAGGCGGGTTCTCCGGCTTTTTGCGGTTTCCATAACACAAAATCGAGCGGATCTTTTTTGTGCGTGTCCACTTCCACGCGTGCGCCCGCTTCCATCTGTTTGCGGTCACGCTTACTCAACTGCCCATACGGCGCATAGTGGGCAATCGAAAAATAAACGCTGCCATTCACCTCATACGCGTAACCCTGATCCAGTAAGCGTACGATCATGGCGATGATCTGCGGCATACTCTGCGTGGCACGCGGATAATCTTGAGCACGGTTTACCCCCAGGGCATCCATGGCAGCAAAGTAGGCATCTTCATAGGTGCGCGTAAGTTCTTCGTGTGCCACACCCAGTTCCTGTGCGCGGGCGATAATCTTGTCGTCCACATCTGTAAAATTCTGCACGTGCGTCACACGGTAACCGCGGTACTCCAGGTGCCGTCGTACCAAGTCAAACGCCGCATAGGCTCGGGCATGCCCCAAGTGACAGTGGTCATAGACCGTTACGCCGCACACATACATATGCACCTGCGGTGGAGCCCAGGGTTCGAAAAGCTCTTTTTGTTGCGTTAGGGTGTTATAAACGTAGACGCTCACGCGCGTAGAATTATATAGTACCTTGATGCGGGTTTGGCGGCTTTGGACAGCGCTCATCGGAATGGCTGTTGCGCTTGGCCTCTTGTGCGCCGCCGAAGGTGCTGTCCGATTGTGGCTTTGGCAGCGTAGCGGCCGCAATGGAGAACTGTTATGGCGCCAGCATCTGCTGTGGTCAGGCCAGACCGCTTATTACGCGCAAAGCAAAAATCCGCTCATCGACCCCCTGGGTTTTAAAAAGCTTCCCAATCAGGTTTTGACACAGCGCAAACACCGCAACGAATTCCGCATTCTGGTGCTGGGCGGTTCGGCCGTGATGGGCTGGGACAACGCGCTGGGTCACGACTGGCCTACCGATTTACGTGACGCCTTGCAACGGTATAACACGGATCTCTATGTCAATGTGGTCAACGGCGGTATTTCGGGCGGATTGTCCTTTCATGAAAACATGCAGCTGTGGGCTCTGCGGCATTACGGTTGGGATGCCGTGGTGGTTTACACGGGCTACAACGACTTGTATTACTTTTTTCTTGATCCCAGCCATTATCGCGCCACACAGGCGGCGTATCAGAGCCGCTTTCAGCGTTTGAATTTGCTCTCGGAAGAAGTGGCGGCACATTCAATTATTTTTGCCTATTTGCGAAACCGGCGTGTCCAGAGGCAGCTTGCGCCGGACAAGGCGGTCTTTGCCACCCCCTTTGGCGCGCGGTCAGTCAGCCCAGAGGAACTGCTGGAATTTCAGAATCATTTAAAACAACAAACTGCAGAAGTCATTCTCAGCTGCCAGTCCCGGCATATCCCACTGCTCTATGTGATCCAGCCCTTTTTAAGCGACATCCAGCGCTTGCGCCCGCTGACAGTGGATGAGCGCAAAGTGAAACAGGCCTTTCTCAAGCAGAATGAGCTTGCCTGGGACTCCATTGTCGAAAAACACATGCCACTGCTGGTAGAGTCTATTCAAAGTGTGTGCCAAACACAGGGCGTGCCGTTTAGTTATTTTCGGGATATTTTAAGTCCTTACAGCGAAGCTTTTTATGATGATGTGCACAACCACAAAAGCGCCATGGCAGTGATTGGGCTAGAGGTGGGGCGTCTTGTTCAGGAAAAAATCTTAAAGCGCAGTACGCAAGCGTGGATGCGGTATCAGCCGACGCTCTAGAGTTTACTGGTCACCCAAAAACGATCGCGCACCACGCCATCGGTTGTCTTAAAATAAAAATACGCTTTGCGCGGGTTGCCATGTACGTTAAAAATTCCGAACAGGGCACCAAACTTTTTACCGTTGCGGCGGGTGAACATGCTGGCCCAGTGGGCGGCTGGTTTTTGGCTTTTGTAGATTGACTTCCCGCCCAGGCCCGAGACAAACACAAAGCTGTGACCTTTTTCTAAAGTCATAACGTTAGCCGTGCTGACGACCACCGGCGGATTGACCGATGAAAGCAAATAAGACCGGCTGTAGGTGTGGTCATGGGCGGTGGCGATGATGGCGCCTCCGTCCAGGGCAGCCTGGTATACCCCCCAGCCGGTTTCATCATCTTTGTAGCCCACATTCATCACACGTTGGTTTTTGTGCCAGGCGCAAATACGCCACAGGTGCTGATCGGCTTTAAGTTGTCTTTCAATATAGGTGTCATGGTTAAGGCCCAGGCTGCCAGGCGCAGTCAGCACAAAAAATATTCCCTTGTACGTGGCTGCGCATTTGACGCCGAATTCGCCGTTCCAGGTCAGGCCCGTACGACGGGCGCGCTGCATAAACATGGCCTGATAGCCTTGCAGGCCATACCATTTGGCTTCATCGTGGTTACCGGCGCAGGCCAGCACGGGCAGTGATCCCAGGATCTGCTCGAACTGTTTTTGCCACTTGAGCGGTTTGTTTTTGTAGTCGAGATCGCCCAGATGCACCACCAGATCGGCTTCTTCGCGCTTGATCAGTTTTAACACCCGGCGAGCCCGCCACCCCAGGCCCTGATCCCCCACAAAGGCGATACGCACATTTTCAGAAGGAAATAATTCTTCCTGCGCCGACAGCGGACAAAAGACAGTCAAACATAAGAGCATTGCCAAAAAAAAAGTCCGGATGAGCACGTTTCTAGTGTACGCCTGACGCATACATCTTTCGACTTTGTGCTGTCGGCATATTCGCCCGGTTAAAACTTTACTTCTGGTAGAGCGCTCTTTACTATAAGCCTCATAGCGGCGGGATAGCTCAGGGGTAGAGCAGGAGACTCATAAGCTCTTGGTCGGGGGTTCAAATCCCTCTCCCGCTACCATAAAAATATGCTAAACAACCAATCCCTGGCCCGCTTCTTTGACCGCAGCATCTTGATTTTGCAGATGGCTATCTTGGCAGGGGTGCCGCTGTATTTTAACCGACTTACAAATTCTCTGTTCGAAATCAACAAGCTTACGTTGCTGCGCGTGTGTACCCTTTTAATCGGAGTGTTGTGGGTCACGCGCAGGCTGCTGCTGGCAAAGCAGCTTGCGGGCCCAGATGATAAGCTCAAATCACAACGCAAGACAAAAACTTTGTTACCCGTCACGGCAGCTGAAGCGGTCACCCAAGCTCCGGTTTTCGATCTTCGTGCCTGGAAGCATTGGCCTCTGTGGTTATGGATCCTGTGGCTGTGGCTGACCGCAAACGTGCTTAGCACCGTGTTTAGCGTTAACCGCGCCATGGCATTTTGGGGCGCGTACGACCGCTGGGATGGCTTGCTGACGACCATGAACTACGCGGTGTTGCTTGTGATCTTTGCTTTTGGCGTAACGCGTTTTCGGCAACTTAAATATCTTTGGGGGGCCCTGATTGCGTCCGCCCTCCTGGCGGCCTTATATGGCATAGCGCAGCAAATGGGTTTTGATTTTATTAACTGGAAGGGCGGGATCAAAACCGACAAAATTATTTCTACTGCGGGCACCACGGGGCATTATTGCGCTTATGCAGCCATGATGATTCCGGTATTATGCGCCGCTTTGCTGGCCATGGCTGAAGAACACCAAACACGCTGGCGCGAAGTTTTTTGGGAGACGCTTTGCTTTGCGGGGATCATCGGTTTGTATGCGCTTGGCGTATTTATCAGCGCAGGCCAACTGATCTGGGTGGCGGCGCTGCTGGTTTTAGCGGCCGCATTTTTTTTAGGGCGCCGCAGCGGCTGGCAGGGCAGCTTGTTTTGCACTGCCACGCTGGTGTATATCACCTTTATAGGCAGTTACAGCCGGTCAGCGGGACTGGGCTTTACGGCAGGCATGATCTTTTTTTTCGTTTTGGCAGGTAAAAATTACGGTGATCAGGCTCGTTTCGGTGCTTTTGTGGGAGACATGCTGGCCACGCTGCTCACGGTAGGGTTGGTGTTTGTCACGTACCTTTTTGGCGCGTACCGCCTGCATTCTTGGGTCGGCCCCGTGGCAGGGCTTTGGATGCTGGCCTACGGACTGGGCCTCATTTGGATTTACCGGAACCCTAAAATTGCGCTGGTCAGAATGTTGATCCTGATCGGTTTTGTGGAGTTGCACCAGTTGACACTGTCTATGTGGCACCTGCTGGCGTGCGTGGTTACAGGCAGTATTTTATTTTGGGTGCTATCAAAACGTCATTTGACACACAACGTTTGGCTTTGGCTCGTACTCTTGTATTTTATGCTTGTAGCAACATCAACGGGCTTTGCCTTGCCCCAGTGGTGGCAGAATTTTCAGCAGCACCAGCATGCCTCCGCTGATTTATCCAACAAAAAAGATGAAAGCAATCTGGCTTCTAAACTCGAAGGCATGGCGCTGGATCAGGCCAAGGGTTCGGCGCGTGGCAGCATATGGCAATCTGCGCTGGCAGCCTGGCTTGATGGTCCCAAACAGTTTTTAATTGGCACCGGGCCAGATACCGTGGTGTATGTGTTTCCTCAATACCGTCGCCCGGAATACGGCGCACTCGAAGGTAGTCACTCATCCACGCCTGACAAGGTGCACAACGATTACCTGAACACCTTGATGACACGCGGCCTTTTGGGCTTTGTATTTTTTTATGGCATGTTGCTGCCGTGTTTTGTATTGATTGTGGTGGGGGCTTTGCTCCGTCAGCACGCCCAATCTTCCACGCGCTTTATACTGGCAGCGTGCCTAAGCGGGGCGTTGGTTTATCTGGGGCAAACTTTATTTAATTTTGGAGTAGCTATGTCTTACGTTCCTTTTTATGCCTTCATGGGTCTGGGCTTGGCTACGGCGGCGTATGCCCAGACTTGGAAAGATGAAGAACCGCGCGCAAACCTTAGGGCATTTTTTGATTGGGGACGGGTATCTCCACAACAACGCCTGGGCTTATGTGCCACAGGGTTGCTGGGCATGGGGCTTTTGTGGCTGGCGCTCAAGCCTTTTGTGGCTGACATGCATTATCGCCAAGGCACGCGTGCCTTTGAAAACGAGGTGCTGGCAAACGGAAACCTTTCTGCTGTTGAACGGGCCATACAGCATCTGTCCCAGGCTGTGGCCTTATCGCCGGACGAACCTGTGTACCGGGCCCGTCTGGGCAAGGCTTATGAAGAATGGCAGGCGCAGGTTTCGGATGCAAGGCAAAAACAAGGTCTGCTTGGGCTGGCCTTTGAGAACTATCAAAACTGCGTGGCCCAACAGCCTAGAAACCCCTGGTATTTAAACCGTCTCGCGGCGGTTTATCAGTTAAAAAGTAGCGCTGCCACACAGCCCGCCGATCAACAAAAGTTTCTTGCGGAAGCCGAACGATTGATTGACCAGGCTGTTGCCGCCGACCCTAACAATCTGATTTTTTTAGAAAACGCCGGATTTTTTAAACAGGAACACAAGCAGTGGCTGCAGGCCCTGGCTTACTACGACCGCGCCGTGGCAGTGGCGCCCTTGCATCGCGATGCCTGGCTGCGCAAGGCACAGGTGCATGAACAACTGGGGCAAGCCCAGCTGGCGGCCGAAACACGCCAGCATGTGTTGCAGGTGGTCAACGATTACATGGCTGCTGCCTCAAAAAAAATGTCGCAGGGCAAGGTCTACGACGCGGTCTGGTTGCTGGACTACGCCTCCAGGTTTGACCCTGACCGCATGGACGTTCATTTGTATTTAGCCCAACTGTATTTGCAAACCGATAAGTTTGTTGTAGCCGAGAGACACCTTCAAGACATATTGCAGCGTTATCCAGACGATGCCAGCGCCATCGAGTTGTTGAAACAGGTGCATGCCAAAAAAAATCGCAACCCCATTATTTTTTAGTGTGTAGGTGTCCGCTTCATCTGCGTGAATAATCTGGGTTAGAGCGTACATGTCACCCGCAGGGCCAGATCAAGTTGTGAAAAAGGACTGACATAGGGTGATATCTGCCAATGTTCCGAAGACAAGGTTTTTTGTTGATATTCACCCACCCAGTGTTCGCCAATCACGCGGCCCAGCCATGCGCCCATGACCATGTCTGATACCCAGTGATGGTGTGAATTCATATCACCCACAAACATAGCCAGGCAGACGGCGTAAGCGGGCCACTCGGCATCGTACATCAATCCAATGACTGTGGCAGCGGCACTGTAGGTGGTGGCATGCAACGATGGAAAGGCCGTGTTTTTTCCAAAACGTTCACTGGTCCAGTGCCACCATTCGGCGGGGTTTCCGCCCTCAACGGGACGGGCGCGACCGGTGAGGTGCTTAAAGGATTGAGCCAGAATCAACGCGCTTACCACCGCATCGCCCATGGCCAGTCCGGTACGCTGCAACTTACTGTCACCCATGGCCATAGCGTATTGATAGGCTATCAAGGGAGTTTCCCCAATCAAAAAATCAGGGATGCTGGCACTAAAGTAATATCCCGAGTTAAGCCACGGATACAGGTCTTGTTCGAGTGACGGCTGTAATGAGGCGTCTAACATAAATAAAGTGCCTGCGGTTAACAAAGCGGGGAACAGGCTGGCCTTGTTTTCTGTGGTGAGGGGCGTGCTTAATAGATGGCCCCAGGCGCCGGGCAGGCGTATCAGGGGTAAAGTTTCAATGTCAGCCCCCCAAATGATGGCCGGAAACAGTCCATAACCTAATAAAAACAGGGCTAGAAGGCATTTTTGGGGCACCACCCTGTATTGTAGGGGCTGAATGAAATTCATGGAATTGAATCAGCCTTTTGGCGATATATAATAACCACTTATGCTTCCTAAACCGGGTCGTCTGCGCAGCATGTTGATTGTCTTTGGCCTGTATTTTTTATTTCAGGGCCGTTTGAGCATGCTCAAACAAGCAGAATTTTATACCTTCACTATTCGAGGAGCATTCTGGACGCTACTCCTGCTCGGAGGACTGCTTTTTTGGAACTATTTTCGGCAGCGGCGTTCTGGCAGCGGTTTTTTGCCCGAAGCCAGCCATGAACTGCCTTATCTGATGCATCCACAGCGCCAATGGCTGGTGTTGTTATGCATGCCGCTTTTGATTTTTGTGGAAGAATTTTTATTTCGGGTCGGCCTTCTGAACGCGTTCATGCCCCGCTTGGGAGTGGGGCCAGCCATTTTATGTTCTGCCCTGGTATTTGTACTGGCGCATGAACAAGCGCTTAAAGCGGATCAAACCAATGCGTCCTTGTTCCTGTACGGACTGACTTTTGGTCTTGCGTACGTGCTTTCGGATTACCAGATCGGAGCACCGTTCCTGGTGCACCTGGGAGTCAATCTTCAGGCTTGGCTCATCAATACCGCACGCTGGCGTCGGGCAGGGTATCCCGTGTGGCCCCAGCCATTTAACGTGCGCCAGCTTTGGTCAGCAGTTCGTCTGTAAGACTGGCCGAATCCCATATAAAACCCTTGGGCGTCCAGCGGGTTTGCACTTGCAGGTTAACTGTTTTTAACAGCGTGTCTGGGGCCGGTTGTCTGGGCAAAAGCGGTTTCAAGTTTAGATAATAGGGCAAATCTTTTAAACAGTTATTCGTAAGGTTCAAGCGCATTTTAAGCACAATCCCATCATCAGGCCGAGCCGGGTTGATATGCGCCATGTCTCCACGGGCGGCAAAGCTGCCTTCTTTTAACGTGGCGGTATCCAGTTCAAAATGAGTCGCCTGGCCAAGCTCTGCCCATGCATTAAAGTTGATGCTGGTTACATCAGATTCCGTAAAAATGGCCCGTGTAATCTTGGCATTGGCCTTAAAGCGGTTCTCAAGCATATAGGGATAGATCGGGGTCAGGTCGGGCAGCTCTGATACGATCAGGTAGCTTGAATCGAACACGGCCGCAAAGCGCGGCTGGTACCAAAAGGGCCACTCAATATTGATTTCAAAATTTGAATGGCCCGACTGAAATTCGATGGCACGCACTTCAAGCTTGGGATCGTTAAAGGTTACTTTGATTTTACTACCTTTAAGGGGGTGTTTTAAGGCCGGATGCTTGAACTCTAAATTGCTCAAGGTCAGGCCAAAACGGGTATGCGCAGCTTCGTTGATTTCGCCTTGAAAGTTTAATTCAAACTCGCCATCACCCCGCAGGTGGATGTTGGGGAACAAGTGATTAAAAGGTTCTTCCTGGAGCACCTCGTTCACGTTGAAGCGTTCATTTTTAAGATGAATGTAATACACTGGCACTTCGGAAATATTACCGATTTCAGCGTCGACCTCAAGCAAGACACCTAGAATATCTAACTTGCCGCCTTTGACGGCAAGTTTATTTTTTTTAACGTCATAGGCCAGGGCCTGCTCTCCGTGTACCGGACATTGCCAATTACGATTCAGTTGCATAATGCCGTCCAGTTTTTGGGTGATTTGCAAGGAGCCGTCCTCGGCTGCTGCGCTAAAGGTCCAAGCCAGGTTAAGCCCCCCCAGTTCCATACGAAAACGGTTAACATGATCCTGAATCACCATGCCTGCGTCTAAACAACGGATGTTGGCCACCTGGGTGGGAATCAATTTAAGGACAGACAACAACTGTTCGCGTTGAAAAAATTTTAAAGTGGCCTCGTTTTTTTGCAAAAATATCCAAGGCTGTTTCAGTACCACCGTGGTGCAGTGAAAACCCTTTTCAGCCAACATTTTGACAAAATTAAAATGAAATTCGGCCTCGGGTATCTGGATCATCAGATCCATATCTCCGCTGCGTTGAATTTGCAGGTTTTGCACGTGCAGGTAAGGCAGTGGTAGTAACTTTAATTCCACTGCTTCAAGGTGCACGGTACCTCCCACGCGGGCTTGAATAAGCTGGTCGGCCATCGATCGAAACTCGCTGTCGCTGGGGCTGTATGTTTTAACAAGGCTGATAAAGACCAGCCAAACAAAGACCAGCAAGAACAGGATAATCAGCGCCACAAATCCTGCTTGCATGGCCGGACTGGCTGGTGTTTTTTCCGGAGGCGCAGGCGGGGCCAAAACCACATCGTCTTTTTTTGGGGGGGGCACGTTTTTATTGTAACGGATGATAAACTGACGCCGTGCAACTTTTGATCAAGCGGCTGAAGCATTACCCGGCTACGGAACTGCCTGCGTATCAAACGTCTGAAAGCGCAGGCCTGGATCTTTTGGCGGCTATCCCTGACCCTTTGAAACTCAATCCGATCGAACGCGCTGCCGTGCCCACCGGTATTGCGCTGGCCATCCCCTTTGGTTTCGAGGGTCAGGTACGACCTCGTTCTGGTTTGGCCTTGCGGCTTGGGCTTGGCATGGTCAATGCCCCTGGCACCATCGATGCCGACTACCGTGGCGAGATCAAAGTCATTCTGATTAATCTGGGTTCTATACCCCTGGTGATCATGCCCGGCGAACGTATTGCCCAACTTGTGATTGCGCCCGTGGCCCGGCCCGATATGCTTGAGGTTTCAGAACTGCCGCAAACGGTGCGTGACAGCGGAGGGTTTGGATCGACGGGGGTTTAAACGAGGACGAATACGAGGACGAGGACGAGGACGAATACGAATACGAGGACAGGGGTAAACCTGTATAATCCACGGCATGGTTATCAGGGTTTTGGTCAATGGGGCAAAAGGAAAAATGGGGCAGTCTGTGTGTCAGGCGGTACGTGCGGATGATGCGTTAGAGCTGGTGGCTGAAACTGACCTGGGAGATAGCCTGGGGGACAGCATCCGTCGCAGTGGCGCGCAATGCGTGGTGGATTTTACGCATCCCAAATCACGCCTCGATAACGTACAGACCATCCTTTCAAATGGGGCCTGTGCGGTGGTGGGCACCACCGGGTTTACTGAACGCGATCTTGCCGTGGTGACTGTGATGTGCCACGAACATGGACAAGGCTGCTTGATTGCGCCCAACTTTGCAGTGGGTGCAGTTCTCATGATGCGTTTTGCCGCTGAAGCTGCGCAATACATGCCCGCTGTGGAGATCATTGAATACCACCACAATCAAAAAGCAGACTGTCCTTCGGGAACCGCCATTAAAACCGCTCAACTGATTGCAGAGGCACAGTCCAAAAAATCATTGCACCCGGGCAAGGATCCCACGGAGATCTGGAACCTGCCCGAATCGCGTGGTGCCGACCTGGCCGGAATCCGAATTCATGGCGTGCGTTTGCCGGGTTTTATTGCCAGTCAGGAAGTCATCCTGGGCGGCATGGCACAGGTGCTGACCATTCGCCATGACACCAGCAGTCGTGAAGCCTTTATGCCCGGTGTGCTTTTGGGCATTAAAAAGATGCAAGGACGCAAGGATTTTGTGTATGGGTTGGAAAAGTTGTTGTAGGGCGAAGGGGTAGAACAGCATGAGCAAGGAATATGTGGTGGCAGTGGTGGGGGCCACGGGAGTCGTAGGACGGGAGATGATTGGGGTGCTCGAAGAGCGCCTCTTTCCGGTCAAACAGCTGCTGCCCCTGGCTTCTGAACGTTCGGCAGGCCTGCGGGTCGAATTTCGGGGGCATCAGGTGCTGGTCACGGAGCTTAAAGAAAATTCCTTTAAGGGCGTTGATATCGCCTTGTTTTCGGCTGGGGCAGATATTTCTAAAACCTTTGCCCCACATGCGGTGCGTGCGGGTGCGGTGGTCATCGACAACACCAGCCAATTTCGCATGGACGCCGAAGTACCGCTGGTCATCCCGGAAGTCAATGCTCACGTGCTAAAAAAACACAAAGGCATCATCGCCAATCCCAACTGCTCAACCGCACAGCTGGTTTTGCCACTTAAGGCAGTGCTTGACCACGCCCGTATTAAACGCGTGGTCATCTCGACCTATCAGTCCACCTCGGGTGCAGGCAAGGAAGCCATGGACGAACTGCGCAACCACGCTGCGGCCCTGTTAAACGGCGTGCCCGCCGGACGACCGCAAAAATTCACCAAGGAGATTGCTTTTAACCTGATTCCACACATCGATGTCTTTCAGGACAACGGTTATACCAAGGAAGAAATGAAGATGGTCAACGAAACCCGTAAAATTCTAGGCGACGACAGTATTCGAGTCACCGCAACGGCGGTGCGTGTCCCGGTGTTTATCGGGCATTCAGAGGCTGTCAATGTCGAAATTGACCGGCCCGTGGATATTGCTGAAATCAAGGCTTGGATTGCCGCCTTTCCGGGCGTCGAGCTGATGGACGACCCCATGCACAATGTCTATCCCACACCGCAATCGGCCTCGGGCAAGGATCCCGCCTTTGTGGGCCGCATCCGCAAGGACGTCAGCTGCGAACGTGCTTTTGACATGTGGGTGGTGGCCGATAATTTACGCAAGGGCGCGGCATTAAATTCCATACAAATTGCTGAAGCGCTTGTGGCGCAAAAACTGATCTAAGTTGCTATGGACTGGCGTTCCAGGGAGTCGCAAATCGATGATCCTGAACACACGCGCGTGGCCGCTTTTTACCAAAACAACATTCGTCTATCGGGATCTTCTTTTCCGTCCTTAGGCTGGTACAACCCGCAAACCCAACGGGTACGCTTTGAGGTATTTATGCTGCTCGGTGCCTTGCAAGGCAGCACCGTGCTGGATGCCGGTTGTGGCTTGGGTGATTTTTATGCGTTTCTGCTCGAAAAACACAGCAATGATTTGTGTTACGTTGGCCTCGATCTGATGCCCCAGTTTATTGCCCGGGCTGCCGAAAGATTTGCCGCCGATTCACGGGCCCGTTTTGTGCCCCAAAGTTGGGAGCAGTGGCAGTCTCCGGTGGATTGGATCTTTTCTTCGGGCGCCTTTAATTTAGGTCAGCCAGAACCCTATGCCTACGTGCGCAAACACCTTTTGCACTTTCTGACCCTGGCGCGCCGCGGCATGGCAGTTAATTTCTTATCGAACAGCACCACAGCAACGCAACGCGACCCAAATTTTTTTTATTATGACCCGGCTGAAATCCTGCGCCTCGCCCTAGATTTAACCCCGCATGTGGTCTTGCACCATGATTATCTGCCTAATGACTTTACAGTTTTTCTTTATCCATCCTTTTAGAACCTACAGCGTACGCATTTGGGATGTTAAAATTAAAACTGTTTTCACTTAGTTACTATATATAGGGAGTTCACCATGCGCAGATATTGGGTGCTCGCGCTGGCATGCCTGCTATTGGCATCCACGGGTTGCAAAAACAAAAACAATCAAAAAACAGAAGGTCCCGTTACGGTGCGCATGTGGATCATGCCCAACAGCGCCCAGCCTGCCAACGATCTTTTAGAGGTACTCAAACCCTTTCACGATAGCCATCCCAACATCCGGGTCGAAGTCACTTCAATAGACTGGGGCAGCGCTAAAGACAAGCTGAATTCGGCGGCCATCAGTGGCGTTGGGCCCGACATCACCCAGATTGGAAGCACCTGGGTGGGCCTATTAAGTGCCACCCGCGCGCTGGCATCGCTTAGCGAAAAAGTGCCCTCGCTGGGCGGGCCCGATATATTCTTGCCAGCGGCCTGGACCAGCTCCGGATTGGAAGGCAGCGGAGAGATCACGTCCATCCCTTGGTTTGTAGATGCACGTGTGCTGTACTACCGCACCGATGTCTTTGAAAAACTGGGCCTCACCGTTAAAGACATCGACACCTGGGAAAATTTTAAAACAACCCTTGATAAAATTAAAAAATCCCAACTGGTATTGCAAGGACAGACGGTGGATCCCTTAGGTTCTCCGGGCAGCAACGACTGGAATATTTTGCATAACATGGCCCCTTGGATCTGGGCCAGCGGCGGAGATCTGCTCAACAGCGACCACAGCCGGGCCGTTTTTAACCAGGCTGAATCTTATCAGGGAGTCAGTTTTTTTCTGGGGCTGGCCATCGACGGATACATTCCCAAATACTGCCTGGAACTCAACACCGCCCAAGTGGCGGCTAAATTTAACGAAGGCGCCTATGCCATGTATTTCGACACGCCGGCCCAAATTAAGAATCTGGAACTGCCCATCGAAAAGGGTGGGGCAGCCGGCACCGTGGCCGCGCGTAACTACGCGGTAGCGCTGTACCCGGCAGGACCGTCCGGGCGTTATACGTTTTTTGGCGGTTCCAATTTGGCCGTCTTTAAGGCCTGTGAGCATCCGGCCGAAGCCTGGGAAGTGATTGCCTATCTGGCGTCTAAACCGGCCCAAATTGCCTATGCCAATGCCACTGGCTTTATTCCAGCCCGTCAGGATGCTTTTGCAGATCCGTTCTTTACGGAACATCCCAAACGGAAAATCTTTATCGAAGCCGTCAAGTATGGCCGCACTTATCCGTGTGTCTCCGCCATTGGCGCAGCCGAACCCGCCTTGATGCGTCACTTTGGAAACCTTTGGGCCCAGGTCAGTGGTACCTTTGGTCCCAAACAGCGGGTAGACATTCACAAAGAACTCGATCAGGCTGTCCAGGAACTCAACATTATTATTTCGGAGAGCATATAAGCCATGAAAACAGCGGCACCCCCTTTGCTGGCACAAATGCGCAGGCATAAGCACGCCTATGCCTTTATTCTGCCCACGCTGTGCGCCATGTTTCTGATCCATTTTGTGCCCATGTTGCAGGGTATTTACATGAGCTTTCTGCGTTTAAATCAAATCACCTTGCGGCAATACCTGGGCGCACCGTTTATCGGGCTGCGCAATTATGTCGACATCTTGTTTAACCCCCAGAGTCTGGTACGTATTTCGGGACTGGGTCAGGCTGCCAAGGTAACGCTGATTTACGCCTTTGTGGTGACGCTGGCCACCATTGCCCTGGGGCTGGGCATGGCCCTGCTGCTGCACCGCGAATTTAAAGGCCGCACTGTGGCACGCACCTTGTTTTTTTTGCCCTGGATTATTCCACAGTTTGTGGTGGGTCTGCTCTGGGGTTTTATGTGGCAGAAAAACGAGGGGATCATTAATTTTGTGTTGCACGACTGCCTGCACCTGCTAAGCGACAAACCTTTTTGGCTGATCGGCAACAATACCCTATGGGCCATTATCATTCCCACCGTATGGCGTGGCTGGCCCTTTGCCATGATCATGCTGCTTGCGGGCCTGCAGCAGATCAGTGACGAATATTATCAGGCCGCCAAAATTGACGGTGCCAACGCCTGGCAGCGTTTTTGGCACATCACCCTGCCGCTGTTAAAACCGGTTTGGGCCACATTGCTTTTGTTCGGCATGATCTTTAACGTTTATTCTTTTAACATTGTGTACATGATGTTTGGCCTGGGGGCGGGATACCCGGGTCCGTGGGGCGACCTGATGATGACCAATATTTTCCGTGCCAGTTTTGGCGCTTACCGTTTTGGCGCCGGGGCGGCGGCCTCGGTGCTGCTGATGTTGTTTATGATCGGCATGGTACTGGTGTGGAATCACTACTTTAAAAAAGACGTGACGGCAGGCAATCTTTGATGTTCGGACAATACCTGTCCCGGGTTTTGTTTGCCTCGGTGCTTCTGATCCTGCTGGCGGTGATGCTTTTTCCGATTGGCTGGATGGTGATCACCAGTTTAAAAAGCAACAACGACATCCTGGTGGGGCACTTGTGGTTCACGCGCTACAGCAATCAAATTCAGGCCATGTTCATGCACAATGGGAACATGTATATGGCTACCGAAAACGGTGCCTACCTGCGTTCTGATGGCAAAACCCATGCGTTTAAAACCCTTTCCAAGGGTCAAGAGGTGGCTTCGGCTTTTTTTAAGGCCCCCGGACGTGAACTCATTCAGGCCACCAAAACCGACGTGCGCGTGCGTGACGCGGTCGATGGCCAGGAACTGCGCCAGATCCCCGTGGTGGATCTGCCCTGGCTCTGGCGTGAAAACATCAAGTCGAGCTGCGTGGCAGTCGTGAGTCACCGGGCCTACGTGGGGCATCTGGTACTCAAGTCGCCCGAAGAAGAACATCAAAGTTATCCGGGTCAGGGAGTGCTCGAGGGTTTGCAGATCGTGGATCTTAAGGAAAACCGTTACTTAAAAACGCTCAAACAAGACGAAGGACTGCCAGAAAACAACATTACGGCACTCTTGCCCTGGGGTGCTGATCTCTGGGTCGGAACCACCCGGGGTCTGGCGCGTGTGCGTCAGGATCAAGTGGTACAGGTGCTGGGCGCAGCACAGGGTGTGCCGGGCATGGTGCAGTGTCTGTGGAGCGACGGTACAACCTTGTTTGTGGGCACTGAAGATGGTCTGGTGCTGCTCGATGCCGATGGCGCGCTGATCGGTCGGCTGGGCCAGTCCCAGGGTTTGCTCAAGGATGACGTGCTTAGTATCGCTGGCGCAGGCAGCTTGCTTTTTGTCGGCGGTCCCACCGGTCTTTCAGTTTACGACCGCGCGCTTGAACGCACGGTACACGTGCTTGAACGCTCGGGCCAACAGCCCTGGAAGGTCACCGCTCTTTCTGTGGCGGGTGATTTTTTGTGGGTGGGCACTGCCGATGGGTATGTCCGCAAGCTGCAACGCGAGCGTTACAGTGTCGAAGACGAAAACCGGGCGCCCGAAACGCCCTACAATATCCGTTGGACCAACTATGTGCAGCTTTGGAAAAACATCAGCTTTGGCACCTATTTTAAAAACAGCCTGATCATTTGCCTGATCACCACCCTGATTGCCATGACGCTGGCCACCTTGGCGGCTTATGCCTTGTCGCGTTTTGAGTTTCCGGGCAGCAATCTTTTTAGCACGGCCATTCTGGCAACGCAAATGATTCCAGGCCTGATGTTTCTGATTCCCATCTACCTCATGTTTGTTAAATTTCATGAGTGGTTCGGCATTCAGTTCATTAATTCGTACAAGGGCGTCATCTTTGTCTACAGCGGATTCTGCGTAGCTTTTTTGCCTCTATTCCGGTCAGCTTAGAAGAAGCCGCGCGCATAGATGGCTGCAGCCGTTTCGGGGTTTTCTGGCGCATCACGCTGCCACTGGCCATTCCGGGCATCATTGCCACGGCCATTTTTATTTTTTTAACCGCCTGGGATGAACTGATGTTTGCCACGGTCATGTTGCAAAAGAAGGACTACCTCACCATACCTTTAGGTATTAAGCTATACATCGGCAATCATCAAAACCGCTTCGACTTGATGATGGCCGCCGCCACAGTGGCCACACTACCGGTGATTGTCTTGTTTGTGCTGGTACAAAAATGGTTTGTCAAAGGCCTGACAGCGGGAGCAGTCAAAGGGTAATAAGAGTTGAACTATGAATAAAAAAATGTGGGTGGTGCTTGTCGGTTTGCTGTTAGTGCTTCTGCTTCTATGTGTGCCACAGATCTTTTCTTTTGACCGGGTTAAAACGCCAGTGGCATGGACGGCGGCGGCTCCGGCACAAGGCGTTTATGTAGGTATCTTTCGTCAAGATGCTCCCAGGCGCATGGATTTTATAAAATCCTTCGAAAAAGATTACGGGCTGCATCCCAGTATCGTGATGTGGTACCTTGACTGGAACAGCAAGTTTCCTAAAAAAGAAGCCTTGGAAGTGATCCAATTTAATGCGGTGCCACATCTGGTGTGGGAACCCTGGATTTGGGGCGACGAACAACGGATCAATCTTAAAAATATTATTGCCGGCGAGTGGGACAGCCATATTCGCGAATTTGCCAAGGATGTGAAATCTTTTGACCATCCCATCTTTATCCGTTGTGCGCACGAATTTAATATCGAAGGATACCCCTGGGGCCTGGTCAAAAATAACCGTGACCCCCAGGAATACATTCAAGCTTACCGGCACATCGTGGATATTTTCCGCACGGTGGGCGCGCGCAATGTGATCTGGGTCTGGTCGCCGATGAACTACAGTTATCCAGACGCATCCTGGAACGATTTCATCAAGGCTTACCCGGGTAACGACTATGTCGATTGGATTGGCATCGATGGTTACAACTGGGGCAGCACCCAGAGCTGGAGCCGCTGGCAGAGCTTCGAGGACTTGTTCCGCGAAAGCGTGCTACGTGTGTCAGGTGCTTTTCCGGACAAACCGATCATGATCGCCGAGTTTGGCAGTGCTTCGGCGGGCGGTGACAAGGCCGAGTTTTTCCGCCGCATGCCGGGCTATCTTAAGAGCAGCTTAAAATCAGTGCGCGCCATCACTTACTTTGATTTAAACAAGGAAGCTGATTGGCGCATCGATTCAGCCCCCAAAACGGCCGAAGCCTTTCATCAGGTTTTGGGCGATCCCATTTTTTTGCATGCGCCTGACGGCATTCTGGCGCTTAAGGGAACGGCGTCCAAGCTACGCCAAAGACAGCCTTTATTGGCATTACGCGCTGTAGCGCCTGTAAAAGTGAACGGCGCGTTGACCGAATGGGGTCAGGCTAAGTTTGTGTCGCTGGCCTCCTGGGATGACGTTGAAACCGGACCCGATTGGCAGGGTAAACAGGATCTGTCTGGCATGTTTGCACTGTTATGGTCGCCGCAATTTCTGTATGTGGCGGCCAAAATTTATGATGATAAACCGTTTAATAATTCCCACAGCAATGAGAACTTGTGGAACGGCGATGCGGTCGAACTGACTTTTGCAGGCAACGCCCAGGCCGACCCCCAGCGCAAGGAGTATATGACGGGAGATTTTCAGATCGGCTTTGGTATTGGCAATGCCAAAGAGGCCAAACCCAAGGTATGGGAATGGAAACAGCATCGCCGGGCACTGGCAGAGGTTCAGTACGTGGTAGCACCCATGAAGGGTGGCTACATCATCGAAGCCGCCATTCCGCTGGAGTTGCTCGCGCATTTTAAGCCCACGCCAGGCCTTGAAACCGGTTTTAATTTTGCTTTCGACGATGCCGACGATGCCCAAGGGCGCAGGACCCAGATGCTGTGGGCCGGAAACTATCTGTTTTACAAGGACCCCAGCGTCTGGGGTCGGGTGCATTTTCAATGACGCTTCCGCTGCCGGTGGAGACCCAGGTATCCCGTTCCACGCCGCAAAAATCTTTTTACAAGGGCATTGTGGTTATTGAATCGCCGACAAAGGCTCCCGATGCATCTGTGGGTGAGCCTATAAACCTCAAGCAAAATCAGAAGTCTTCACGCGGCTGGCTGCTTTTGTTTATGAGCTTGTCGGTTGTTTTAATTGCTTTAACCCTATACGCAGCCCAGATGTATCAAAATTTGCAGCGTCAAATTCAAGCCACGCGTGATCAGCTGCAACAGCAGCAGCGCGCGCAGCAATTTGCCCCTGTGCCGCCACGCGAGGCCTGGGCGCTGCCCTTTACCCCCGAAAACTTTAAAAAACAGTGGTGGCATTTTGATCGTCTAAATTGCACTTGGTTGCCCGAAGCGGTCTCCGAAACTTTCTTGGGCCCACACAGCCTTGAGTTGCGGGGCCAGATCCAAGGCTGGTATGGCGGGGGCCTGGGAACCTATCTGGGCATGGATGCGCGCGGCTACACCCATTTGTCGCTAAACGTTTTTGGCTATGGCCCAGGCAGCGGAATTCTAAAGATCGAACTGGTCGACGATGACAACAAAAATTACCGGGCCGATGTCAATGCTCAAAAACCCGGAACAGGCGATCAGGACGATGTTTTGACGTACGCGCTGCCAGTGACTTGGCAGGGATGGAAGCACATCAATATCCCGTTGTTGGCCTTTAGCGATGCCAATCCCGGAGCTGGGGACGATCTTTGGAATCCCAGCCAGTGGCTTGGCTCGGGGGGTTTGTTGCAAATGCAGTGGATTGCCTTAGGCAGCCAAGCCACACAACCTTTTCATATGCAGATTAACAAACCTAGATTTATTCAAATAAAAGAAAATGCCTCAAAAAAGTGAAATTGATAGGGTATAAAACTCGATAGGATTAAGACAGGAAACTCAGCATGAAATTTTTTAGATTGATCGCCAATGTAACTTTATTTTTCTGTTTATGCCATTCGGTGGCCCTGGCTGCGCGTATGGTCGACGATTTTGAAGACGGCAATATCGCCAAGAATCCCGAGTGGTGGAAGTTTGGCCGCCTGATTACCGATGTCGTGACCAACAAAGGCAAGGCTCCCAAGGGCGAGACGCTGGGCAAGCGCGGTTTGCTGATCGAAGGTTCCACGCGCAACTGGTACATCGGCGGATTGGGGACTTACTTGGGAATCGATTCATCGCCTTACACCCACCTGGAACTTTTTATTTTGGGAACCGGCAAGGATTCTGGCCAGATTAAAATTGAACTGTGGGACGATGACAACAAAAACTGGAAAGCCGAAGCGGATCCAAAAAAAGATTATTCTCCGATCTACGACGATATTTTTACCTATGCGTTGCTGGTCGACTGGGAAGGCTGGAAGCGCGTATCCATTCCGTTGCGTGACTTTACCGACAACAATCCGGGCGTGGGCAACGATGCCTGGGATCCGCAGCAGCTCGATGGCAGCGGGGGCCTCTTGCAGATGTCCCTGGTGGCCTTGGGACGCGGCGCCACCGGTAAGATTGCAGTCACCCTTGATGAAATAAAATTGAGCGTGCCCAAAACTGCGGAGAAGAAATGAACTGGCTTATTTTATGCCTGACGGTCTGGGTGACCTGCGCAAACCGAGCTTGGGCCGTGGATGTATCTGTGACCGCCAAAGTCACCGTAGAGGAAGTGTTTACGCTTTCGGTAGACCGCGACGACATTGACTTTTACCAGGTTAAACCCGGAGATCAGCGTTACGATATTCCGCCTACCGGCATCCGCGTGATCACCAAGTCAAATTCGGGTGACCCCTGGTATTTAAAGCTGCGTGTCTCCGAGCCTTTAAGCAATGGCCGCAGCATCATTTCCAACGAACATTTTGGCTGGTATGGCTGGACCGAGGGTTCGGGTACCTGGTACGGCACCGGCAAGGAATACCTGTTGGAGACGCCGTCATTGGCCTACCGCAGCACAGCATCCGAAGGCTTAAATGCCGACCCAGGTGTGGCCAACGTATTTAAATTTAAACTGGATGTGCCTAAAAACCAGCAGGCGGGCCACTACGAAACCACCGTGCAGTTTATTTTAACGGAATAATCTGGTGTGCCGCTTTAGACTGGCCATGTGCGCGTGCCTGGGCCTTTGGGTTCTTCAACCGGTCGAGGCTTCGCTGATCCTGTCGAGTTCCGATATTTCCAATGGCGGCACGCTTGAACTGGGCACCTATGTTCCGGGCCAGTCTGATTACAATCTTCCGGGGGCGTATACCACCAATAACAGTTCGGCCTATCCGGGTATTGCCTTGCGCTGTCAAAACGACACGGCCGTAGATTGGTATCTCAACCTAAGTGGTACAACCCTGACTCAAACCAGCACGGGTGCCACGCTTCCACGCACTGCCTTTCAGTCATTGCCGACCTATGCGCAGTACAGCAACAGCGCCGCCACGCCGCCCGATTCCAATAACAACGCGGTCTTGCGCGCAAATTTGTACACCACCACCTTTGCATCCGTAAGTTCAACGCCCATCACCCTGTACCGCAGCCTGTCCGGCACCGATTACAACATCACCACCGGCAGCAACTATATTCAGGTCAAAACCCAGTTTGCCGTCATCGTGCCCGGCAGCGCCGCGCCCGGACTTTACAGCTCTAGCCTAACCTTTACACTTACAGAGTAGTTCTATGACACAAAAAATATTCAAGGGCCTTAGATTTCACTTTTCACTTTTCACTTCTTACTTCTTACTCCTTACTTCAGCTTGGGCCTTTAGTTTTGGCATCGATCCATCGCACCTGACCTTTGAAAGCAGTCCAAGTGAAACCGTATTGCAGACCCTTTATGTGGTCAATTCGTCTGCCAGTACGGTCAAACTCATGTTGTCGGTCGAGGAATGGACCTTGCAAGCCGATGGGGCCAAGCAGTTTGGTGCAGTTGGCAGCAGTCCCTCGGGTTGCGGCGCGTGGATCGAGATTGAACCCAAAACCTTGCAGTTGACGCAAGGCGAAAAAAAACCGGTCACGGTCACGTTGAAAACACCCGACACGTCGGTCGGAGGTCACCAGGCCGTGGTTTTTGCACAGAACGTACCAGAAACCCCTGCCGATCAGGAGGGCCGGGTGCAACTTTTAGGCAAGGTCGGTGCCCTCATTTACCAGGAGACCCTGGGTAGCACGCGGCATGACATTAAAGTGAGCAGCGCTGGACTGGTGGCCGAATTCCGTAACCAGGCTTTAACGCTCAATCTTGAAAACACGGGTAATGCGTATACGCTTGCCACTATTCGGGCCCTCTTGCTTAGGCAAAGTGATGGTGCCCTGCAGGGCGAACTTGAACTCGAGCCCTTTAAGTCACTGCCTGGCCAGCAGAAGACTGTCTTAGTGGCTTTTAAGACTCCACTCCCTCCGGGTCAATACATCTTACTGGTGACGGTTGAACCCGAAAAAGGTGAACCGGTGGTGATCGAAGAAAACTTTACCCTTTAACTGAAATTACGTAAATTTTCCGGCGATAGATATTAAGAGCCTGCAAAAAA
>JAHFDA010000108.1 GCA_023249225.1 bacterium
CGATGTCATGCTTTGCGCTGCGGCCGAGGCCTCACACATTCCGGTGATGGAAGCAGCCTTTAAAAGTTTGGGTGTGTTTTCACGGCGTGGTTTGTGCACTCCTTTCGACCGTGACCGCGATGGTTTTATCATGAACGAAGGTGCGGGTTTGTGTGTGTTGCAGCGGCAAGGGCACAGGGTGGTGGTTTCAAATTGGGAAAGTATCTACCTGCCTCTCACGCAGATCACAACCGAGGGGCAAAGGAATGATAGATCTAGGTACAGAACCATCTTTGTCAAAGGCTGGGGTATGACTTGCGATGGCAGCCATGCCGTGCATTTTGACGAGTCTGGATCAGCCATTGCGGCGGCGGTTGAAAAAGCTTTAAAAATGGCGACACTGGAACCTGGTGACATTGATCTTGTGTATGTCCACGGTACGGGCACAGTGGCCAACGACCGTATCGAAGCCCAGGCCTTGCGCCAGGTGTTTGGCCAGTGCCTGCTGTCGAACATTCCCATGACCTCCACCAAGGGCACAACCGGCCATCTGTTGGGTGCGGCCGGAGCAGTCGAAATCACATTGGCCTGCCATATGTTGCAAGGTCAGTTTGTCTATCCCACCGCATGTTTACAAAAGGCTCCTGAATTTGCTGATTTAAATATCAAGATGCTCCATACGTCCGCTGTCTTGCGAAACATACTTAAACTTAATTATGGTTTCGGCGGCCAAATTGGAGCCCTCATTCTTGGATGCGATAATTAAAGACCATGCTTAGCGACAAGCGCGATTACGAGGCGATCGACAAGCTCTATGTTTGGCATCCCTTTACCCAGATGAGTGACTGGGAAGTATCGGACAACCTGGTGATCGAATCTGGAAATGGGGTGTATTTAAGGGATACACAGGGCCGCGAGTATATCGATGGCGTCAGTTCGCTGTGGTGCAACGTGCATGGCCATCGCAAAAAAGCCATCGATGAAGCCATCCGCAAGCAACTTAAAAAAATGGCCCATTCCACCATGCTGGGTCTGGCGCATGTGCCCGGGGCCGAACTGGCCGAACGTCTGGTAGACCTGGCTCCCGAGGGTCTTCACAAGGTGTTTTATTCGGACAGTGGTTCTACGGCCGTCGAGGTGGCGCTTAAAATGGCCTACCAGTTTTGGCAGCAAACCAGCGACCGCGGAGTTAAACGCAAACTGACGACCAAGACCAAATTTTTAACTTTTGGAAACGCCTACCACGGAGATACGCTGGGCAGTGTGAGCGTGGGTGGCATCGAATTATTTCACAAGGTTTACCGTCCCTTGCTTTTTGATGTGTATCGCGTGCCGTATCCAGAAATACGCAGCGACGATAGTGACTATGAAAGCAAGATCATGGAACAAGTCGAAAAGCGCATCATTATTTCGGGACACGAATTGGCGGCCATTGTCATCGAACCTCTGGTGCAAGGGGCGGCGGGCATGCGGCTTTCATCGCCCCGCTTTTTAAGGTTTCTTTCACGCGTGTGCGAAAAACATGGTCTGTTGCTGATCCTGGACGAGGTGGCCACAGGCTTTGGGCGCACAGGCAGCATGTTTGCTTGTCAGCAAGCGGGGATTACACCCGATTTTTTATGTCTCGCCAAGGGCTTGACGGGGGGCTATCTGCCATTGGCCGCCACATTGACGACCGATTACGTTTATAAAGCTTTCTTAGGTGCTCCAGCCGAAGAGCTGACATTCTTTCACGGCCATACATACACCGGAAATCCGCTGGCCTGTGCGGCTGCTTTGGCCAACTTAGACATTTTTGTCAAAGAAAAAACTTTGGTTAAACTCCAGCCCAAGATCGAACTTCTGGCCACCGGACTGACCAAATTTGAACGCTTGAGCCATGTGAAAGCAGTCCGCCAGTGTGGTTTTATGGTGGGCATTGAACTTGCGCAAGACGGGGCCAAGCCTTATCCAGCGCAAATGCGCATGGGCCACCAGGTCTGCCTGCGTGCGCGCCAAAAAGGTTTGATCATTCGCCCCTTGGGTGATGTGATTGTGCTGATGCCGCCGCTTTCGATCCATACCCAGGATCTTAAAAAAATACTAAAAATTGTTTACGAATCCATTCGGGAGGTTACGGAAAATTAGAAGTCAGAAGTCAGAAGTCAGAAGTCAGAACGGGTATCGCAATCAGTTTGAAGCACTCAAACAAGAGCATGCATGGCGTGAGCTGCGTACGGTTTCGGGCCGCCAAGGGGCGCATATCTCCATTGCGGCCAAGCGGTATGTTAACTTTGGATCAAACGATTATCTCGGCCTCTCGCAACACCCGGCATTGCTCCGCGCGGCGCAGGATGCGACCGGGCGCTGGGGCACGGGAGCGCAGGCTTCGCGTCTGGTCAGCGGCAACCTGGAACTGCACGAACAACTCGAGCGCGCCACCGCCGAGTGGAAGCAAAGCGAAGCCTGCTTGGTGTATCCCAGCGGCTATTCCGCCAACGTCGGATTGCTCTCGGCCCTGTTTGGCAAGGGCGACGTTATCATGCTCGACAAGCACTGCCACGCCAGCCTGGTCGATGGTGCGCGTTTGTCGGGCGCCACAATCCGCGTTTTTCCGCATCAGGATCTTGGCTACCTTAAAAAACTCCTCAAACAAACTCAAACTGCGCGGCAAAGGGCCGTGGTCACCGAGGGCATTTTTTCCATGGCCGGGGATGTTCCCGACTTGCCAGCGATCATTGAGATCATGAAAATGCGGAACGTGGAACGCGGAACGCGGAATGCAGACATGTTTCTTATGGTTGATGATGCCCATGCAACGGGAGTGTTAGGAGCCTTGGGTCGCGGCAGCCGGGAGTACCATTTTCCAACACTTCACGCTTCACGCTTCACGCTTCACGACGGCATCGAGATCATCTGGACGGGAACCTATTCCAAAGCCCTTGGTTCACAGGGCGGTTTTGTGTGCGGATCGCGCGCGTTGCGCGACTTTCTTATCAATAGCTCGCGTTCCTTTATATACTCCACCGGCCTGGCCCCGGCCTGTGCGGGCGCGGCTCTGGCGGCGCTGGAACTTTTAATGCGTGGCGAAGCTCCACTATCAAAACTTCGCCAAGTCATCGCCACTGTTACCGGCGATGTCCAACGCCAGAGTCCCATTGTTCCGATTCACATGGGTTCCAACGACGCTGTGCTGGCGGCACAGGCCCGCTTCATGGATCTGGGCTATCTGGTTCCGGCCATGCGTTATCCCACGGTGCGGCGCGGGGAGGAGATGCTGCGGGTGGCGCTGTGCGCGCAGCAGGTCGGCCTGCCCGAATCCATCTTTGGCCTGCTACGAATAAAGCATGAATAGAAGGCGCCGGGGCCAGTATTCAAAATCCAGTCTAAAATTTATACTGGTTTTGTTATAATCTGGTTTAAAATTTGTACCAGTTTGGTATACTGCCGTTATGAAGGATTCCGTCAAAACCTGCATCCTCGACTTTCAGCAGGCTCCCTTGCCAGTCTTTTACACCCGACAGCATCACTTTATGCCCCTGCCGGGCAAGGCCCTGACGTTGGTGGGGATGCGGCGTACGGGCAAATCCACTTTGCTGATGCAACTCATTGGAGACCTGCTGCGCACCAAGGCGTCCATCCAGCAAATTGTTTATCTTAACTTTGTGGATGAACGGCTCCGGACGCTGCCAGCCAAAGAAATGGGATGTATCCTGGATGCCTATCACGAACTTTTTCCGGATCAAGATAAAGCGATCTACTTTTTTTTTGATGAGATCCAATATATCGAAGGCTGGGAGTTTTTTGTGGAACGGGTGCTGCGCATGCCCCATGCGCGTGTTTACCTTACCGGCTCGTCGGCCAGGATGCTAAGCACCGAAATGGCCAGCGCCATGCGCGGACGTTCGCTGGTCTATGAGGTATTTCCGTTTTCGTTTGCCGAATATTTGGGTTTTCAAAAAATTGATTTCCGCCAGATCGGCACCAGGCAAAAGGCGCACATCCTCCGGGCTTTTGCACGCTACCGCATGTATGGCGGATTTCCCGAAGTCTTAACCGTTCCAGATGCCCAGCACCGCATGATTCTACAAGATTACTACCGCACGGTTCTGACGCGTGACATGATCGAGCGTTACAACGCCGATCAGCCCAAATTGGTGGGAGAAGTCATGCAGAGCCTGACGCAACAGGTTGCGCGCATGTACACCCTTAACAAACTGGGACACCGGCTCAAATCGCTGGGTTACCGCTTTGCCAAGGCCGAACTTGGCGAAATTGTGGATTGGATGAACGATGCCTACTATTTTTATCCCATCACCATATTTTCGGAATCCATGGCCAAGAGAAACACCAACCCTAAAAAAGGGTATCTCATTGACAACGGTATCATTCGGGCCTTGCAGCTTGATATCTTTGAACATCATGGTTTGCTGCTCGAAAATCTGGTTTTTATGGAGTTGCGGCGGAAACACAAGGACATTTTTTATTATAAGACGCTGGCCGGCGAGGAAGTCGATTTTATTTTTTATGAGCAGCGCAAACCACAGTTGATCCAGGTTTGCGAAACCTTGCGTGATCCGGATACCGAAAAGCGTGAAGTCAAGGCCCTGGCGGCGGCCATGCGGGAACTGGGTGTTAAGGTTGGAACCATTCTTACGGCCGATGAGGAAAAGACAATTGTGCTTGAAAAAGGCAGCATCCAGGTATTGCCGGTGTGGCGGTACGTTTCCTTGATTATGAATAGTGTGGGCTAAAATAGTGTTATGACCCCATCCTTTGAGCAGGCCTGTGCCGCCATCGACGCCGCCAATGCCCAGGATCCGCGTCGCGTGACGTGGCAGGGCCAAAGCCACCCGCAAGAACTTTTGTATGCGCAGCGCATGGTGGCCTGGGCCAGGCAACTCAAGCCCGACGCGTCCGAAGAACTACTACTGGCCGTGCGGGCCCAGCATGTCCAGCGCTGGAAAATACCGCGTTCAAGCTATCCCATGGATCGCAAGGGTTATTTGCTGTGGCGCGAGGCGCTTAAAGTGATGCATGCCGAAATGCTGGTTGTGATTATGAAGCAGGCCGGTTATTCCGATGAAGCCACCCAAAAAGCCGTGCAGCTTATCCGCCGCAAGCAAATGGC
>JAHFDA010000109.1:0-4537 GCA_023249225.1 bacterium
CCACGCAGGTGCCATCAACTACCAAGGCACCGATGATAGTGCCGGTTATACCCTGACCGCATACAAACGTGACGGTAGTACGGTTTTGTTGCAAGTCAACGGCGGCGTAAGCCATTCATAAACTGGGGGAAATTTATATGCTAAAATTCGGCGACATGTCGGAGTACTCACTCAACCAAATTGCAGTCATGATCGAAGCGTACCATTCAGAAGTCCAGCTTGTTTTTGAAAACATCCGAAATGTTCCCGAAGATATTCGGGGACTCAAATACGATATAAATCACCTTAAAGAACGCATGGATGTGGTTGAATTTGCAGTTAAGAAAAATACCGAAGGTATTCTTGATTTAAAAAATGATGTGTCTGGTTTAAAGAATGATGTATCCGGTTTAAAAAATAATGTATCCGGTTTAAAGAATGCTGTGTCTGGAGTAGGAAAAGACATGTCCAGCCTTAAAACAACTGTAGACCGCATCGAATCAAAATTGGACCATCACGAAAAACGCTTAACCGCTGTTGAATCCAAGGTTGCCTAACCTGGATTTTTAATTTTCTTCCACGAACGCGGACAGTCGTTTGGCGTCGATTGAAATTTTTCAAACACGGCAATGACAAAATGGCCTATCTCATTTAACGCATACCGATGTGCCTGCACCAACTTTAGACTGAATCTGGTCCAGTCACCTGTGGCCGACTGATCAAACTGGTTCAAGCTGGCAAATAAATACAGCCGCCCCCGGGTTTTTAAAAACGCCGTGCCCAGCTCGAGGCTTATCGGCCACAGTGCACAGGCGCGCAAGGTGACTACGTCAAAAACTTCTCTGTATTTTTGATCATGCGCAAGTTCTTCTGCCCGACCACGCAAGACCTGTGCATTCTTTAAATGTAGCTCATCGATGACGTGTTGGATAAATTCCGTTTTTCGTTTTTCAGACTCAAGACAGGTCACAAGTAACGGCGGACAAGCGCAAGCCAACACCAGTCCAGGCATGCCACTCCCAGAACCAATATCGAGCAAGCGTCCTTGTTGCGCAAACCCGTCCACCGCAAGTAGTTGTAAACAATCTTCAAAATGTCTGCTTTCCAAGCGATCAAGATCCCCAGCCGACATTAGGTTTTGAGTTTGCTGGGCCTTTCGGATGAGTTCAGCGTACTTGGAAAGGAAGGGATTCATATGTCTAAATATTTGATTGCAATTTTATTGAGTTTATTCGATTAAGCATTGTGACCCATCTTTATTGGCGTTTTATTGCGGCCCGCGAAAGATACCCACTGGCTGGAAGTTTAAATATTAAAGCCAGCGCCCTTCATCGCCTTGTCGGTCTTATATTACCTTATCCGGATCCAGCGGATGTGCTCATGATTGAAACTTCTCATTTTAAATTGCCGCCTGGTCAGACCAATCCCATGTCGGCCGATGGCGCTCTTGAACAGGTAAACAGCGTACGCGCCGCCAATCAATGGTCTGTGTTTGTCCATGGCCTGCGCTGGCATGGTCTCGGCGTCAGCATTTTGCATGGCGCTCCGGGCCTGCACGACCAACTTTATACCGCCAATCCGTTTATGACCTTGCCCCCGCTTGCGCCTGGTCAGCGTCCAAGAGCCGTGATTGGACGCATGCAGCTTGAACACCGCAAACAAGAACCCGACATTTTTAAAAAGTTTTTTGCCGACTGTGCTTATGATTTGATTGAATTTTCATCGGACATTGAAAATTTTGAGTGTACCGGCGATGTGCTAAAAATTCCCGGCATTAATTTTGCCTTTGCCAACGTACGCCAACGCACCAGCCTTACGGCGCTGGAGGAACTTGCCAGCCTGACCAACCTGCACCTTGGCGTGCTGACCACACGCGGTCCTTTTTACCATCTCGACACGGCCATGTTTATGGTGCCAAACCCTCTGGCCCCACATCGCCCGTATATCGTTTATTGGCCACCTGCTTTTGGCCCTGCCGCGTTAAAAATGATTGACCATTTTTTTGCGCCCGACCAGCAGATTTTGATCACTGATCGCCATGAAGCCGAAGCTGGGTTTGCTGGCAACGGCTTTGGTCTGCCGCAACAAGACAAACCGACCGTGGCCCTGGCCAAGAGTGCGCCTAAAACTGCCCGTGTGTTGCGGGACCGCGGCCTGCGTGTGCTTGAATTTGAATTTGACGAGATCCACAAAGGCGGCGGCAGTTTATTTTGCTGCAAAGGCCTGTGGTTCGGGCCGGCCTGGGATCTTGACCGCGTCCTTGGCCCACTGTGGAAAGTGCCCGATATTGTGCGTCCGTCCGCTGCCCCTTATTATTCGGTCACGTATCGGCATAAGCCATGATTGTTTATTTTTTTAATCGCCGTGTCGCTGTAAAACTCGAAGGTGCCATTTACACGCGTGTAGCCGATATCCCACCACTGGAACGTATTGAACGTGTCCCGTATCCGGATCAAGTGATCATGGTTCCTCCGCAGCACTTTGAATTGCCTCCCGGCTACACCAATACCATGTCTAAAAACGGAATGAGCAGCCGCGTGATCAAACGCTGGGCTTCTGCCCAGTGGTGGAAAATGACCAAATTACTGCAAGCCCAGGGTATTGCGGTCACTGAAGTGCGCGCACGCAAAGGCATGTTTGACGCCAATTACCCAGCCAACGCCGGCTTGGTTTTGCCGCCACGTGAACTTGGCGGAAATCCACAGTTTGTTAGCTCACGTCTCTTGCATCTACATCGTAAATTGGAACCCGAACTCATGAATCCCGTATTTCGCCGGGCCGGATACGACATGATCAACCTTTTTCCGGGTCACCGCAGCCTGCTCGACCCGCCTTATTTCGAGGGCCAGGCCAACGTGGTTTTGGTGCCGGGCCTTAATTTTGCTTTTGGCAACCTGTCCGAGCGTTGTGGTCGCGATGCTTTGGAACGGCTTGCAGAAAAATGCGGACTGAAAATTTTTGTGGTTTCGACTGACCCTTATTTTTATGACCTTGATACCGCCCTGTTTTTTATCCCGCCGTCTGCAGCAACACCCCTGCCCTTTGCGGTGTATGCGCAGGAGGCATTTAAGCGCCATGAACTCGAAGCTTTTGAGGCCTTGTTTGACCGCGATCACCGGCTGGTTCAATACGATTATTCAGAAACCCGCCATGGTTTTGTGCTCAACTCGCTGGGACTGCCAAAGCAAGCCGTCCCCACGGTGCTGACCAACAACAAAGTGGTGGTATTTCCGCAATCACTTAAAGACCGGGGCATCAAAGTCTTACAGATTCCATTTTCTGAAATCCACAAGGGTGGTGGCAGTATTACGTGCAGCCAGTTGCGCTGGTACGGAGCGAAAGAGCGTTAAACTAGCCCGACCGCTACCGCAACTGTTTCGGAGATTTCTGGAATATTCCGTAACGCGTTACTTTGTTGAGTAAATTCGTTGATGACTTGGCAGACCCTTAAAACGTCGTCTACTTGCAGACCCAAATGCAAGGGCAGCGATATCAGTCTTTGCCAGATTTGTTCGCTACGAGGCAATTCGCCGCGCAAATAGGGCCGAAACAGATCGTAGTGGTAATTTGGCCGATAATGCACGCCCGAACAGATGTCATTTCGACTTAGCGCTTCGATTAACTCATCACGCTGCCCGGTTTGCACGTAAAAAAGATGGTTCGACGTTTTAACGTTGCTGTGGACAACGGGTAATTGAATAAAGGGATTGTTCCCCAGCGCCCGCCGGTAAATATTCACCAGCATTTGACGGTAGGCGTTGTCCCGATCGAGGTAACGCAACTGCACCAAACCGAGCGCAGACATAATATCGTTGGGGTTGTACTTGTAACCCAGTTCGTTGACGTTGTAGTCCCAATGATATTTTCCGTTGACGCCGCGGGTATAGGTCGACTTGTCGATTCCAAACCAACGCAGACATTGCGCCCGCTGGGCCCACAGTTCATTGTGCGTTACCACCATGCCGTAGTCTGAAATGGAAAGGTTTTTAACCGCGTGGAACGAAAAACAACCCACGTCTCCCAGGGTGCCCACCTTTTTTCCGTGATACTCGGATCCGGACGCATGGGCGCAGTCTTCGATCACCCAAATGTTGTGCGCGTGCGCAAGGGCGTTGATTTTATCCATGTCACAGGGATGTCCGGCATAATGCACGGCAATGATAGCTTTGGTTTTGGACGTTATTTTTCTTTCGATGTCGATGGGGTCGATGCACAGGGTTTCGTCCACGTCGGCAAACACCGGCACGGCCTTTTCGTACAACGAAACCATGTTGGAACTAACAAAGGTCAGCGCGGTGCAAATCACTTCGTCGCCGGGCTGTATGTCGATGAGCTTTAGCGCAATGTGCAGCGCAGCCGTGCAGCTATTGGTTGCCACGGCATGGGGAATACCCAGGTATTGGGCGAAATCTTTTTCGAATTGTTTGGTTTTAGGCCCCAAACCCGTCCAGCCACTTCGTAAAACGCCCACCACTTCCTGAATGGCTTCTTCGGTTAAAACGGCTTTGAATAACTGCATTCCCTTAGAAATTTTATCATGCTTACGGGGGGGGGGGGT
>JAHFDA010000109.1:4547-5087 GCA_023249225.1 bacterium
TAAATTGGATTTTATCTTACAAGCGCGAAGGCTGGAGTTCGAAGAACTTTGTAATCAGAACTGGAGCGGGCGACGAGTCTCGAACTCGCGACCTACAGCTTGGAAGGCTGTCGCTCTACCAACTGAGCTACGCCCGCTTTATGGGCATTGTAGCAGCAATAAAATTCATCATGCATATGGTTAAACCTTTTAACCTGATGGTGTATCTTATAGAGCATATTTCAACATAAAGGAGCACAAACCATGGTACTCATTCAAACCGAAAAATTTCTATTGATTCTGGCGCTGGTTTTACTTTATCCAGCGCTCAACGTGCAGGCTGGCGAAGTGGCCCAAGACCGCAAGGAACGCCACGAAGATCACCGGGAACACCACGAAGATAGAAAAGAACTGCGCGAAGACCGCCGTGAAGGGGCTGGTCCTAAAGAAATGCGCCAGGATAGAAAAGAAATTCGGCAGGATACAAAAGAAGTTGCAAAAGATAGCGTAGAAATTCGCAGAGACCAGAACCACCCGGATACTGCTGGATCAGGGCGCAAA
>JAHFDA010000110.1 GCA_023249225.1 bacterium
AACAGTGCAACGCGCCTGTGAGCGCGGATGTGCGGCAGACTCTACGGCACGCAGCGCGGCCTCGGCATAATGCGGTTTAGCCTTGGTGACTTGGGCCGTAACCCGCTCGCCTGGCACAGCCCCGGGTACAAATATCGCCATATTTTCGGCACGGCCCACGCCTTGGCCGTGAAAGTCCATCGCCGCTATGTCTAAAGTAAGGGTGTCGAAGCGTTTAACCAAATCATCACGCCGCTAGGCCATTTTAAGCTTTTGCTCGATGACCTGAAACTTGATTTTACGCTTGGCTTCGCCATCAATGTACACCGAAAACGTGTACCAGCCCGCCGTCTCAAACGTAAGTCCGCCGATCACCTTGGCATGAATGATCGAATACATTTCACCCGCCTGAACGCGCGGATCATCGGCCGGAATGGAGACTTTTTGCTCATGGCTGTGAACGCTGCGTTTGTCCTGATCTGAAAGCACATCCACTTTTAAGGTGGCTTCACCACCCCGTCGGCCCTGGAGCTGCACCAGCACTTGCAGAGAATACGAAGGTTTTTTGACGTCTGGCAGCACAATGGCCAGCGGCACCCCAATCAGACTGGTTTTTAAAAAAGGTTCGGTATGGATATGCTGGCAGACAAAAAACTGGTTCACGCCAAGTTGCATGAAAAATAGTGTAACTCAAAACGGCTGTGAATGTATACTTTTACCTGCCGCAAATGAACATGGTTCATCCCAGCCACCCCGTCGTGTTTTAATACCCCATCAAAAAATTGTTTACTTTGGCAATCGAAAATTCTCTAAAGTAATACCCCCGGCTTGGTTCACGCTACCGGGCTTATAGGAACGCAAAAGTTTAATAATGTCATCGGGTAAAGTCCCGATTTCTATGGCCGTTGATGTTGCCACGCTTCGAAAGAGAAATTCCGAATACTTTTTAGGGTTTTTAAACTGACTCACGGACTCAAAAATGGATTGTCGACCCATGCCGTTATGATGCTTTTTTTTCGCCTTTTATGCAACTTTTTCACCCGCCTGTTTATGCTCCATAAACAACGGGCATAAGCGGCTGGATGTCGTTCCATATCGTTGCTTAAATAATTCCATGACTGTTTATCCTCATTTCTTTTTTTAACACCGGTGACACCATCTTTTATATCCCCAACTTTTTCTTACTGTTCTTCTTCAACCGCGTCTGCGCCTTGCCAATTCCATCCGCCGTCGGCAAATTCTCCGGCATGGTGCCACCCAAACTTTCGATGGTATTTCTAACTTTTTGGCCGACATCAAAGTGCGCCTTGCTGGCGGGTCCCTGGCCCTTAATATATTCGCGCTTAATTTTGGCGTCAGTTTGCGTGGCTCTAAATAGGTTGGCAGCTAGTTCTTCGCTGTTCATGTGGTCCAATATTTTTTGGGATTTTGTCAGCTGCTTTTTGCTGTGGATATCCTGCATGGTGAGTCCGCCATATAAACCCTGGTAGCCGGCATTTTGAAAGATGGCATAACTTTCTACCCCGGCATTGGCAGCGGTTTTGGCCAGGTTTGCGTTGTGTTTTTTCATTTCTGCCCGTAACAGCACCCGGTTTTGGTCTTCAATTAAAGTGTCGGCTTTTTCCTGCCGCCGGGTTTGCATGGCAAAGTAGGTTTGCCCCTTGGCCACCACTACCTTTGTGGGGTCAGAGTTCTGCACGATTAAATAACAGGCATATCGCGATAAATAGATAGATTCTACCTGTTTTTCCGCTCCAGATCCGATCGGAACCATGTCGTTGGCTTCAACGAAATGGTTGTGGATAAGTTCTCCGCTGTTGTCGCAGGCTATTTTTGCTTTGTTTAAAGCGGTTAAAAAATTACGATAATCGGTATATTCAAGTACCCTAGCAAGCTCACGCGATGACCAATATTCAACCCCGTTATTATCCTGCCGTTTGATGGTTTCAAAAAGATTTTCACTCATACGGTAACCCCCAATTCTTTAAGATAAACAGCCATTTGTTTTTCGAGCCTTTGGAGCTCGGGCTCAAGTTCCCCAGTTCTTTAAGGTTCGCCTGGATGTCAATCGGCGCCTCCTCCTCAAAGGTATCAACGTAACGCATCTTCAGTAATCACCGTCGTATTTGCAATCGGTATGTTCCAATATTGCTGCTCATCCTTGGCCTCGGTAAGGTAAAGCACCCGCCCATCCTTTTGCATTACCCGACAATGCTCCAAATAATAAATATCTGCGCGTTTGGAGTGGAGTATGGTTTTTAAATCTGACGGGGATATGTTATCCATTGGAAGACATTTTACATCCCCGCTACTTAACATGGAACTTTTCATGAACATCTTCTGTGTAGCCGAATTTGGCTAATAACAGTCCCCAATTTGCGGTGGCGTCTAAACACTTTCAAACAATTTGCAATTTTTTTCATCCGATCCCAACAGTCAAGCGCATCTTCATATGAAATCTTATCGCCAGACGGATATCTGATTTTGGGCTGGAATTGCTCAAGCCTCACCACATCCTCGGTCACCTTTTGGACATCAGGGTCTATCTCAACCACCATCCCCATCAGCTTATCCAACTGATGAATTTTAGGAGGGTTGATTCCCGACTTTACAAGTATTGCCTTGAAATATTTTTCAACCGCCTGATGCAGATGATAAATAATGATGTCGGCATGTCCATGCCCACGGATCAACAAATCCGCAGAATCCACGTCATGGCGGGCGACTTCGAGCCACGACTCATAATCATTGACGCTCATAAAGTACCTGTCCGTCACGGATAATATCCATAAAAAAAAATCTTTTTTCCTCCAGCTTGCGTTTAAACTGCTCCTCGCTGTAGTAAAGTAAATCAAGATGAAAATCACGCGGGTAAAGTGCCATGTTCATATCAACACCCCGGTCTTTTAAAAATTGCTTATCATCATCCACCACCAGCAAATCCACATCGCTCTCCGGCCCAGCCTGTCCGCGCGCGCGGCTACCAAAAAGATAGATCGTCTTAGGGTTGAATCCGGAAACCAAGCGGCTCCGAATTTCGTCCATGTTTTCAGCGGACAACATACCTTTATATTTTAACAAGCCGGGGCGTCAAAACGCCCATCAATACCCCCACAACGCCTCACTCTCGCCCGCCGAAAGGTCGGTCTGGTCTGTTGATGTGATTTGAATATCGTCAAACTCGATGATGCGCTGGCCGGTGGGGCTGTCGCCAGAGATATTCACCTGAAAACCAAGAAAACCGCCGCTGCTTAAATTATTGAAACCACGGTAGGGGTTCATGCTGCCATCGCCGGCGCTGTTGTTGTCGGTAAAGCCTTTGTTGGCATCCTGGGCTGTGCTCTTGATCGGCAGCGAAATGGTGTGCCATGTGCCTGCATCAGAAAAACCGCTGCCCGCCCCGACCGCCAGCGAATTACGCCAGTCATCATCCTCGGAATCTGAAAAACTGTAACCCCCCGAGTAATCACTGCTATCGCCCTCATCATCGTCGTGCAAGGTAAACTCTACTGTGGCGCCACCGCTTGATGCTGTCACGTGACGGATCTTGAAAGTAAGATAATACGTGGCGGCGCTGTCGAGGTTCATCTGCATATAGGTTCCCAGTCCGCCAATGTAGTAGCCCGTGGGAGTGCCATCGCTGCGCAAGGCATAACCTGTGCCCCCGTATCCAGGCGTGTTGACCCCCACCGTATGGCTGCTGCCACCGTTCCAGCTATAAAATGACTGGCCCGAGGTATTGACCGCCAACCCAGCATCGAAATCGGCAATGTCTGACCGGGGCGTAAACACAAGCGAAGCCGCTGCCAGCACATCGCCCGCGCTGTTTTGCGAAAACACCGTCACATAATAGGTAGCTCCATCTGTTAAACCGCTGGGATTAACTTCTGTGGCCGTGGAATCGGTGAGCCAGGCCACCCCATCGCTTAAAGTATTGGGCGTTGCGCTGGTGCTGGCACGCACACTGACCTTTTCTACTGCTTCCGGAATAGCCCATTGCACGGTGGCCGTATCGGTAAAAGCCAGACCCTGCAACCCGGTGACCGCAAAATCTTCGTAAGTGGGATCGGCCAGAAAAACATCGGTGTACGGGCCCAAATCACCCGCTTCACCAGATGAAACCAATTTAATATTGTCTACGACCAGCGAAATTGCGGCAGAACTCTGGTTGTACTTGGCCAGCTCAAAGGTAAGCTGCACCAGCCCCGCGCTGGCGTTGTTGGACGTAAAATCGCGTTCAAGATCAAAGCTGTCATTCCCCTGTCCGGGATTGGCATCGGTAAAGGCCGTGTTATTTAAAGGCAGATACAGCGTGGTGGCACTGGCAAAGGCAGACTGACTGATATTGCCGCTGGCTACCCACACATCATCCACGCTTTCGTCGCAGGCATATCCGGCTTCGAAATTGGTCTGGCCACCATCATCGTCGTCACACAGCTTGATGCTGAACTGAACATCCTCGTTGCTTAAATTTTGGATATCCATGGCCAGGTAACTTTGTCCGACGATATTAATGCCCGCGTAGACGATTGCTCCACCCACAAAATAATTTGTGGTACTGCCCGAAAGCTCTAAAGAAGTTCCTGCGCCTGTCATGGTCATTGTCAATCCGCCGTACGCGCTCCAAGCTGGATTGCTGCTGTAGTCTCCGTCCGAAAAAGTGTCGACGGTTTTCTTGGGAGTGGCATATACACTGACCGCAGCGCTTAAATCAGACTGCGCCTGATTGTAAAGCGCATAGTAATAGGTTGTCCCTTCGGTCAGGCTGGTATCGGTATAACTTTCGTCGGCATTAGTAAGCGTGGCAATCAAAGTGCCGCTGCCATAAGCGCTGATGGCAGATGTGTCGCGATACAAGTACAGCACATCGACTGTGGCGGGATTGGTCCAACGCAGTCCAATGCTGTCGCCGTAAGCCACCGCCAGCAAATCCGAAACCGATTGGGCCTCAAAAACCGTCTCACTGACCGTATCAGAATCCGTCTGTG
>JAHFDA010000024.1:0-10959 GCA_023249225.1 bacterium
CATACTGGCCCGAAATTTTAACGCTGGGTTCCATGGGACCCTGGGGAGTGCGTACGCGGTTGGCAACCCAGGCGCGGACAGCCTGTGCTTGGGCATCCACCTGCATATCGTAAGCCATCACGGCCAGGGTCAGGGCGCTTTGACGGGTATCAATCCCAAAACGCATCGATCCCCACACGGCAGCAATCGATACGTAGCCATCTTTAAAAGCATTGCGGCGCACGGTTTCAAGTACCACGGCCGTCATTTCTTCGGGGGTCACTTTAAGATCCATGCCTAATTTTTCGGCGCTTAAAAACAAGCGGAGTATGTGGTCACGCAAGCGAAATACCGAACGGCCCTGCGGGGTATCGTAGACGCGGATACCCTCATAAATACCTAAACCATAACGGACAGCTTGTGAAAACACACTGATGGCCGGAACCGCATGATCAAAACGGCCATTCACCCAGAAAACCAATTGGGCCGCCTGGCGTTCAATATACGAGGGGTCGCTTAAAAAACGTTCCGCTTCTGGCAAGGCAATTTGTTTAGTCTGCATTAAAAATACTCCGGGCTACAAAGTAAAGACTGCGGTCTGTGGTGCTGGCAGACTGGCCCTGGGCATTGAGCACTTCTATAAAATTGAAGCCTGCCAAGGTAAGCGCCTCGATCCATTCTTCGCGGCTTGCTGGCTGAAAGCGGTTCTGGTCATGCAGATAAATGGGAGCAGCAGATCCCGAAAGCGGAGCAAGGACAGCATCTTGATCGTGGATCAGCTGGCCGCTGGCGTCGACGCGATTGTGTTCCCACACATAGCCGGTGTGGGTCTCACTGTCGACTGGATAAAAACGTTCGCTGTAATCCTGACCGGCCTCGTGTTGGAAGCTGTTAAAAACAAAGGCTCCGCCACGCGCCAGATGCCGACGGATTTGTGTAAAAGCCTGGATGCGCGCGGCCTGGCTGGGCAGGTAATTGGCGGCCTGACGCAGGGTGATGCTGTCGTACACGCGTGACAAATTGAGGGCTTCCATCGGACTGACGTAAGTCGGAATGTCATATCCGCTGCCACGGGCCTTGCGCCGCAGCACCGCCAGCATGGATGCATTGAGATCAGCGGCTTCAACCCAAAAACCACGGCGTGCCATCTGCAAGGCCATCTGCCCTGTGCCAGAGGCCAGGTCAAGAATACGGCGGGCATCTTCATCCAAGTGATCCATCACGATACGCACAAAGGCGTCCAGATTGTGCTGATAATGACTGTATAAAAGATCATAATAGTCTGCAAACTGACGGTAGCAGGCCTGGTCTTCGACCGTTTGCGTTGCCCGATGTTCACGGAGAATTTGCTTTACCAGCCGCGCCACCGCATCGTCGGCGGAATCACCCACGGCAAAACTTCCGTGCTGCGCCATCTGAAAAACCCCGCCCTCCCCCGCCGCCAGCGCCTGCATTCCGGCCGCGACATATTCATCCGTGCCGGGAGTTTGCGGAAAGGTGCTGGACGGGACTTCCGCCAAATGGGTATGCGTGTGCAGCACCGCATGGATATTTGGAAACTTTTGAAAAATGGCCGCCACCAAAGGCGTGTTGAGGCTGCCCTTGCGATTACGTCCAAGGCCTTCGCTGTGAATTCGATAATACTTGAAATCGACATCTAATACGTAAATCAAATCTTCGGACCGCAAGGCACGCTTGGCACTGCCGCGTGCGGTGATCCAAAAAGCCTGTTTCTTAAAGTCGTCCCGTACCGCAAAACTGCCGTGTTCCGCCAAGGTCCCAGGGCTAAACTGCGGCATGAAGCCCAGCAAGGCCAGCCGCCGGCAATGCGGTTCAAAATCCGCACGTATGCGGTCAAAGATACCCGGGGTATAACCGTCCCGCGCCTCGGTTGAAAAATGCGTTGTGTTCACTCGCCGGGCGGCAAAGTCCACCAGTGCCCGTGCAACCACGTTGGAATCGCCCACGAGCGGTATGCGGCCATTCTCGGGCGTCACCACCCACCCCGCCCGCTTTCCTCCCAGGGCGCGGAGTTGCGCCAAGTCATTGGCAAATACCAAGTGGGAACGGGCATCGAGCAGCGAACGATAGGCCGTATCCAAAAGTTCTGGCTCGCTGATGCCCGAAAGCAATTTAAAACTGACCTGAAAAATATTTCGGTTGCGGCTCCACTCGCGCACATGCTTGAGCACCTTGGCCAGCGGAACCAAGTGGATATCTAGTCCATCCGCGTGTCCTCGGGATGCAATCTTGCCTGCCACCTGCTCCGTTCCAAAATCGCTCACCGCTGCCGCAAGAAAGGCATAGTCGATGTTAAGTTCCTGGAGCAGACTGCGAACGGCCTTGTAATAGTCGTCGTAACTGCGGAACGAATATAAATGTAGGCGGTCGCGATGGCGTTGAAAGTTTTGGTGCAAGCGCGCCAGGCGTTGCATTTCAATTTCAAATTGCAGACTACCTTCCCCGGCCAGGGTTTCGAGGTCAAGCGTGGCCTGTTGCCAAAACGGCTGTGCGGCCTGGTAACCATGCAAGTAGTGCACCTCGGCACCCAGCTCGAGCAATTGTTCCGCAAGTGCAGCCCCAAAGCGTCCGGTGGAAAAATTGCCAATATGACGCACATCGTCGAGTGGGACCAGGGTACCCCCCGCCGTGACCAGCACACGTGCAGCACTGTAATTCACACGGCGGTTTAAATTGATCTTTTCCCACGGAAAGGCTAGGCGGCGGAACATCTCTTTCATATCGAAGGAAATAAAGTATACTGCATCTGTTTTAATAGAGTTTTAGTGGCGTTTTGTCGATTCTTATACAATGACATCCATGGCTAAAGACAGTTCCTTCGATATCACCTGTGAACCCAACCTGATGGAAGTCGATAATGCCCTGGGACAACTTGAAAAAGAACTGGCCACACGCTTTGATTTTAAAGGCTCCGAGGCCAAGGTATTACGTGAGGAACTGGTTTTAAAGCTTAATGCCGAAAGCGAGATGCGCATGAAGAACCTGCGCGGGATGCTAGAAGAAAAATTTATTAAACGGGGCGTGGCGCTGCAATTTTTAGATTATGGCAAAGAAGAAGATTCCCTGGGGGGAAACCGTAAACAAGACATCACCATCCGTAAAGGCATCCCGATCGACAAGGCTAAAGAGATTGTGCGCTTCATTAAAGACAAGAAATTCAAGGTTAACCCGGCCATACAGGCCGAGACCATTCGTGTCAGCAGCCCCAGCAAGGATGCGCTGCAACAGGTCATAGTGGCCGTCAAAGGTCATGGTTTTTCTCTGCCCCTCACTTTTGGCAATTACCGCTAAGCGGCTTTTCAACGCAAAAAAACAAGTTGCGCGATGGGGGGCATACCGCTAGTTTTATACAAGAACCCTATGGTACTTCTTTGTGTGCCGAAAGAAACTATGTCTGGTGAGACGCGCGTGGCGGCGACTCCCGAAACTGTTGGCAAGCTGGTTAAAAGCGGCCTGACAGTGCAGGTGGAATCGCAGGCCGGAACCGCCGCCAGTTTTCTCGATGCTGCTTTTACGGCGGCCGGAGCTCAAATTATTGATACTGCCGGATGGAAAGCCGCCATCGGGCAGGCCGACATTGTGATTAAAGTCAACAAACCTTCCACCGACGAAATTTCGGCCATGAAGGCAGGCGCGGTATTCATGGGCTTTTTACAGCCCTTTGCCTCGGCGGACATCGTTCAGAAACTGGCGGACGGTAAGATCTCGGCGCTTGCAATGGAACTGCTGCCGCGCATTACCCGCGCCCAACGCATGGACGCTCTCTCGGCCATGAGCACGGTGGCCGGATACAAGGCTGCCTTGCTCGCCGCCAATTCGATCGGACGCTTTATGCCCATGCTCACAACAGCGGCCGGAACCATTTCTCCCGCCAAAGCCATTGTCATCGGCGCAGGCGTTGCAGGCCTGCAAGCCATGGCCACAGCCAAGCGTCTCGGTGCGGTGGTTACAGCCTTCGACACGCGCCCTGCGGCAGGCGAACAAGTTAAAAGTCTTGGCTGCAACTTTGTCGACATGCAGGTGTCGCACGATCAGGCCCAGGATGCCGGTGGTTATGCCAAGGAACAAAGTGCCGAATTCTATAAACAGGAACAAGACATCCTGCGCAAATATTCCAAAGACGCCGACATCATTATTAGCACTGCCCTGATCCCCGGCAAAAAAGCGCCGGTGCTTATTACCGAAGAAATGGTCAAAGAAATGAAACCCGGTTCAGTCATCGTCGACATGTCGGTAGAGGCTGGAGGCAACTGTACCTTGAGCGAACTTGGCAAGACGGTTGTCAAACATGGGGTCACCCTGATCGGTGTTACCAATCTTCCGGCGACCATGCCGGTACACGCCAGTCAATTGTATGCCAAAACTGTGCTCGCCTTTTTAGGTCTGATATGCCCCGACGGTAAGGCGTTAAAGCTCGACCCAAACGATGAGATCATTAAAGGATCGATGGTGACACACCAGGGTGCGGTTGTGCATCCAGCCGTTAAAGATGCTCTGGCAAAGGGCAAATAGGAGGCACTATGGAATTGTCGATGCTTTTTGGTAGTGTCTATATTTTTGTATTGGCCGGTTTTGTCGGCTTTCAGCTTATCACCCGTGTCCCGCCACTCTTGCATACCCCGTTGATGTCGGCCACCAACGCTATTTCAGCAATATCGGTCGTGGGGGCTGTGCTGGTGGCAGGTTCTGGACACGATACCGTCACTAACATTCTGGGTGGAGTGGCCGTTGCCTCTGCCATGAGCAATGTGGTAGGCGGTTTTATGATCACCCAGCGCATGTTGAAGATGTTTAAGAAAGAAGAAGCACAGAAAGGCCACAAGTAAATGGACGCCGAGCTGATTAAGCAAGTTTTTATTGATGTCAGTTATCTGGGAGCCAGTGTTTTATTCATTTTTGGACTTAAAGGTTTAACGGCCCCCAATACGGCACGGCGCGGCATGTACTTTGCCGAAGTCGGCATGGCTCTTGCGATCATTGGGACGCTCTTGCAGGCATCCGTGGTCACTTATACCGGTATTCTCATTGGCTTGGTGTTGGGATCACTTATTGGCGTTGCCATTGCCATGCTGACGCCCATGACTGCCATGCCAGAACGGACAGCACTGTCACACGCTTGCGGCGCACTGGCGGTGACGCTGGTGGGCGTTGCCGAGTATTACCATCACGGTGCCGCCCTTGGCTCCGGAAAGATGATTGCCATTGGCTTCGAAGTCTTATTTGGTGCGCTGACCATTACGGGCAGCTTGATCGCTATGGGCAAACTGCAAGGCATCATCAAAGGCACGCCGGTCACCTTTAAGGGCCAGAATGCGTTTAATTTTGCCTTGTTTTTTGCATTGATCGGAATGTTCTTTTATTTGATCTTTGTCCCCGGTCAAGCCTTGGTGTTTTACATCATGACAGCGCTGGCACTGGTGTTTGGCGTGTTGTTTGTGATGCCTATTGGTGCAGCCGATATGCCGGTTGTTATTTCGCTGCTGAACTCCTATGCCGGTTTGGCTGCGTGCGCCACAGGTTTTGCCTTAGGTAATAACATCCTGATCATCGGTGGCGCGCTGGATGGTGCTTCGGGGTTAATTCTGTCGATCATCATGTGCAAAGCCATGAACCGCTCGATTACCAATGTGCTGTTTGGCGCTTTTGGACAGGTGGCCAATAGCGGCAATGCGCCTGCAAGCAGTGCAGATGCCAGCCAACGCATTCGCGAGCTAAAGGTAGATGAAGCGGCCGAAATTTTTCGCAACGCCCAGCGCGTGGTCATTGTGCCCGGCTATGGTCTGGCCGTCGCCCAGGCCCAGCATGCCGTGCGCGAGTTTGCGGACATTCTCAAGAGCAAAAATATTGATGTTAAATATGCCATCCACCCGGTGGCGGGACGCATGCCCGGCCACATGAACGTGCTTCTGGCCGAAGCCAACGTGCCCTATGACGAGCTGGTGGAAATGGACGATATCAACTCGCAGTTTCCGCAAACCGACGTGTCGCTGGTGATCGGTGCCAACGACGTGGTCAACCCGGCCGCCCACAGCAACCCCGGCTCGCCTATCTACGGCATGCCTATTTTGGAAGTGGATAAATCAATGAACGTGATTGTCTTAAAACGCAGTATGAACCCTGGTTTTGCCGGCATCGAAAACGAACTCTTCTACAACCCCAAAACCAGCATGGTCTTCGGCGACGCCAAAGACACCATGAACAAATTCGTGCACGAACTCAAGCACGGATAACGGATTAATTCGCTTCCCCATCCTCAAGCGGCCCCGCTTCCAGCGCCCGCTGAATAAATCCACGCAGGGCCGGGTTGCACTGCTGGGCAAAGGCTTCGTCGAGTAGCTGGCCATTTTCATTTTGAAGCGGGCGGATCCACGGAAAAATCATGTCGGCCACCGCACCGCTTTGCCACAAGGCGCTGGCTGAAAGCACCTGGGCAGACCGGTGTGAAGCCGATTCTGTAGATAGTTTGGCCGCCAGCAAATACAAGGCGAACCATTCCGTGGCATTAAGCGCCTGCAGAGTCTGGCCACTCCGAAATATAAACTTAATGGCCAGACCATGAGGGTGTTCTTCATGCTGTACGCGAATCCGGGGCATCAGCTCCGGATCGTATGAAATGGAAATCGATACTGCATTCTGCCGCATATGGCGTTCGACCTCTTCAAAAAACAATTGTCCGGGTAAAGGCTCGTGAGATTCGGGCTGGCGGCGCTCGCGGTAACGCAGCAATGCTGCTGAAAGTCCGGCATGGGCATGCAAGACAAAACCTTCGTCGCTTAATTCGCTATCGAAACGGAAGATCGCCCTAGGTACTTGTGTGAGGCAAAATGGCACTTGTGTCTCGCTTGGGTATTCTCGAAAGTAATAAATTGCGTCAAGAATCCGCCGAACCAGCTGTGGGGTAACCAAGCTGTCACTGGCACCCATGCCGTTGAGTACCGCTGCCAGAACCGCCTCGACAAAGGCCGGGGTATCCGGCTGGGGATTGGAGCCCAGGTGGATATCCAAATAAGACTCCTCCATAAAAATTTTATCCGTTGGGTTGATCCACAAATACATACGTTCCGCCAACAAGGCGCTCATAAAAGCGGTTTGAATGTGAAAGGCAGCCAGGTCGCCGTAGGCATCGTCGGAACCCGCCAGGCGCAGCGTTGCGTCTAAAACCTCCATCACCGGAATTCCATAACGTTGCATGCTTTCCATATCTTCACCGGCAATGCTGTACCCACCCAGCACATCGCGGTTCATATGGTTGCGCAACGCAAATCGTTTATATTGCAACATATTGAACTGTCTCTTACGGAAGCGCCTGATACTTTGCTTCTATATCCCGACGTTCAAAAAAATATTCCGTGAGTGCTTTGACGACCAACCCAATGCCGCGGTCGTTGGCGTCCACAGTTCCACCGCCGTTGTGGGGCGTGAGCGAAACCCGTTCCGCAGGCAGGCTGATTAATTCAAGATCGTCGCCGCTTAGCTGGGGTTCATTAAAGAATACATCCGTGCCGTATTTGAGGCGTCCAGCCCTAAGTTCCGCCAGAATAGCCGGCGGATCGACAATCAGTCCGCGCGCAGTGTTGATTACCAGGGCTCCGTCTGGAAGCAATTTAAGCCGTTCGGCGTTGATCTGCTTTTTGGTTTCCGGCGTCAGATCCACGTTAATCGAAAAAATGTCGCTCATCCGCAAAAGTTCTTCGAGACTCGCCACGCGGCAGCCCAGTTCGCATGTGCCGATGGTCTGGGCTCGGCGGGAATGCCAGTACACCGACATACCAAAAATCTGCGCGCGCCGCGCAATGGCCTGGGCGATATTGCCGAAACCATAAAGACCAAGACGCTTGCCGTACAAGCCCTGTTCGTTGGCAAAAAAATCTTTGACCGTGACCAGATTCACCCCTTGATCCAGCGCCGTGGCGGAATAAACATGGGAGCGGAGCAAATCGGAAGCCGACGGAAAACGCCGCGAAAGATTGAGCATGTGCCAGAAAGCCGCCTCGGCCACGGCATCGGCGTTGACCCCAGGCGTATACATGACGCGAATACCCAAGTCTCGGGCGGCCGCAAGGTCGAGATTGTCCTTGCCTACCCCAACGCGGCCCACAAAACAAAGTTGCGGGGCTGCTTCCAGCGCTGCGCGGGTCAGTTTGCTTTGGGCCTTGAGCAAAATAGCCGCCACCGGATGCGCCTGCAAATACGCGCACAAGGCATCGCCATCCATGGCCCCCTGGATATCCACGGTAAAACCCGAAGCAGACAGTTGATCGATAAGCTGCTTTCCACGCTTGTAAATGCCATCGGTCACCAATACATGGGCTGGATTTTCGGCGCTGGGCGGAGTGGGCAGGCGCAAGGCAATTTGTTTGAGGCGCATGGCTTATATCGTGGCTGCGGATAGAAAATTGCATCGATCTGCATGTTGACGCATCCCAATAACAGTTGACCTTGTTACATCAATTGATGTAATTTGGTGGATGTGCGGTATAAGCAGCTCGTTAAAACCTTGCAGGGATACGGCTGGCGACTCAAAAGGCAGGGCGGAAATCATGAGATCTGGACCAATGGCCGCCTGACAATGCCCCTCCCCAGGCATAAGGAGATTAACGAAATCACCGCCAGGAAAATCATCGATTTTGTGAGAACGCACGAGAGTAAGGAGAACTAGATGTTATTGCAAGGGAACGTAATCAAAAGCGGAAAATTTTGGGCGGTCGAACTTCCTATCCTGGATGTATATACCCAAGGTAAAACTCGTAAGGATGCCTTGCGCATGTCCGTGGATGCCATTGCTCTCTTACTGGAAGATGAGCTTGGGCAAGCGGTTAAATTCAAAGTTCATGACCCCAAAGGCGAGTTCTTTGCGCTAGAACCCAATGCCGACGCTCCGGTTTTGGCCTTGGTTCTTAGGCGTCAGCGCATCAAGCACGACCTTACGCTAGCGCAAGTGGCCCGACGCATGGGCACAAAATCTACCAATGCCTATGCGCAATACGAACAAGGCAAGCGCAGTCCGGGTTTTAACAAGTTTAATGCGTTACTTGCTGCTATTAATCACGAAAATCGGTTGGTCTTGAATTTAGTATGAGGTTCACTGGTGTCCGGTTATATCGTAGCTGCAACCAAAAGTTGCGCTTACGAAAAAACCTCCTGAAACTCGACGCAATTCAAGCGCTGAAGGCGCGAAATATTGTCAGACCGGGGCATCGCCCCGGGTACCAACGGCACCCCCATGCGGCAACAACGTGGCACCGTTAAACGTGTTCCGGCCCTCTTCAGGGCAAATATTTCTACGCAGCTGGGCAAGCGCCAAAAACTGAATTGAGTCTAATCGGGCAGGCCAAAGACAACACCCCCAATGTCGTAACAATTATCAGGAGCGTTGCCGCTCCAATGGTTGTAGTTAACGCCACGCCGACAAAAGCGGCTATTGCGACTTCTATCAATATTGCTTGATCCTACAACTGCTGCTTCAGGATATTGACTCTCGTCATACTCCAAAAACTTTTCTGCAGTCCAGAACCAAGAAACACCAAATCTATTGTCAAAGTATTCTGCATGCAGTTTTATACACGCTGTTCGGGCAGCGCGCAGGTTTAACATACCCAAGGCTCTGGCCTTCGCCAAACCTTGTTCTGTGGCTTTGACCACAATAGCGTCAAGAACAGCTTCGGTCATTGGTTTGTCCTGATTAACCAGCATGCCGAATTCATTGATCATGCTGGCCGCATCGAACTGCACGCTTAAGCCAGCCTTCTTGTAAAAAGGCGTTAAGTTGTCTACCTGCAAATACGCCATCAGTTCACGGGCCTTGAGCACGGTAATGCTGACCTTTTCTCCGTTGGGCAATTCAATCTGCCGCACTTCGCCAATGCGGCCGATCAATTCCAGCGCTGTCTCGGGTGCTTTTATTTCGAAATCGACCGCTGCAGGAAGCGTATATGCGACCATACGAAAAAATATATTGATCATAAATAACTTCCTTCGAATTGGTCTTTTAATTAAGTATCCGATCCCTTGCCGTCCAAATCAAAGCCTTTACCTGCGGGGAGGGCGGGCGATACGCCAAACACCTCCGTGCCGGGATGCGTATTGGGATCACCATACTTGAGCCTCCTATATTTGTCGATCGTCATGGCTTGTTTCATAAGATCAGAGCTGACGTACTGTTCCCACTCCATAGTAGTGCCCTCCAGAACAAGATTGGTTTACCGCTTGAAGGTTACCTCCCGTCGGAATAGTTTTGGTTCTTCGAGTACGAGTGTCTTATTCCCAGAAAAGGGTGAACTTAAACAAAAATGGATGACGTGACGGACTGCCGGGTAGGTATTAGCGCCGGGCCCACTCCCGAAACAAATCGGTCCATGCTTCTAACCCCTGTCTGGATACGTGCGGCCAGGCCGTTAGATCGGTATGCATGGGAGTCACCGTTACGTAACCCTGTTCAACCAAGCGATGGTCACATTCGTCGGTCACGTCCCAGGTGACAAAACGGCCGTCCATGGTATAGACGGTTTCGTGCTCGGTTTGTTCTGACCGAATGAAAAATTCCTCCATGCGGTTGCGGCCCTGGCGCGCCAGGGCAAAGCCGCGGATTTGGGCGCGCGGAAGGTCGGGCACAGTCACGTTCATACATAGTTCGGGCGGAAAGGGATGGTCGATGAGCCAATGCACAAGTTCACGCGTAACGGCGCCTGCGGCAGAAAAATCCATTAGGTCGTTTTGCGAGGCGTGCGACAGGGCCACACCGCGCGTTCCCAGCACAGCCGCCTCGAGCGCCGCGCCAACGGTGCCGGAATACAGCATGTTTTGACCCCAGTTGGGCCCGGCGTTGATACCTGACAGCACCAGGTCGGGCGGCTCGGGCACAAACTCGCACATGGCCAGCTTAACGCAGTCTGCGGGTGTGCCGTACACCGCGTAACCTTCGAGACCTGCCACAGTCTGTCGCCGAACACGCAGGGGCTT
>JAHFDA010000024.1:10969-38409 GCA_023249225.1 bacterium
GCTAATGCTTTGCGAGGTCCCACTCTGCTCCCCTGCCGGCGCGCAAACAATAATGCGCCCCAAGTCCCTCACTGCCTCTACCAGGGCCAAAAGACCAGGTGCTTCGATGCCGTCGTCGTTGCATATTAAAATGAGTGTCACAGCGCTGATTGAATTTCTCGCACCCGCAACTGGCCGCAGGCAGAGTCGATATCCAAGCCCCTGCTTTCACGCACGCTGACATGGCACCTTTGAGTCACCAGTTGTCTTTCTATAAAACGGATGCGTTCCATGGAACTGCTCTTAAACAGGCTGGAGGTGGTGGGATGGTAAGGCAAAAGGTTCAAATGAAAACCCGGCTCACCTGCCAGCAAAGTCACCAGGCTGCGTAGATCCTCGTCGCGATCATTGACATCTTTTAGGCACACCCATTCAAAGCTGACCCGTCGACTGGTGCGCCGGAACAAAGCTCCGGCAGCGTCAACCACCTGGTTGATGCTGTACTTTTTGTTGATGGGCATTATTTTTGTGCGTGTCGTATCATCCATGCTGTGCAGACTGATGGCCCAGTTGATGGCCGGGTAACGATCGCTTAGTGTCTGCATTTGAGGAATCAAACCCACTGTGGAGATGGTCATACGGCGCCATCCCAGGCCGAGGCCCAGAGGTTCATGAATGACATCGATAGCTTTGGACAGTGCCTCCAGGTTGTCGAGCGGTTCTCCCATGCCCATGAAGACGATATGCGTGGGTTTGGCGCTTTGACCGACCAGTTGACCCACGATTTCGGCGGTATCCAGATTGCGGAAAAATCCCCCCTGCCCGGTCTGGCAAAATTTGCAGTTTAACTTGCAACCCACCTGGGTGCTGACACAGACCGTCATGCGGTTGCGGGTCGGAATCCAGACGCTTTCAATGGTTTGGGCATCGTCAAGGGCACTTAAGATCTTTTGGGTGCCATCTTGGGAGCTTTGCACCTGCACCGGTCTCGGAATCCGGGCGGGGATTTCTGCTTCCAGAACGGGACGCAGGTTTTTAGGCAAGGTTGTCAGACCCTGCCAACCCAGCACAGGCTTGGCGTACAAGCCGCGAAAGGCATGCTCGGCCTGAAAGGCAGGTATGTTATTTTTCTTAAACCAGTCCGCCAGTTCGGCCTGGGTGAGTTCGAAAAACTTAGTGGGCACGAAATCATTTTACCGGATTTGCACTTTCGTCTATTTTTCGTCATCATAAGGGCATGAAAACAATTCCCGTGCTTTATCCCAAGCAAAAACGCATTTTAAATTTTATCCAAAAGTATGTTCAGGAAAACGGTCATGGTCCTGCGTTGACGGATATTGCCCATGGGGTCGGTCTTAAAGCGGTCTCCACGGTGCATGCACATTTGGAGCGGCTGCAAAAAAAAGGTGTGATTCGGCGGGATGGTCAAAAAAACATTTTGTTCCTGGAAAGTGGGAACACGTTTGAATTACCCGTCCGCATATCCGCTTCACTAGCCTCCATTCCGCTGCTGGGCATCATCGCGGCCGGTCTACCAATCGAAGCCATCGAGGATCGGTCAGAAACCATTGAAGTAGATCCGTCGATGCTCGGCCGACATGAAACCTATGCCTTGCGCGTGCGCGGGCAGTCTATGCAGGATCATCACATTTGCGACGGAGACATTGTGGTGGTGGAAAAACAAGACACTGCCCGCAATGGTGAAACCGTGGTGGCCCTGCTCGACGACGGCACCGTTACGTTAAAAGATTTCTACAAGGAAAAATCCGGCTTTCGCCTGCAACCCCGCAACCCCGCCTTTCCGCCCATCCACGTCAAGTCGCTGCGGGTTCAGGGAAGGGTGATTGGGTTGCTGCGGAGGTATGAAAACCGTTAACGCAAAAAATGCTTGCCCTGCCTGGCTTCTCTAGCCCACCTTTACCATCTTTTCCTTAATCAAATTCAACGCCGACCCGGCTTTAAACCAGGCAATCTGTTCGGTCGTCAGGGAATGGCGCAACGTCATTTTGTCTTCGGAGCCGTCAGCGTGGTGTAAGACCGCCTGCAAAGGCTGGCCTTCAGCAAGCTGGGCCAGATTAAGAATCGAAACCCGATCATCTTCCTGAACCTTGTCGTAATCGACAGCGTTGGAAAAGGTCAGCGGCAACATGCCTTGTTTTTTAAGATTGGTTTCGTGAATGCGCGCAAAACTTTTAACAATGATGGCGGCACTGCCCAGATAACGTGGTTCCATGGCAGCATGTTCACGTGACGAACCTTCTCCGTAATTTTCGTCCCCCACCACCACCCAACGCAGACCCTTTAACTTGTAGTGCCGTGCCACATCGGGGATAGCTTGGGTTTCGCCCGTCAGCAAATTTTTTGTCTTGCCCGCCTCGCCATTAAAAGCATTAATGGCGCCGGTAAACATGTTGTCGCTGATCTTATCGAGGTGCCCGCGAAACTTAAGCCAGGGCCCGGCCGGAGAAATATGATCGGTCGTGCATTTACCCTTGGCCTTAAGCAGCAACGGAAGTTTGCTAAAGTCTTTGCCATCCCAGGGCGCAAAGGGATCCAAAAGCTGCAGACGTTCGCTATCCGGACGTACCTGCACCGTGACGTTGGAGGCATTGGCGGGCGGCGCCGTATAGCCACGCTCGTCCTTTACAAAGCCGCGCACAGGCAATTCATCGGCAACGGCCGGAGTTTTAAGGCGCACCGTTTTACCCTCGGGCGTTTTAAATTCCTGATGCAGGGGATCCACCGACAGGTCTCCGCACAAGCTATACGCCAGCACCACTTCGGGGCTGCCAATAAACGAGAGTGTGGCCGCGTTACCATCGTTACGCTTCGGAAAGTTGCGGTTATAAGAGGACATGATGGAATTGGCCTCGCCCTTTTTAACATCATCGCGCTGCCACATGCCAATGCAAGGGCCGCAGGCATTGGCCAGCACCTTGGCACCCACCGCCTCCAGCGCTGCCATCTGGCCATCGCGCTTGATGGTTTGATAGACCTGTTCGGAACCCGGAGTCACCAGCAGCGGCACGGCCGCTTTAACGCCCTGGGCAGTCGCCTGGCGGGCCACGTCGGCGGCGCGGCAGATGTCTTCGTAAGAGGAGTTGGTACAGCTGCCAATCAAGGTGGCCGAAAGACGCAGCGGATAATGGTTTTTTTGAGCATCGGCTGCCATTTGTGAAACCGGGCGCGCCAGGTCGGGCGTATGCGGCCCCACCACGTGCGGTTCGAGCTCTGAAAGATTGATCTCAACCACCTGCTCAAAATATTTTTCAGGGTTTTTTTCTACCTCTACATCTGCGGTGACCAGGTGTGCGTAGCGGCGCAAAACTTCGATCAAGTGTCCGCGACCCGTGGCCTGCAGGTATTTTTCAGTGCGTTCATCGCACGGAAAGACCGAGGTCGTGGCCCCCAGTTCGGCGCCCATGTTGGTGATGGTGGCGCGTCCCGTGGCGCTGATGGATTTTACGCCCGAACCAAAATATTCGATGATGCGGTTGGTGCCGCCTTTGACCGTTAAGATGCCACATAGTTTAAGAATCACATCTTTAGGCGCTGTCCAACCCGACAAACTGCCCGTCAGACGCACGCCTACAAGCTGGGGATAAAGCACCTCCCAAGGCATGCCCACCATGGCATCAACCGCATCGGCACCACCCACACCCACCGCCAGCATGGCCAGGCCACCGGCATTGGGCGTATGTGAATCAGTCCCGATCATCAGGGTGCCCGGAAAGGCATAATTTTCAAGCGCCACCTGATGAATGATGCCCGCCCCAGGCTTCCAAAATCCTATGCCGTATTTTTGGCTGCACGAGTTTAAAAAGTCGTAGACCTCGCGGTTTTCGTCTTGCGCAATGCGCATATCGTCTAAGGCGCCGCTGTGGGCACGGATCAAGTGGTCGCAATGTACTGTGCTGGGAACCATGGTGTGCGGAATCTGGGCCTGCATAAATTGCAGCAAGGCCATCTGTGCCGTGGCATCCTGCATGACCACCCGGTCGGGGTGCAACCCTAGCATGCTTTTTCCAGCGCTAAGTTCTTGTTGATCGGGATCGGCCAGGTGCCCCAGCAGGATCTTTTCTGCCAACGTGAGCGCGCTGCGGCGCAGACGCTTTTGAACGATTCCAAGGCGCTGATCCATCAGCGGATAAAGCTTTTCGAGCTGGTCCAAGGTTGTTTCTATGGTTGGCATGGTCAGGCTCCTTAGTGCTCCCTCATATTATCACCGAAATAACATGCTTTTGTAATAATAAAGGTGGATCATCCGGGTCATTATGAGCACCAAACGCATTTTGATTGTCGAAGACGAACGCGATATTGCCGAGCTGCTCGCGTACAACCTTAAAAAAGAAGGGTTTGAAACCCAGGTCTGCTTTTCAGGCGAACAGGCCCGCACGGTACTGCTGCAGCAAGAAGTTCAGGCTGTCCTGCTCGACATCATGCTGCCAGGCATCGATGGTTTAGAGCTTTGTCGCTGGTTGCGCCAACAGCCCAAACTGGCTCATATTTTCGTCATCATTGTATCGGCCAAGTCTGCCGAAATCGACCGCATTTTGGGCCTTGAAATCGGAGCAGACGACTATATCTCCAAGCCCTTTAGCCCGCGTGAAGTAGTTGCGCGCCTTAAGGCGGTCTTTCGCCGTGATCGCATAACGTTGCCCGGTGAGCAAGACCCAGTGCTCACGGCCGGCCCTGTGCATATCGACCGCGGACGCCATGTGGCGCGCATCGACGGCCAGGACACGCCACTGACAAAAATAGAGTTCGATTTGTTCGAGTGCCTCGCCACCCAACCGGGCTACGTGTTTACGCGCCAAAAATTACTTCAACACGTATGGGGTTACGATTTTTATGGAGACGACCGCGTGGTAGACGTGCATATCCGCCGTCTACGGCTTAAACTTAAAAAGGTGAGCAAGTTTGATTATGTACACACGGTGCATGGCGTGGGTTATAAATTTCAGTTACCCGCAACCGGCGCGTTAAAAACAAAAAATTAAAATATGAGTGCCTCCACGCGTATCGAATCTGATTCCATGGGCAGCATCCCCGTGCCTGCCGACCGTTACTATGGCGCACAAACCCAACGTTCGATCGAACATTTTAAGATTGGCACCGAAACCATGCCGTTAGAGCTGATTGAGGCGCTGGCTGTGGTTAAAAAGGCTGCCGCCCTGGTTAACCACCGGCTGGGCCTGCTGCCCCAAGATAAACTGGGGGCCATCGTTCAGGCTGCAGACGAGGTGATCTCCGGAAAATGGGACGCCCACTTTCCGCTGCGGGTTTGGCAAACCGGCAGTGGCACGCAAACCAACATGAACGTCAACGAAGTTATTTCTAACCGCGCCATCGAAATTTTGGGCGGCACACTGGGGTCAAAAAAACCCGTGCATCCCAACGACGACGTCAACATGTCCCAATCCAGCAACGACACCTTTCCGACCGCCATGCACCTGGCCACGGTAGACGGCATCATGCGCAAGCTTTTACCGGCCTCACAATTACTGCGCGATGCCTTGCAGACCCATACACAGAATTTTTCTGCCATTGTAAAAATTGGGCGCACACATTTGCAGGATGCCACCCCGCTGACACTGGGCCAGGAATTTTCGGGTTATGTCTCACAAATAGATCATGCGGTTGAAACCATCAAAGCCACGCTTCCGCATGTGTACGAGTTGGCGCTGGGTGGCACCGCCGTGGGCACCGGCATCAACTGTCCGCCTGGTTTTGCCGAAGCCGTGGCCAAAGAAATCAGCGCCCTCACAGGTTTGCCGTTTGTCACGGCACCCAATAAATTTGCCTATCTGGCGGCGCATGATGCCTTGGTGGCGTGCAGCGGAGCACTTAAAACCCTGGCCTGTGCCTTGCATAAGATCGCCAACGACATCCGTTGGTTGGCTTGCGGACCGCGCGCCGGCATCGGAGAAATCAGCATTCCCGAAAATGAGCCCGGTTCCTCTATCATGCCGGGCAAGGTCAACCCCACCCAGTGCGAGGCGCTCACCATGGTGTGCGCCCAGGTCATGGGCAACGACACTGCCATTGCTTTTGCGGGCGCCAGCGGAAATTTTGAACTCAATGTGTACAAGCCCGTCATGGCGTATAACCTGCTGCAAAGCATCCGTCTCCTGGCAGATGCCATGTGGTCTTTTCATGCACATTGTGTGACAGGCATTAAACCCAACCAGGCACGCTTAAAAGAAAACCTAGAAAAATCACTGATGTTGGTGACCGCCTTAAATAAGCACATCGGCTACGACAATGCCGCCAAAATCGCCAAGAAAGCCCATGCCGATGGAAAAACGCTTAAAGAGACTGCCTTGGAACTTGGACTTTTAACTGCCAGTCAGTTTGACGAGTGGGTTAAGCCTGAAAAAATGGTAAACCCGTCCTGACTTAAGCTGGAGGGGTCTGTCCAAAATACTCGTAATTCTTAGCCGTATAACTTTTCCATTTTTCAGGCACCGCATCTTCCGGAAAAATAGCGGCCACGGGACACTCGGGTTCGCAGGCCCCGCAATCAATACATTCTTGAGGGTCAATGTATAACATGGTGTCTTCATCCTTGCCATGGATACAATCTGCCGGACAGACATCTACGCAGGCCTTGTCTTTTACCCCCACACAAGGTTCAGTAATGATATAAGTCATCCTATAACTCCTTAAGGTTAGAGTGATTCCACTATATCAAACACGACGGACAATTTGTAGCCAGGACACATTGCCCGCAACGGGGCCGCCGCGCCACGCAAATTTGGCGCCCGTGCTCGATCAAAAGATGCGGAAGCAGGATCCATTTTGAGCGCGGCACGCAGCGTATCAGATCAGCCTCCACCTTTTCGACCATCTGCGCCTTGGTCAGACCCAGCAAGCGTGCAATGCGCCCCACATGCGTGTCGACCACCACGCCGCCAGCAATTCCAAAGGCATTGCCAAGCACCACATTGGCCGTCTTGCGTCCAACCCCTGGCAAAGCCACCAGAGCTTTCATGTCTGCGGGCACCTGGCCCCCGTACAAGGCCATCAAAGCCTTGGCCATGGCGATCAGATGCTTGGCCTTGTTGCGATAAAAACCAGTTGAGTAAATGATTTTCTCAAGCTCACTTTGACGGGCTTGCGCCAAAGACGCTGCCTCGGGATAACGCGCAAATAATAGAGGGGTCACCTGATTGACACGTTTGTCGGTGCACTGGGCCGACAAGACCGTGGCCACCAACAGCTCAAAGGGGTTGTCATGCGCCAAGGCGCAATGCGCCTGGGGATAGGCCTTTTCTAAAGCGCGCAAAATAGTTTCAACCGGTCTCACCATCACTTTTTTGCGCCACAACCTAAAAGGATATTAACATTAAGATTATGAACCTCTTAACACCGCTTCCTATCGAGACCATCGAAACCATCGACTTGCAGACCCTGGCAACCCGTGACCAGCACTGGCAATACTTAAGCTGGATACTTTGGGTTTCCGCAGCCCTCGTGGGTATCCTGGCTCTGGCCAAATACCGCATGCAAGATTTTCCGGCCACTGATCCCTTACGCACTTTTTGGTCTACCGTTCACCGTGTCACACAGGGAATCTTGCTTTTGTGGCTGATGTGGCTGTGCTATCTTTTTTTGATTTAGTTTTCTGAAAAACCCCGGTATTGGATGGCCTCTGCCACGTCGGCAACTTCAATGACACCATGCGCCTGCAAGTCGGCAATGGTGCGGGCCACTTTAAGGATCCGGTGATAGACACGGGCGCTGAAGCGTAACTGCGTCATGGCCCTTTCGAGCAGTGTCTGGGCCCCAGAAGCCAGCTCACAAAACTGCTTCAGTTGTTTTTGACCCATCTCGGCGTTGTAATGTACGCCTGCTCCCACGAAACGTTGTTGCTGGCAGAGGCGCGCCGCATTCACCCGCTGTCGTATGTGTTCGGAACTTTCGACGCAGGTGGTATCAGAATTTTGCCACTCGCTTTCTTTAACGCGCGGCACATCCATTTGCAAATCGATCCGGTCAAGCAAGGGTCCCGAAATGCGGCTGCGGTACCGGGCCACCTGGCCTGGCAGACACAGACAATCTTTATGGGCATCATTCAGGTAACCACACTTGCAGGGATTCATGGCTCCGATCAGCATAAAGCGTGCCGGAAAAGTAAGCGTGGTCAGGGCGCGGCCAATGGTGACCACGCCGTCTTCGAGCGGTTGGCGCAAGACTTCGAGCACTTCGCGGCGAAACTCGGGCATTTCATCAAGAAACAGGACGCCCCGGTGTGCCAGGCTCACTTCGCCCGGACGGGGAAAACTTCCGCCACCCACCAGACTGATGTGCGATGCGGTATGGTGCGGATGCCTAAAGGGTCGACGGGTCATCAAGGTCACACCGTTTGCCAACGTACCGGCAATCGAATAAATACGCGTCACTTCCAGGGCTTCGGCCAACGACAAGGGCGGCAAGATCGAGGGCATGCGCCGAATCATCATGGATTTGCCGCAACCGGGTGAACCGCGCAGCAGCACATTGTGTCCGCCTGCCGCCGCAATTTCGAGCATGCGTTTGGCCTGCGACTGGCCCCGAACTTCTGAAAAATCGAGTCCTTCATCGGTGGTTGCACCAAAAAATTGTTCCACGTCAATGCGGTGGCGTTCGATAAAGGCAGGATCTTGCATCCCTTGTACGGCTTGTTCAAGATGCTCGACCGGAAAAACTTCAAGCTCTGGAATCAGCGCCGCCTCATCGGCATTGGCCCGGGGAACTATGAAACGGGTATATCCATGGGCGCGGGCCATCATGGCTGTCGAAAGCACGCCGCGTGTGGGACGGACAAGACCATCAAGCGAAAGTTCGCCCACCACCAGCGTTTTATCAAAAGCTTCACGCGGAATGTGTCCCATCGAGGCCAGCATGCCCAAGGCAATCGGCAGATCAAAAGCGGCGCCTACTTTTTGGGTATCGGCCGGAGCCAGATTGATCACATAGTATTTTTTTTTGTACTCCAGGTGGGTGCTATAAATGGAGGCACGGATGCGATCTTTGCTTTCACGAATGACCGTGTCTGGCAGTCCGATGATGGTCATGCCGGGCATACCCGTTTTTGAGGCCACCTGAACTTCAACCGGATAAGCATCTAGTCCCTGGAGAGCGGCCGAGTATACCCGTGCCAGTTTAGTGCGCATGTGCGTTCTGCCTAGCAGCTTTCCTGAGACAACCAATACCCATCATGCACTTGCTGGCGCACCCACGAGGCTTCGTCATCAAATTCCCAACCCTGGGGCAGGGATTCCTGGCTGACTTCGTCCTGTTCCCACGCAAACAAGGCCATTTCAAGCTCTTCGTTACTTTCAAAGTGATTCATATATACCTCCGTAAGAATTTTTAAAGATGTTATGGGTTCAATTTATTTACGTCAAATATTTTATTTAGATACAATCTATTAAAATCTAACGTACTATCAGTGCGTCAGCAGTTTTAGCATTGGTTTGGGACTGAAGGTGTTCAAAAAAAGTTGGCGATTCTCTTCGATGTACTCGCGGTATTTTGGACGAATCTGATCTTTAACGCGGCTTAAAAACGCAAACTCGTACTGATAGCGGGCAAAATCGCCGTAGGTAAAAAATTGAAAAGCGCGGCTCGAGAGTTCAATGGCATTTCCAAGTTGGGCGCCCCTTACTTCTATCGTGGGATCAGCACCCACAAAACAAATGGGTATACGGCCACGGCATAAGTCTCCGAGCGTTTTTTCTTGGTAAAGTGGCAATTCCACAATCGCCTCGCGTTCTGTTTTTGGTTTTTTGATGAGATACACGTGACCTTCAGCCTTTTGCCCATACCGCGCACAGCGTCCGGCCATCTGGCGCAAAACCTTATCTGAATGGGGCTCACCCTTGTAGTTGACTTCGGGAATGATCACCACATTGGCAGGCAGGTTAATACCTTGTGCCGCAGCATCGGTGGCATACAGATAATGAAAATCACCCCGCACAAACATCTCCTGTACCAGCAGGCGCTCGGTAGGTGTAAGGTTGCCGTGATACACATTAAACACATGCGGACGCTCGTACACGCCTCGGTATTTGGGTGGCACGGCTACCCGCTTGGCGTAAGCCATACAATCGTTGATCGAGTTGCAAAATTCGATGACAACATCTCCTGGTTTTCCCAGGTACTCCTCGCCTTCATGAAAATGCAAGCGTGTTTTTCCTGTTAAGCTAAGCACTTCAAATCCGGCAAAAGGCTCCACGCTGGCCGACATGACAATCAGGTTAGGATGTCGCAAGAGTTTGGACACCACGCCGCCGCGTTCGGCGTCTTCGACCCAATGCACTTCGTCAACAATTAAAAGTTCAAAGGCAGCTTCGATTTCCACCAGGCATTCGTAGGTGCCCACCACAAACTGCGGCTTATGCAGCTCGGTCAGATGGCAGTCTCCGGTATGCAGGTGGCAGTTCAGCCCCTGGCGGCGCAGACGGATATATATTTCGTAAGCCAGGGCTTTAATGGGCACCGCCACACCCACAAAGTTATAATCCCTGGCCATTTCAAGTGCGGTATGGGTCTTGCCGCTGGAGGTCGGCCCATCGATAAACAAGCGCCTGGCCTGGGGCAATCCATGCCATAAATCAGCCAGTGTACGCTGTGGGGCTTCGGGTTTACGCGTGCGCAATGATCGTCGCACACGTTTTTTTTCAAGCTCTTCACGGTAAGACTCGAGGCGCGGATAGTCCTCCTCGTGGATGAGCCGCCCACGCAATCGGGGCACTGTTTTGTCGCCTTTTTTTCGAAAGCCCGTTAAAGCGGGCACATGCGGAATCTCCAAAAAGTCGAGCACATGCCGGTTGGCGATTCGGCCAGTGACATGCACCAAGCCATCGGGCACCCACTTACGGATGTCGATGTAACCTTCGGAGCTGATGTAATCTTGAAAATTTATGGCATAAGACATCCGTAAGAATCGTTAAAAGCGCTTTGTGATAGCTTATTTGGCTTCGTAGACCATGACCACTTTTTTAGAAATCCGGATCTTGCCTTCGCTGACGCTGTCTGCGGAATCATCGACTTCGTGCATGGTTTTAAGCACAATGGTTTTGAAGCCCGCCGCCTCGGCTGCAACCTGAGCCTTGCCCTGTCCACGGGTGACGGCTTCCTGCAAAACCTTTTGTTCCGCACCGGGACGATCCTTAAGCACAGCCTGAATACCCATGTAGGCCTTGGCACCGCTTGAAAACGCGGCCTTTAATAAATCAGAAATCTCGGCAAAGTTGGCCGATTCTGCCAGCAAGGTTTGTACACCCGACCAACCGTCTGGTTTTTTGCTGCCCGATTCCTCTTTAAATTCTTCGGTAATCTTGAATTCGCCCATCATCACGTTGCGGGTGGCATCCACACCTTGTTTGGCCATCTCCTGCCGCAGGCGCGACACTTCGTCATACAATTTGCGGGCCACCTCTTTAACAGCGCTATCTTTGACCGACACTCCAAAACGTACCTGATAGGTATCCGGCGCTACAAGCTGCTCGGAATAACCGGTCACAGTCAGTTCAGCGGCATGGGCAAGGGCTGTCACAAAGATTGCAACTAAAATGAACCCATATTTAATATTCATATTTTTCTCCTTTTTTTAGCCATCCGTTCTGGTGGACGCCGCTGGGATCGAACCAGCGACCCCGGCCTTGTAAGGGCCGTACTCTAACCAGCTGAGCTAGGCGTCCGTAAAACAGACTAAATATATCAGATTAATAGTGCCGACAAAACACGTCCATACCCAAAATCACGTCGAATTCATGAGCCACTTATGCTTAAATTAAATTATAGTTTATTGGAGAGGAGCTCTATGAAATTACTTCTAACTTTAGCAAGCGTCTGCCTGTTGTGGGTGACACCCCTTTATGCCGACACCCTGTATTACTCAAGCATGTTGGGAGCTCACTCTTCGGCCATATCCATGAAAGATGGGCCGCTGCTGCGTTTAAGCCTAGAAGGTTTTCAGCTCGAGAATAAGCTCCCCTATGGCTTGCGCATTGACTTAAGCGGCATGTCCAATGCCCAGAATGGTTTGGCTGCACCCGTGCTTCAGATTGCTGCGTTTACAAAAACCTTTGTCAATGCAAACGGCGGTTTAAGCCCCTATGTATCCGTGGGCCCCGGTTTGCAAATTTACCAAAACACTGCCAGCGCCTTTGGCTTAAGCTTTGAGGCCGCTGCAGGCTTGCGCTGGCTGCTGGCCCCTGACCTGTTCTATAACGTTGAATTTGCCGCTCTGACCTACCCGGATCCTACTGCAGGTGCCCGTCCCTGGTTGGTGAATAGCAAACTTTTATGTGGAATAACCTTTGCCCCCACGTTGCCAGCGCCTATTTCCGTGGCATCTGTCATAAACCCTGATCGGGATGATGATGGATTTTTAAATGAAAAAGACAAGTGTCCCGATGAAGCTGAGGTCTTTAACGGTTACAACGACCATGACGGTTGTCCAGATGTTAAACCCGAAAATAGCGTTAAATATTACGATGCCATCGATCTGATCTTTTTTGCGCTGAATAGTTCTTATTTGTCTGCTAATTTTGAAAGTCGCATCAATGACATTGCCAACTTTTTAAAAAGCAATGCCACTCTTAAATTACAAATCACCGGCCATGCCGATGCCACTGGACCACGCGACTACAACCTTTGGTTATCTGAACGTCGTGCCAACACCATTCGGAGTAAACTGATCGAACACGGCATTGACTCTTTGCGGGTAGAAGTTTTGGGGAAGGGGTTTGAACACCCCATCGCCAGTAACATCACCGAGTCAGGCCGGGCTCAAAATCGACGGGTTGAATTTCACCTTAAAGATAGATCAAACCGGGTGGTGTCTTCTTCACGTAAGCCTGTGGAAAATCAAATTAGCTCATTTTAACCGCGTGGATTCCTTGGCTTGGCGCTGGATCTCCATGCGCTTGGCGGCTAACTGCTCAAGCTGATACACAAACGCCAGCACTTCGGCCACCAGGGTATACAATTCTCCCGGTATGTTTGCGTCGAGCTCTAGCTTAGAGAGCAATTCTGCCAGCGCCGGATCTTCATACAGCGGAATTTTATTTTCTTCGGCGATACGCAGAATTTCAGCGGCCAGGACACCCTTGCCGGTTGCCAAAATGGTGGGTGCAGCGTCTTTCTTGGGATCATAGGACAAGGCAATGGCACTGCGAGTTTGGCCTTTTTCAAGGTCGTGGAGCTGATCCACTCTTTTTTTGATATGTTTGCGTTTATCTTCAACCAATGACTAAACCTCTGCGCTAATGCGCGTAAAGCTGTCGAGATCGAGCTTGGGCATGAGGTAGCGTTTGATGTCTACGCGCCGTTTGATGGCATGCATGCCGGTCAGGTCAAAGTTGAGCTGCTTCATGCGGTCCTGTAAATCTTTGGTATGTGCCATGACAAAGTCGCGCGTTTCATCGGTCTCGGTATTAAAGGTGTACCAGACTTTATTCTCCTCAACATCGATAAAAATGGTGACCTCTCCCATGGACTCGGTTTCAAACTTGATAATCACGCGTGTTTTCTTTGGATTGACGGGCGATTTTTCCTGGTTTTCATCGCGCTTGACCAGGATCTCGGCCGTGCCCGGCGGAAAAGTCATTGGATTTGGAATCTGGCCATAGATATAACGCTGGTTGAGCGTGGTATCGGTACGCGGATTGTTTTTACTTAACACCGCCTGACTGACCATATTTTCTGAAAGACTTTCGAGCTGTTCCTGCAAGCGCTTTAAGACCTCGGCCAGTTGTCGGTTTTCGGGTTTTTGCAACTGGCCTTGTTGATTTAACTGTTCGAGCATGCCCCCCACCAGTTGTTTTAAACTTTGCGCATCCGAAAGGGATTCTGACTTGCTCAACAAGGCTTCGAGCCCCTTGGCATCGTCTGCTCCCGTCAGCGCCTGCTGAATTTTTTTATCAAACTGCGCAGCCAAATTGGCCAAGGCACCCTGAAGTTGCGGAGACAGTGCCGCCCTGGGCGAAGCCAATGCGCTTTGCAACTGTGCCAGGGCTTGTGAAATTTTTTGCATTTGCTGACTGACTTTTTGGGAGTTGGCTAAAAAACTGGCCAGCGAGGTCATGGCCTTGGGAGAATTTTCAAGACCCTTGAGCACCGTTTGAATGGCCGCATCTTTGGCGGTCTCGCTACCTTCGGGAGCATGACGCAACAAGGTGGTAATTTTTTGAAAGTTTTCGGCACTTAACTCAAGCCCGTTTTGCAACATCTTTCCGGCCAGTTCGCGCATTTCGGGACTGGGCTGTAATCCGATCGAAAGCAATTGTGATATCAGGTCTGCCGGCGTCATGGCCCGCACCACGGTTGGGGCGGGTGCCGCAGCCGTAGAAGCCGCACTGGCACTGCTGGCCGACGAAGCAGCCGAAGCCGCACTGGACGCGTTGGCGCTTTGTGCTCCGCTTACGGCGCTTTTGACCTGCCCAGCCTGTTGAATGGTTGACGGCGTAGAAATGCTCTCCACCTTCTTGCTGGTAGGCCATATAATCGGCGCACCTGGATGAATACCACCGCCCGAACTGCCACCCACTCCGTCTGCCATAGGAAATTATCCTGCTTTAACTATATCGTATTGCTTTAAAGGGAACATGCGTAAATAAAAGCTACGCCCCCCAGGCGTTAACGCTCGTGGGTGATCAGGGATTCTAAAGTATCAGGAGACTGGTCTGCCATGACCGGAAATATAGCCCCCAGAATCTTTGAAAACATGCGTTTAACTACCGAAAAACGCTTACGGTCATGTAGCTTTGGTTTTGGAAAAAGAAACCCAATTTCGGGCACTTGACGCAAAAGTTCCCGGGCGCTCACAGCTTCTGAAAGTGCCCTGGGTTCGGGCACTTGGCGCGCGACTGTTTTCTTATGAATAGCCATTTGTTTATATATCGTAGCCATGACAGATTTGTTGCATAAAATTTTACAAAGCAACGCCCTAGCTATTTCAACACTAAACCATTGGCTTTAAGAATTGATAAATTTAGCGGTTAGGTCTAATCGCGTGGTCTGGCAACCTAATGAATTCATGAGAAGCTGCAACCCTGGAAACGACTGCTCTGGAAAGAGTCTGGATACGCTGTTCTTCAGAAAATCCATCCACAAGATATTGGTATGTTTCTATATTTGGGTAGGAGTTTGCCAGTGCCTCAAAGGGTCTGATCCCGTGGAGCATAAATGCTTCATGGGACGCCATCACAAATAAAACTTCATAATGGCTGCCCTGCTCTTTGGGTAAGAAATTCGCAATATGTTGATGCAACAAATGGGGTTGACTTCTATAAACTATAAAACCAGCTGTAAACCGAGCCACGATCGTGTGCATGTACAAGGCTTCTTCAAACAAAGTGATCTTTTTTTTATCGTTGAGCAGTCCTAATTTTTCAGAAATCTCACGGGCATCCGTTTCTCCAAATTGAGCCACAAGATCATAAAAAAACTCGCGGGCAAAGGCTGGAAATTTTTGAACCTGCGATAGCAACACTGCTTCGCTCTGCATGGCCCTTATAAAATGCTTATGCTGGAATTCTTTGCGCACGGCTTTTTGAATAAGCGGAGTGTAGACTGCCACTTTTGCAAGTAGCAGTTCGCCACGATGCCTAAGCCCCATAAGCGTTGACCACGATAGTGCATGGTCTACGCTAACTTGAGCCCTTTTCTGTGAAGACACGTACAGATCATGAAAACGAATACGGCGGTCAGCCACGTAATGACGTGACAATTCGATTGAAGCAACTTGTTTTTTATGCAAACACATAGCTACTATATATCGCAATATAGCTTGGTAATATATATCGAAATATTGTGTTCTATTTAAGGGCTATATAAACCCGTCATTCAAAGACATTCAACCTGATTTTTGTAATAATGATGCACACTCAAAAAGGGGGCCCAGGTGACCAACCCTGCCACTGGCATAGAAGAACTATCAGCATCTCCTAGTCAATTTATTAACTTTCCAAGTTCAAAAAAAGATTATGTCGAGGGGTCAGACCCCAGCATCCGCGTACCTTTTAGACAAATAAGCTTAAAAAATTCTTCGCATACCTTTCGGGTATACGATACATCGGGTCCTTTTACGGATCCCGCCATAAACAGCAACATTCATCAGGGTCTGCCACTTTTGCGGCAGGCATGGCTAGAGCGCCGGACTGACACCGAAATTCTGGCGGCCCCCAGTTCACATTTTCAGCAACAACGCCAACAAGACCCCAGACTGGACGGCATCCGTTTTTCAACGCCCCGCAAGATACGGCGTGCCAAACCCGGTCAAAACGTCAGTCAGATGCATTACGCGCGCCAGGGCGTCATAACGTCTGAAATGGAATTTGTGGCACTGCGCGAGCGCCTAAGCCCGGAGTTTGTGCGTAGTGAAGTGGCGCGTGGCCGGGCTATTATCCCTGCCAACATCAACCACCTGGAATTAGAACCCATGATCATTGGACGCAATTTTCACGTTAAAATCAACGCCAACATTGGCAACTCGGCGGTGGCATCATCGATTGCCGAAGAAGTTGAAAAAATGACCTGGGCCATCCGTTGGGGCGCAGATACCGTGATGGATCTTTCAACCGGAAAAAACATTCATGAAACCCGGGAATGGATTCTGCGTAATGCGCCTGTACCCATTGGCACCGTACCCATTTATCAAGCTCTAGAAAAAGTAGGCGGCAAAGCTGAAGACCTTACCTGGGAACTCTTTCGCGATACGCTGATTGAACAAGCGGAACAAGGCGTAGATTACTTTACGATCCATGCAGGCGTGCGGCTTGCGTATATTCCGCTGACCGCCCAGCGCGTGACAGGCATCGTCAGCCGTGGTGGTGCGATTATGGCCAAGTGGTGTCTTGCCCATCACCAGGAAAACTTTTTGTATACCCACTTTGAAGACATTTGTGAAATCATGGGCGCCTACGATGTCAGCTTTAGTCTGGGCGATGGCTTGCGGCCCGGTTGCATTGCCGACGCCAACGACGCTGCCCAGTTTGGCGAGCTGGAGACGCTTGGCGAACTCACTCAAGTGGCCTGGAAGCATGATTGCCAGGTCATGATCGAAGGTCCGGGACATGTTCCAATGCACCTGATCAAGGAAAACATGGACAAGCAACTTAGGCTCTGCCACGAAGCCCCTTTTTACACGCTGGGACCACTTACCACCGACATTGCACCCGGTTACGACCATATTACCAGCGCCATTGGGGCAGCCATGATTGGTTGGTATGGCACCGCGTTATTGTGTTATGTCACACCCAAAGAACATCTGGGACTGCCCAATAAGCAAGATGTGCGTGACGGCGTGATCGCCTATAAAATTGCCGCCCACGCCGCCGACCTTGCCAAAGGGCACTCCGGCGCACAGGCCCGGGATGACGCTTTAAGTTTGGCGCGCTTTGAGTTTCGTTGGGAGGATCAGTTTAACTTGTCGCTTGACCCTGAAAAGGCGCGTGAGTTCCATGATGAAACCCTGCCCCAAGAAGGGGCCAAGCTAGCCCATTTTTGTTCAATGTGTGGTCCCAAGTTTTGTTCCATGAAAATTACACAAGACGTCCGTGACTACGCTGCCAAGCTTAAGCTTGATACGCACAACGCACTGCAAATGGGCATGCATGAAAAATCCAAAGAATTTATGCAGCAAGGCTCGGAACTGTATATCTCTGCTTAAGAGGTTGTTCCCGAACCCGTGTGAGGTTGAATACGATTCACGATAAAGAGACATGCCACGCTGGCAAAAGCTGCCAGCCAGCCTACCCAGCCATAATGCAAAAGTTTTCCGGCTGGCGCCTTGTGTACAAGCATGCCAGAGGTCATGGCTGCCAAGCCGGAACCTAGCATTTGAAACGATGAGTTAAGGCTCATGAAGCGTCCGCGGTGCTGTGGAGAAACCGTCGACGTGATCATGGCCATGGCTGGAACCATACGACCCGAGACAAATATAAAAAACAAGGTTGTCACCACCAATACTCCCCCAAGCGCCATCGCTGGCAAGTGGGTCATCACCAGCAGCGGGGCCAGCGATACCGTCGAGACAATTTGAAACATGCGCGCTGTGCCAAAACGATCTGCCAGGCGGCCGATGATCTGGCTGGTAAAAAACACAAAGCTGCCGCCTACCAGGTAAATATAAGGCAATTGGGCTTCGCGAATTCCGACGTTAGCCACCAGATAGGGACTGATAAAAGGAATCACCGTAAAGCCGGCAAACATCATGGTCACAATCAGCGTCAGCGCCCAACGCTGACTGGGATGCTTGCGGATCAGCGCAAAGATGCTAAAAAGACTCTCGTACTGGGCAGCGTTGCGATGCGATTTCATGGCTGGCAAAGCCAGGGTCGCCAGCAGCCAGAATACCAGGCTTAGCCCCGCTAAAAACAAAAAAGGCGCATGCCAGTTCCACTGCGTGGCCAGATAGAGACCCATGGGAACACCTAGCACCGATGCCAGCGAAAAAGCCGACATAAGCACACCCATGGCCATTCCGCGCCGTTCGGACGGAAACACATCGCCAATGATCGACAACAGCAAGGCTCCCAGCAAGCCACCAAAAGCTCCGGCAATGGCGCGGCACAGGCCTAGCACTGCAGCACCTGGAGCAAAGGCACAACCCAGGGTTCCGACCATAAAGCCCAGATACAGCACTTGCAAGGCGCGCTTGCGGTCAAAGCGATCAAGCCACAGCGCGCCAAAGAGGCCAAACAGGCTGGCACTAAACGTATAGGCCGCCACAAGCAAAGCAAACACACGCGGACTGATGTCCATGACACGCATAAGCTGTGGCCCAAGCGGCATCATGATCATAAAGTCCACTATATTGGTGAACTGCACCGCTGGGAGAATCAGAAGAACTTTTTTTTCAAGATTCAAGATTTCTTTTCTTCCGGTTTAGAGTCTTCTTTGTTGCATTCTTCTTGGCAATTTTCATCCCATTTACACAACATACTGCCCATAAATAAAGCCGCCCCACCCAGGGCCGTATCCTTAAGCATGCCTGTAAAAGCCATCATGGCCATTTGCGGGTTAGACAGATTGGGAATATGCAAGGCGGCTACAAAGGTGAACATCAAGAGGGCCAAACCCATACAAGCCCAAAACGCCATGCGGTTTACCATAATACTCACCGCTGCCGCAATTAAAGCGATACCCGTTATATACACCCACAACATTCCACCCCCAGGCACCCAAACGGGCACCAGAGTGGCCATCATCGATACCTTTGTCAGATGTCCCAGACCAAACGCCGCAAAGGGAAGCGCAAAAATAATTCTACCTGCTACTGCTAATTTGCTCATAAAGAACCTCCTTTTTTTATCAATATACACCATGGTGCCAGAAATACATTAAGATAGGAAAAAACCCGGCAACTTGTTAAGCAGATCATCGATGTATAAGCGTTGTGGCATCGACAATGCACCTTAAACAAGTTGCTGCCCCAAGGCAGACTAGCATGAAAAAACTTCTTAACGGCATTATCGATTTCCGCCGACACGTGTTGCCCGGTTACCGCGACAAGTTTGCGCAACTGGCCCTGGGACAGTCTCCCGATACCTTGTTTATTGCCTGTTCCGACAGCCGCGTGGTGCCCAATCTGTTTGCTTCTACGGATCCCGGTGATCTGTTTGTCCTGCGCAATGTCGGCAACATGGTGGCGCCCTGCGGTCAGGACGGAATTTCGCTCAGCGATGAATCGGAGGCTGCGGCCATTGAATTTGCGCTGGTGAATTTAACGGTGACCGACATTGTGATCTGCGGTCACTCGGAATGTGGCGCCATGCGGGCCATCTGCGACGGCATCGACAAAGTTCAACCGCAACATTTGCGCCGCTGGCTGCGCCACGGCCTGCCAACGCTTGCCCAACTTGAGCAGGACTCCCCCATTGCCCGTACGTTGCTGACCCCGCACAACAAGCTCTCACAGCTCAACGTCTTACTGCAGATATTGCACATTCAAACCTATCCGGTGGTGCGCGACGCCGTTGCCCAGGGCAGGCTGACCATCCATGGTTGGTGGTTCGATATTGCCCACGCTGATGTTTATGCCTACGAAAAAGACCAGAGTCTCTTCGTGATGATCGACGAGACAGAGGCCGAAAAGCTGTTGAAGTGTTAGCCATACACTTTAAAACCGTTGCGCAAGCCAGCCGCCGGAACTTTTTAAAACTTCTAAGCGCAGGCGCCATTGAAGTGGGTACGGCAGGCAGCTATTTTGTCACTGGCTCGCTGGCTTCGTACGCCGGTGTTCAATGTGCCCGGGGTCTGCGTGTGCTAAAAACTCCTCTGGCCAATTACTATGTCTGGCTCAATAAACACTGGAAGGATCGTGGGCAGATGCCCGGAGACCTGATCGCCCAGATCGCTGCCGAAGAACCACAGTTGATTTTTGCGCCTGAATTGCATGTGTCTATGATGAATGCCGATGCTGACGGCGCTTCCCCCTGGGATACTTATGCCGAAGAGCTAGATGCTTACAAAACATATCACCCCTTTTTGGATGCGCAGGGACGGAACCTCATGATGAATGGTCAAGTGCCCGTTTATTTTTCGGATCTCGTGCAACTTGGAGAGCCTGAATATGACATCGGCGTCAGCGTTGATGATATGAATGATCCTGAAACTGCCGAAAAGATTGAAACTGCTTTTTGGGTTAGTGCTCTTTCAAAGGCGCTAAGATCAGGACTGGATGCTGCCCTGCTGGCGCTGTTGGTTAAAAGTGGTGTGCGTTACGGCTTGTTTTTATCTCGTCGCCGCATACTGACTTTGGTGCCCATTACCGCTGGGTTGCTGGCAGGAAGCGCTGCAAGCTTTGGCGTCAATACCACCGAACCCGGCTGGCAGAGTCGTTGGTCCCGCAAAGCAGCCTGGTACCCATTTAGCGTTAACTTCCGCAATGCCCTGATAGCCGCCAAGTTACAGACGCTGGCCTTACAACTTCAACAAGAAGGTTCGGGTCATAAACCCGCTTTTTTGCTGACCCTGGGATTGTTGCACGAAAACATCATGCATAACCTGGCGGAAGGGCTCGATTTCAATCTAAATATTCTTAAAGAATTTGGCAGCAAAACCGCCGACCTGGGCCCCTTTTGGGATCACGGATACCTATTCGATGCAGCGGATCGTCTGGGCTTGGGAACACAGGCGAATATTCCGCTTCAGCCGTAAAACCATGCTGCATAAAACCATTGCGGCTTGGGTGGCTGCGGCACCGGCGGCAGCCGAGCCACACCTGCTTGAACCCATCCTGATTGGACGACGGCTTAAACGTATTCCCTTGCCCGAAGTCCGACAGATGCTTGCCCAAACCCTGATTGAGCACCCCGAGTACCTGGTGCAAGCTGCACAGCAGGACGTAATGGCCCGGCATTCAGAATGGATTCAAGTCCTTACCCGGAACAAGTATGGCGAACTAAGCGCCCATGAATTTTTGTTTCGCAATCTTGAAATCCCAAGCAAAAATTACCTGGTGAAACCAGTCATCCGTGCTTTGGCGTTGTCCGAAAGAATGGCGCTGTTATTTTATGATCCCGAACACATCCCGCCCCTGATCGCCTATCTGCGTCTGACATTGGGTCACTATTTTGCGGGCGACCATATTTCTAAAGCGCCTTATGGCTACGATTATGAATGGCAACTAAAGATTGAGAATGTGCGCGGAGAAATTGAAGTGATTCCTTTTAAATTGGGATTGGTGCTCAACCGTTTTGTCATCGAGGAAGCGGTCGAAAACCAGGGCTGGAACTAAACCCAGCCCCTCTCTTTCAAGAGAGGGGCTGGGGGAAATTAAGTTACGGGTTCCAGTTACTTAAGCTCCAACGCAGATTAACCATATAGGCATCACCTTCAGTGAGAGTGAAGTTGGTGCCCATGTAACCGATGCCGCTGATGTAGAACAGCGTCTGCCATGTCGATGTGCTGTTGTCCCATTTGCTCAAGATCTCCACCGGTCCGCCCGCAAGGTCGCCACTGTTGAGCGAGCTAAAGAGCGACTGCGCATCCGTGTAGGCTGCCGAAGCAGGTTGCAGCGCCAAGGCGTTGTAGTTGCTGCGGCTGGCATCGTAGGTAAACGAGAAGCTTACCGTGGGCACGTATTCGCCTGTGAGCACAATATTGCTGGTGGGCGCGTTACGCAGTTCTACCAAAATGGGATCACCATCGGTCAGGCTAAAGTTGGTGCCCGAATAGCCTACGCCATTGATGTAGAACACGCCTTCCCAAGCCTGGCTGCTGCTGTTCCAGCGTTGCAGCAGGCTGACGGAACCTCCGGTGAGATCACCATTGTTGAGCGCCGAGAACAGGGTTTGCGCATCTCCGTATTCCGAGGCATAAGGCACACCGACCAGATTGTAGTTGTAGACCCCAGAACTTGGGTTGCCGTTATAACGCAGGTTGTCTTCGTAGTTCTGCGCCAAAAGGGTGTCGCTGCTGTAGATCACAGCGCCATTTTCGTCGGTCAGGGTAATCTGGTAGTAGTTGTTGCTTCCGGTAAGGGCGGCGTTGCGATCGGTCAGCGAAGTGGTCTGTACGTTGTCGCGCGCAATGCTGCTGCTAAGCGCAAGATCATCGGGGTTAGTGGCCTTGCGTACTTGCAAGCTGGCATAACGGCCATCAAAGTCAGCCGAGAAATTCCAGGACGCCACAAGATCGTTGCCCGATGTGTTGATCTCCACCGCCATACTACCTGCGTTCAAGTAAGCCTCATAGGTATATGAGGTGGTCACCGATCCAGCCGGATTGATGGCCCTGACCGTAACCTGGCCAGCGGTTGTGCTGGGCGGAATAAATCCGTAGGCGCGGGTAGTTGTTGAGGCGGTAGGCACAAAGCTGATTCCGTCTACACGCAGGGTTCCATCCTGCACTTGCTGTGCACCCGTCATATCGAGGGAGAACTGCAAAAAGCCAGCGCCCCCAACACTGTCCGATGGATTCAATACGCCATCGCCGCCTGCCGTGGTGTCGGAAAAACTAGTAAACGGGATATCCACGTGGTAGTACCCTAGCCCATAGGTAAAGGCGTCAATCCGAACGGTGGCTTCAAAACTGTCGTCGTTGCTGTCACTATAATCCCAGTTTCCGTCATCGTCGTCGCGTAGGGTTACCTTAAGATCCACATCACCGGTGCCTGCGTTATAAACGTCTAAAGCCACATAGGCGCTGCGCGAATCTAAACTACGGCCCACATACACTGTGGTGCCGCCCATGTAGTAGTTGGTGGCAGAACCACTAAGCTGCATGGCGCCGTTGCTGCCGTTTGACCCGGTGCTGCTTAGCGACTGGCTTAAGCCCACATAGCTTGTCCAACCCTGTCCATTGGCCACCAAGTCTCCGTCCTCAAAATCGTCTACAAAAGCCGAGGCCACGCGTGAGCCAAAGCGTATCGTGCTTAGACTGCTAAGGTTTGAACCCACAAGCAGAAAGATGGCATCGTCCTTGGTTCCGTCTCCAGCCGTGGGCGTCAACGAAGTGATTCCCGGTGCGCCTTCGTAGGTATAATCACGCGTGACGCTGCCAGCCACCCCGCTGACGGTTAAAATAACCGAACCCGACGTGCCCGCAGGCGAAAGAATCGCAAGCCCGGTGCCATCGCTGTTGGCTTGATAGGACGTGGCGCTGGTGCTGCCAAACAATACCGAAGTGACAAAATTTAAATTATTGCCCGAAGCAATGATCACGTCAGCCCCGTTAATTGATCCCGATGTACGGGATATTCTTGAAATGGTGGGTGCTGGTACTGAAGGCGTTACCGTATTAGAAGATTGTGACAGCACGCTGCCCGTGACATAAGCGCTGCTGTCGGCGTAGTACACCAGCGACAACGCATAGGTATATCCTGTCGATCCGTTGACGCTCACCGATGAATCGGTATAAGACGTGGTTGTAAGATAGTTGCCGGTGCTGGTGATTTGCTGCCAGCTTCCAGAATTAGCCTTGCGCCACACATAGTAGCCTTCGATGTTGCTGCTGTGGCTACCATCAAAAACTGTGCCGGTGGCCGCACTCCAAGAAAGTCCTACCGTGCCATCGCCATTATCAACGACGCTGGGCGATGGAATCGCATACAGGGTGGCCGTATCGTAAGCGTCTACCGCGCCAGCCGCCAGAGCATGGTCAACCACAAAATAATAACCAATGTTGGCGGTCACAAATTCCATGGCCGTGATATAGACTTGTCCGGCCGACCAGTTGTTGCGCCGTGCCTGACCCAGGTTATCGGCACCCCATAGGTTAGTGGTTACGGCATAAGCTCCAACCATATCCAAGTCGCTGCCCTGGGCATACCAGTTAGAGTAATAGTTGCCCGTCACCGATGTCAGTCCGGTACTGCCAAAACTGACCACACCGTATTCGTAGTGAATTTGGGTCACATCGGTGGTGGCTCCGGCATAGGCTATGGATGCCCCTGCCACCAAACAAACCATGCCAACTAAAAACTTTTTGATCCATGTGCGCATAAGAACCTTCCTTTTTTCGGCCTAAAATAGCAGGTTTTTTTAAAGGTCAAAGAAAACATTTAAAAAAACCTGTATTAGTCTATCGCCCTAATTCGATGTAAATTTCAGGAGGAATATATCGAAATTTATTGTTACCTGACTCTTGTGTCAGGCAAGTTGAATTTCTATCGCGTCAAATTCACCATTGCGTATGCGTAATGCCAGGGCACTATCTTCGACCACGGCACCCTTAATCTCACACAATACAGATGTTTTTTTAATAAACGTGTAGCCCTGTACCGCAACGGCCGTGGGTCCGTAGGTCGACTGTTTTTTTGCGTTCAAATAACGTACCTGCGTATGTCCCAGAAATGTAAATTCAAAGACCTCCTGTTCATCAAAGAGCCATCCGGGTAATAGCGGGTTTAGCAAAAACTGCAAGCGGCCCGCAGCCAGCCGAAAAGGTTCGCGCCCGGCGCAGATCCAAAGCCACATTTGAATAAATTCAGCCGTGGAACCTGACAGCCGTGCCACAAAACCGCGCCCGTGCAATGTGGCCTGATCATTGGCAGAAGACACCAGAAATGAACTGTTCTCGAGGATGCTACGCCCATACTGGGCGGCATCCCTAAATGGAATCAGACCGCCCGCAGCAGCCTCTGCAAAAAAAGGTTCGGTTTGGCCACCACGCAACATTTCTAATAAGTATTTGTAGTGCATATGTAGCCAGACTGATTCATGTTCTAGCCAACCCCGTGGAAAAACCCGCGCCCGGCCAATATCCAGGCGTTCGGCCTCAAGGCTGGCGCAGACCTTGTACATGCCCAGCTGGGAGTCATAAAGTTCTGATTTTTTAAGCGCGGCCATCATTTTTTGCGCTTCGGTTTGATTGCAAAGCCGCAGCCAGTGTACGGGCCCTTCTAAAAAAAGCGGCAACACGCAACGCTTAAACCGGCGGGGCTCGACCAAAGCATAGCCATCCACATTTTTCAGCGCTTGACCAGATGGATCTGCGCGCGGAATCCACTCCGTGGCCTGATACCAAAAATAGGTGTATGGCAAGCCACTGCTTTCATCAAGCCCCTTGTGCATGCTTTCCTTAAGCAAGGCACTGGCCTGCTGCAGAAATTTCTTAAGCTCGGGCACGGATAGAGCGCGTTCATCGCCTAAAAATCCCAGACGGGTTTCGGCACGGAAGCGCTCTTTGGCCGTATGGCTTTGATCCCAAAAATCAAAGGGCGTGATCTGACCCGACAGACGTTTATCAAGCGCCAGTGTGAGCGCTTGATAACACTGCTGCGCTTCTACTGGCACAAATAATGCAGTGGCTTCAAAACCCTCTAAGGCCTGCAAAAGAAAGTTGATCCAGCGTTGCAATTCGATGGTCTCGCACAGTGAACTGCCTAAAAGGCCAGGCAAACCATTTAAGGCGTCATACCAGTTGGGTTTGTCACTATCCATCGACAGGCCCGTTTGCTCGGGGTCAAGGCTGGCCAGTTTGTTTAAAAAGACAATCCACATTTTGACAAAGGCAGTGCAGTAATACACCGTTCCCCGACCCTGGTTTGCACGCATACGCTGCGGAAACTCTGTGCGGCTCTGAATCAGTGCCTCTTTTTCAGCCGAGCGGCGTACAGCCCTGAACTGCCGCAACGCGCCCTTAAAATCGACTAGTTTTTCGGACCGCGGGACCACTGTGGCCGGCGAATCATAAAAATAAAACGAGCGGTCCTTAAACATAAAATGCGTCTTTTGATCGGGGTAGATGGCAAAGACTGCCTCTAAGAGATCAAGGTTGTAATGCCAATGGTCACTCCAATAACCCTCATGAAAAGCCGCTTGCTCGTCGCAGGCGCACTGCGAAAGAAAGTTTTCTAAAAAAATTTGGCGGTCTTGCGTAAGCACCAAACCCTCTGCTTCCAGCGCCTCCAGAAATTGCCCTGGGGTACATGCCATGCTGATCCACTGTTTTAAAAAGCTGGCCCCACGCGCGGCATCGGTAAAGGCAGCGCTCAAAGCGGGTATGTCGGCGTTGGACGACAAGGTAAAACGCTGCCCTTCAATCACCAGGGGGTTGTGCCCGTCAGATTGCAGCAGATTCAAAAAAAAGCGCGCCCCTTCTAAACCGATTTGCGGATAAAACCACACATCGCAACGGCGATTTTGAATCACATCGCGATAGTGACCGTTGCCTTGCGAATAATAGGTGGCTGCCAGCTGAAAGGCGTTGTAGTCGCGCTCTAGATCCCCGTGTTTGCGGCCATACACGTACAACGCCCGCGGTCCCTGGCGCGTTGGCAACAGCACCGGCATGCCTCCACGCATGACGTTGTCTAAAAAGTTCTGACGCACGTAGGCATCCAGCACAGGCAGGGCACTCTTTTGCGCGCAGACATCCGTGATACCGTTCATTAGCTTGGCACTGACCCTGAACTGCTCGGCCACAAAGTCTGGTTTAACGCATTCCGCCGCCCGTGCCTGAAAATTTGCCAGGCTGTCGCACTGGACATAGACCTGATGCAGGGTCATTTTCTGGCCCGCCACAAGATCGCCAGACAGATATTGCATGGCACAGGGCATGAGATTGTGTTGGCGCTGCTTAGCCATCGGCGTTCCGCCATCGATAAAGACTTTTGGCAGCCTAAAACTGCTATCGTCCCCAAACACCGCTTCGGGATCCACCACCACCAGCGAACGTTTAACAGGGTCGTGATACATGGCCACTCCGTTACCGCCCGCATTCGGAAGCACTTCGGGGTGATCCGAAGGAATCACTTTAAGCTTGTAGAAGGGTTGCCCGGCAGCAAAATTTTCTACGACCACCCAGCCTTCGGTGGTACGCGGTATGTGTTTGATAAACCAGTCGATATAACCCTTGGGAACAATTTCTGCCGCGCCATCAAGCCACTCGATTGACAGGGGTTGTCGCAATGTATTTTTGACTTCGACCTGGCGAATTAAACCCGCAAAAGCTTGCTGCGAAACAGTGGTGTAGCGCACACGCACCTGCAAGCCGAGTTCTGCATGATGATCACATAA
>JAHFDA010000025.1 GCA_023249225.1 bacterium
GTGCGTTATCCTCTGCAAACACGGGCGGGCAAGGCTGGAATTCTGATTTGTTTCGAAAGCACGCTGCCCCAGCTTGCGCGTCAGCGCAAACATGACGGGGCGGACTGGCTGGCCGTATTGACCAACGATGCTTGGTTTCTTGACTCGCCGGCCGCCGCCATGCACTTGCAAATTTCGCGCTGGCGGGCGGTGGAACAAGGCCTGCCGCTTTTTTTTGCAGCCAACACCGGTATCTCGGCAGTGGTGGATCCAGCGGGTCGCGTGTTGCAGTCGCTGGCATTGGGCAAGCAAGGACAGATCGTTTATTATTTTGAGCGTGCCTATCGTCCGGTTATGTGAAGATGCACTCGTTCTGCATAAGCATCATTACAATGCACAGTATTACAAGTTGACCCTGCGCGCACCGCGCATTGCGCGTTTGGCGCGTCCGGGCCAGTTTGTGCATCTGCGCGTGCCACATTCAGACGCTTGTTTTTTGCGGCGTCCTTTAAGTTTGGCAAACACCAACCCGCAGGCGGGCACGGTAGACATCATTGCCAAGGTGCTGGGGCAGGGCACCCGTCAACTGGCCGATGTCGATACCGGAGTCGCCCTGGATCTATTGGGACCGCTTGGCAAAGCCTGGCCCGTATTGCAGGCCGGTCAGTCTGTGGCCATGGTGGGGGGTGGTGTTGGTTTTCCGCCCTTGTTTTTTTATGCGCAACAGTTGCATCCGGCCTGTCGAGTGACCTTTTACTATGGTGGCCGCAGCGCCGATGACATTCTTGAAGAAGCGGATCTGGCGCGGTGTTCTGTGCGAGTGGCGATTGCCACCGAGGATGGATCCAAAGGTGTCCGCGGTCGTGTGACGCTACCCTTTGAGCAGGGACTGTTGCAAGACCGGCCTGATGTGGTGCTTACCTGTGGGCCTACCGCCATGATGCGCGCGGTGGCCGAGCTCTGCCAGGCCAGGCAAGTAACTTGCTACGCTTCGCTCGAGGAACGCATGGGTTGCGGTCTGGGGGTGTGCATCGGTTGCGTCGTGCGTACGTCGCGCGGTTTTGAGCGCGTGTGTACCGAAGGCCCGGTGTTCAATGTCCAGGATGTCTGGGAGTGGGCGCATGCTTGAAAATGAGAGTCGGCGGCTTGCGATTATTCGGGATGGGGCTCGCACCTATCTCCGGGGCATGGCGATGCATCTGGGCTGGGTGTCCCTGCTGGTCGGAGCCTTGCTTGCGATCTTCTCCCTGCCCGCCGTAGGAGCTGAAGTTTTGTGGCTGGGTCTGATTTTTGTGGCGGGCAGTGTGGTGAGTTCAACCCTGTCACTGACGGGCCAATACCTGGTGTTGCGGCTGACTGCCTATTTGCTTGCGCTGACGGACGAAGATCGCCTGGACGGTTTGCGTTACCGCAGTTTTGCTTTCAGTGTTATTTTTGGAGTGCTGTATGTGCTGCTAAGCGGACTCATGGCTTACGGTGTGTACCAATATCTGGGGCTTTTGTATTTGCTGTGTTATATCAGCGGGGCCTGTTTTGCCAGTTTGTTTATACGCGTGGCGGGCGGTGTATTTACCAATGCAGCCGACATGGGCGATTCACTGGTGCAACGTTTGTCCGAGCAGCCGGTACTCGACGATAGCAATGTGGCCCGTGTACTCAATCAGTTTGGCGAACACGTCAGCGATATTGGTGGTTTTGCACACGATGCGGTGACTTCTTTATACGTGGTGATGCTGGCTGGGGTCTTGCTGATGACTGGGGCCGATGCCGAGTCCATGCCAGAACTGTCCTTTAAGTTGATTGGTGATTTGTCATGGATCATTCCCGGCCTAGGTATTTTTAGCAGCGTGTTGGGGGGACTGCTGGGCTACGTGCTGATCTGGCGAAACCGTGACAGCAACCTGCTCATGAACAGCTTATACATGACATTGATATCAGGTGCTGGCGCGGTAGCCTTGATCTACCGCCCGGGTTTGCTGCTGGGGTCTAATTTTGTAAACCATGGCTTTAGTGAACATTATTTTGTGCCGCTTCTGGTGGCTTTGGGTGTCTTGGGATGTGGTCTCATTGGAGTAGGTTGCGAATGGTATACCAGCACAAATTTTAGACCGCTGCGCAGTGTGCTGGAGTGGGCTCAAAAAGGACCAGCATTGACCATCCTGGCCGGTTTCATGGTGGGCTTACGGAGTACATTTTTCATGGTGCTGGTGTTTGTGGCTGTGTATCTTTTAAGTTATTGGCTCGGGGGTTATTACGGTTTTTTTGTGGCGGCCCTGGGTTTGGCCCTGCCGCTGGCCATGATTGTGGCCTTAAACGCTTATGGTGCCCTGACGCATTTTTTGCATGATCTGGCGGCGCTGAACCCGCAACTCGAAAAACGTTTGCGTGTGATCAGCCGCATGGACATGCTGACTTACACCACCACGGCCGTTGGAAAGGGATTTTTGGGCGGGCTGACATTTTTTACGTCGTTGGCGCTTTTTCATGCGGCCATGGCTTACCTAAACGTTCCAAACGTGCAGGTCTTTGATGTGGCGTTTATGACGGGCGTTTTCTTGGGTGCGGCCATGCCGTATGCTTTTTCAGCGCTCTTGCTGCCCGGTATGCTCAAGGCCGTGGGTGGGGTGATCGACGAAAGTTTCAGGCAATTGCGCGACATACCTTACCTTAAAGAAGCCAAAGCCAATCCAGATGTGATCAAGGCCACGCGCTACACACTGCGCAGCGCTTTGCAATCGATTGTCGGACCGGGCCTCCTGGTGCTGGGTATGCCGCTTTTGGTAGGCTGGATTTTTGATTTTACGGGCTTGACCGGTCTCATGATTGGCGCGCTGATTTCAAGTTTCTTTTTTGCCTTTCAATATGGCAACACCGGTGGCGCGCTGGGCAACGTCAAGCACTATGTTGAAAAGGGTTACCACGGAGGGCCGGGCACGCCTACGCATCGCGCCACATTGGTGGCCGACACCTTTGGCGATGCGCTCAAGGATTCTTTGGGGCCGGCCATGAACGTCATGGTAAAGTTGTTGGTGCTGTGTTCCCTGCTGACTGGAATCTTTATGCTCGGAGGTTGATGTGGCACGTAAATCCTTGATTGCCGGTAATTGGAAGATGAACGGTACGCGTCAAAGCGCGTCAGATTTGATTGCAGCCCTTAAGGTTCTCAATTGGGAAACGCAGGTTTTAGAGGTGGCTGTGTTTCCGCCCTTTCATTTGTTGTCGCTGGCGCTTGCAGCCGTGAGCCCGGCTCTGATTGCAGTGGGGGCCCAGGATGTATCGGCGCAGAAACCAGGCGCATTTACCGGCGAAGTGGCGGCCGAGTTCCTGGTAGATGTCGGCTGCCAATATGCGCTTGTGGGTCACTCGGAACGCCGTCAGTATCACCGCGAGGATGATGCCTTGGTGGCGGCCAAATTACGCCGTTTGCTCGAAGTAGGGCTTAAACCAGTGGTATGTGTGGGCGAACTGTTGGCCGAGCGTGAACAGGGTCAGACCTTTGACGTGGTGGCCCGGCAGTTGTCCGGCGCCCTGGGTGGACTCAATGCCGAGCAGATGGGTAACGTGGCACTGGCTTACGAACCGGTCTGGGCCATTGGCACCGGCAAGGTGGCCAGCCCGGCGCAGGCTCAAGAAGTGCATGCTTTTATTCGTCAGTGCCTGATGCAGCAGTGGAACAAATCTGTGGCTGATGGCCTGCAGGTGCTATACGGCGGCAGCGTCAATGCGGCCAACGCCAAGGATCTGTTGGCACAAAAAGACATCGACGGCGCTCTGGTGGGCGGAGCTTCCTTAAAAGCGCAGGAATTTGCGGGCATTATCGCGGCGGGCATGGCTGTGGCCACTGCGGGTGTGCGTGTCTAGTGGGAGTCGAATATTCCCAGTCGCGGCCCTGGGGTTCGTGGTATGTCCTCGAAGAAGGTCCTGGGTACAAGGTTAAACGCATCGTGGTGTTGCCAGGCAAGCGTCTTTCGCTGCAGAGCCACCGTTACCGCGAAGAACATTGGACAGTGGTGCGCGGACAGGCGTTGGTGCAAATTGATGAGCGCCAGTTTATGTTAAGTCCGGGTGAAAGGGGTATTGTTCCCCTGGGTGCCAGGCACCGCTTGACCAATCCTGGGACCGATGAATTGTGGGTGGTCGAAGTGCAGTGTGGCAGCAGCACAGCCGAGGAAGACATCGTGCGCTATGAAGATGATTTTGGGCGTCTATAATATTTGCATTCGTCAAAAGTTTGTTAAAATAAAATCGTTACCTTAATTCCCAAAGGATGGATATATGACCAAAAAAGTTGTAGGTGTGCTGACGGGCGGAGGAGACTGTCCCGGACTTAATCCGGTGATCCGCGCCATTGTTCGCAAGGGTATCGATACCTATCATTTCGAATTTTTGGGCTTGCGTAACGGTTGGCTGGGTTTGCTGGAGCAAAATACCTTGCCGCTCGATGTCAATGCCATCGGCGGTATCTTGCATCGCGGGGGCACCATTTTGGGCACCAGCCGCACCAACCCCAGCAAGTCCGAAGATCAAATGCAAAAGGCCATCGCCAACTTTAAGGCGCTGGGTTTACATGCGCTGATTGCCATTGGCGGTGATGATACGCTAGGGGTGGCGAGCAAGCTGCACAAGCGCGGCTTAAACCTGGTGGGAGTGCCCAAAACGATCGACAATGATCTTTCAGCCACAGACGTGACTTTTGGTTTTGACACCGCTGTGCAAATTGCCACCGAAGCCATTGATCGTCTGCATACCACCGCCGAGTCACACAACCGCGTCATGGTGGTGGAAGTCATGGGCAGGCACGCCGGATGGATTGCTTTGCATTCTGGCATTGCGGGGGGTGCCGACGCCATTCTTATTCCTGAAGTGCCTTTTACCGTGGATGATGTTTGCAATATTATCCGCCGACGCGTCATCCGTGGGCGAAATTTCAGCATTGTGGTGGTGGCCGAAGGCGCAATGCCTAAAGACAGCCATGATTTTGTAACCCAGAGCGATGAAAAAGATTCCTTTGGTCATGTACGCCTGGGCGGCATTGGTAACCTGATTGCCATGGAAATTGAAAAACGCACTGGTTTTGAAACGCGCACGACAATTCTGGGGCACATTCAGCGTGGGGGCACACCCACGGCGTTTGACCGCGTACTTGGAACCAAGTACGGCATCTGTGCCATCGACCTGGTGGCCCAGGGTCAGTTTGGCCAGATGGCTAGTTTGCGCGGCACGTTGGTGGTGGGTGCCAGTCTCGAAGAAGCAGTCAGTAAACCTAAACTGGTCGATGCAGCATCCTACGAAATTGCCAGGGTATTTTCTGGCTAGCTGATAAACTAGATGCACATGATTTCCCCGGCTACGATGTTTGCCTTGATTGCTCCGATTTCGGCGGTGCTGGCGTTGGGACTGGCCTTTTTCTTTTATACCCAGATGAAACAAGAAGATGAAGGCTCTGCCATGATGATCAAAATTGCAGCCGCAGTGCGGGCAGGGGCCCGGGCCTATCTTGCACAGCAATATAAAGTGGTATTCATTATTTTTGCGATGACGTTTGCCTTATTATGTTTTATTTCTTATTACCTAAAGGTGCAGGGCCCCTATGTTCCTTTTGCATTTATCACCGGCGGTTTTTTCTCGGGTTTGGCTGGTTTTATCGGCATGAAAACCGCCACCTATGCTTCGGCGCGCACGGCCCAGAAATGCCGTCAAAGCCTTAACCAGGGTTTACAAATTGCCTTCCGCAGTGGTGCGGTGATGGGCCTTACCGTGGTGAGCCTGGTGCTGCTTGATATTACGGCCTGGTTTGTCATTTTAAAATACGTATTCCGCGTGGAGAGCCTGGGCGAAATTACCACGTCCATGCTGACGTTTGGCATGGGGGCATCGCTGCAGGCCCTGTTTGCGCGCGTAGGCGGGGGTATTTTTACCAAGGCGGCTGATGTGGGTGCTGATTTGGTTGGAAAAGTCGAAGTGGGCATCCCCGAAGACGATTACCGCAACCCGGCCACCATTGCCGACAATGTGGGCGACAATGTAGGTGACATTGCCGGCATGGGCGCAGATTTGTACGACTCTTATGCCTGTTCAATACTGGCCACCATGGCCATTGGCGCCGCCGCCGGTTTTTCGATTGAAGGTGTGTTGGTACCCATGGTTATTGCCGGAGTGGGAGTGCTGTGTTCTATTGTGGGAATTTTTACGGTGCGCACGGGAGAATCGGTGACCCAGAAAAATCTTTTGCGATCGGTCGGTATGGGAGTCAATGTGGCTTCAGTGTTAATCGGAATTGCCAGTTTTTTTGTGATTCGGTATTACCTTCCGGAACACACGGGTGTTTTTTGGGCCATCCTGGTGGGATTAATCGCAGGAGTTTTAATTGGATTCTTTACTGAATATTACACATCTGAAATTTATAGCCCGACGCGGCGGATTGCGCATGAGTCCAAAACCGGCGTGGCCACGCTGATTATTTCTGGCATGGCGGTGGGTATGGAAGCCACGGTGGCGCCGGTGGTGATCGTGGTCTTTGGAACTTTGTTTGCCTATTATTTGGCTGGAGGCCTGACCACTCCCATTTTGGGCCTATACGGGGTGTCGATTGCGGCAGTAGGCATGTTGTCATCGTTGGGCATTACGTTGGCCACCGATGCTTATGGGCCCATTGCCGACAACGCCGGTGGTATTGCCCAGATGGCTGGTTTGGAACCCGTGGTGCGCGAGCGCACAGATGCCTTAGATTCGCTTGGCAATACAACGGCAGCGATCGGCAAGGGGTTTTCGATTGGTTCCGCTGCCCTTACAGCCATGGCGTTATTGGCTTCCTATTTTGAAGAAGTCCGTTATGGCTTGTTGCGCGCGGGCATGACCACCATCGAAGTGATGGGTCGTCCGATTGACGTGATGCACGCCGAGTTTATTGACTTTGTAAACTATTATGGCGTTCACTTGATGAACCCCAAAGTTTTGGCGGGTTTGTTTCTTGGATCCATGATTTCATTTGCCTTTTGCGCGCTTACCATTAAGGCCGTAGGCACCGCTGCCAGTCTGGTGGTGATGGAAGTGCGCCGCCAGTTTAAGGAAATTGTCGGACTAATGGAAGGCAAAGTAGATGCCGACTATGCCAAGACCGTAGAAATTTGCACCCGTGGCGCACAGCGCGAAATGGTGTTTCCATCCATGGCTGCTTTTATGCTACCGATTGTCGTAGGTTTTCTTCTGGGAGTTCCAGCCGTGATGGGTTTGCTCATTGGTGTGCTGGTGACTGGTTTTTGCTTGGCCATCATGATGGCGGCATCGGGCGGTGCTTGGGATAATGCTAAAAAATACATCGAGTCCGGGCAGTTTGGCGGCGGAAAAGGTTCTGAATATCATAAAGCGGCAGTCGTAGGCGATACGCTGGGGGATCCTTTTAAAGACACCGCAGGTCCAAGCATTAGTATTCTGATTAAACTTTTGGCCATGGTATCGGTGGTATTTGCCGGGGTGACCGTTAAATATGGCATGATTGTCAGCGCATACTTAGGCATGGGTTAGTTCAACCCACTTTTTTAGTTAGATCAGGATTTGTTTTCAGTCGAATCGTCGGCACTGTGCTTTTTAAAATTCTTAATGGTTTCACCCAGCGATTTACCCATTTCGGGCAGACGCTTGGGGCCAAAGACCAAAAGCGCAATGATCAGGATCACGACCAGTTCCGGAAGTCCTAAACCAAACATACAAATTTATTATACGCTGTTTCAAAATCTTTGTTAAAGTAAATCCATGCATCCTGCCGAACGTAAAATTGTCTATTTTTCTATGGAGTATGGGCTTGACCCGCGACTTTATATTTACAGTGGCGGTTTGGGGGTGTTGGCCGGGGATACGCTTAAATCCTGTGCCGACCTCAAAGTTCCAGTCGTGGCTGTGGGGCTGATGTACCGGGATGGTTATTTTAAACAAAGTTTCGATGCCCATGGCTGGCAAATGGATGAGCGCCGTTTTTGGAAGCCCAAGGAAGTGCCGGGTCTCAAACTTCTGGATACCCAGGTTGAGGTCTCTTTTAAAGATAAAAGTACCGCCAAAGTGCGTATTTGGCAGTACGATGTGATCGGGCAGACGGGCGGCGTACTTCCCTTGCTGCTCTTAGACACGCATTTTGAACAAAACCAGGGGCGGCTCAAGGAAATTACGGCGGAACTTTACCGCAGCGATGATCTGTGGTGGCGCATGGCGCAAGAAGTGGTGCTCGGTTGGGGCGGCGTATTGGCGTTGCAGGCTTTGGGTTACAGTGGCATCGAAAAATTACACCTCAATGAAGGCCATGCGGCATTTGCCATACCGGCATGGCTTAAACAAAAGGGACAGGATCTTAAAAAACTGACCCCTGAAAGCTTTCAAGAAGCAGCCAAGTGTTTTGCTTTTACCACCCATACTCCCGTACCGGCGGGGCACGACCGCTTTAGCGGTCCGCTGGCCGAAAGTGTGCTGGATCCCGAATTGTTTGACTTTGTGTCGCGCTTTGGCCGTGAGCGTGGCAATGAACATTTTATTAATCTGACGCATATTGCCTTGCATGCCGGATATGTTAATGCGGTTGCCAAAAAACATGGGGCCGTGTCGCAAGCCATGTTTCCATGGCGGCCAGGCGTGGATGCCATCACCAACGGAATTCATGCCGGCACCTGGGTGTCTGCGCCGCTGGCCGAGTTTTTTAACCGTCATCTGCCCGGCTGGAAGCAGGATCCCGAGCGTTTGCGCGAATTGCTGACGCGGCGGCTCGACAGCAACCTGCGCCGGGATCTTTGGCTCGCGCACCAGCAGGCTAAAACCGTCATGATCGACCAGATCAAGGTGCGGCAGCCGGATTGTGGTTTTGAACCCAACGTTTTTACGGTGGGCTTCGCGCGCCGGGCGGCTACCTACAAGCGCAGCGATCTGATTTTGTCAGATCCCGATCGCTTGCAGCGGATTGCGTTGGAACACGGCGCCATTCAATTGGTGTTTGGTGGCAAAGCGCACCCGCGCGATGATGGCGGCAAGCAGGTTCTGCAGCGCATTATTCAAAAATCAAAAGAATGGCAGCGTGGGCCGGTACGGGTGGTATTTATTGAAGACTATGACATGGACTGGGGTGGCTGGCTGACCTCGGGCGCGGATATCTGGCTGAACAATCCGGTGCCTCCGCTTGAGGCTTCGGGAACCTCTGGTATGAAGGCGGCCATCAATGGGGTGCCCAGTTTAAGTACCGCCGATGGTTGGTGGTTAGAAGGGGCCAATGCCGACCGCTGCGGTTGGACTTTTGGACAGGTGCCGGTTACAGACCAATTGCCCAATGAGTTCCGGTATCAGGAAGACGCTGCCAATCTGTATTTTTATTTGATGGATATCGTGCGCATGTATTATGAGAGTATTCAAAATCCGTCCGCCCAGGTATCTTCGGCATGGATCGACAAGATGGTTGATGCCATTGGTTTAAACGGTTCCTATTTCAATACGCATCGCATGGTTAAGGAATATGTGGGTAAGGCCTGGCAGAACGTGTTGGTGCCTTCGTAAGAAGCCAGGGAAAATTAACCTTCAGGATTCCGGCGCATACTCCCTGAATTTGACATCAAAAGAACCTTTTAAAGCAAAAGACCGGTTGTCTTCGGTATGTCCGGTAAGGGTAAGGTTGGCGATGGCGTCAATTTCCAAACCACCCGCAACCGTGCCAGCCAGGTCAACCAAATCTTCTTGTGCCGTGGTGCGCACTACTTGAATAAGGCTGCCCAGCGTTGTTCCAGAAGTAAAAGTCTCTCCATTTTGAATATGTAAATACAAACCGCCAGAGGTCGTTTCTAGCCGGCTGCTTACATCAGTATCTGCGGTTACATTGTTGGCGGTTACTACAGTGTAAGCAATTGAATAACCCGTAATATAGTAGTCAGCATAACCCTTGCTGGTACCATCGAGCAGTTTGGTAAAACCGGGATTCGGCGCCGCCTGAAAATCTGTAGCCAGGGTAAACACAAGATTCGGCACAGCGTTAATCACCACGTCCGAGGATGTGGTGGTGTAATAAATGTCAACCGCATAGGGGCCCCCCAGGTTCTCGATGGTAAGGTTGATGCCGGTGTCTGATTCCATCAGGCCACAACCACTCGGGCCAAGGTAGAGCAGGGCCGGAATCACAACGGCGATGACCCCAAATGCCAAAACCACCTCACGTGCCCGTTTTAAAAATGATGTACCCATGCGCTTACTTTTAAATATATACCCGGCTTTCACGACTCTCTACTGCCAACATCATTTATATAATAAACAAATGTTTAATATTGGTTATTTTAGGGAAAAGATAGGATCTGCGGGTAAGCGTGTGGCCAGACGCTGCTCCCCACAATCTAAATCCGAAGTGAGGTTTTATAATGCGCTTTTTAAAGCCCCGACATTACTATGCCAATTTGTTTGCGGAAAGCATTAAAGACGCCATTTGCAGTGAAGTGGCGCACATACGTTCACCCCAGGAACTTGATCAACACATCGAGCGGCTGCGGCAAGAAGATACCCAAAAGATGCAGTTGCTTGCCGATGCGCTCGACTCCATCAAATCTCTTAATGCTAATTTTGAAACACGATAATCCGGTTGTTGCCCTGGTCAACCACATAGATCTTTAGCCCGCCCGGCGAGATAGCCACGCCGGTGGGATTGTTCAGCTGGTTGCTGCTGCTGCCGTAATATCCAAAACTGGTGATGAATTGTACCGATGTGCCCACCTGTTTGCATTTAACAATGCGGTGGTTTTTGGTGTCGGCAATAAAAAAGAAGCGGTCAACGCCGTCTTCGTAGATGGCCATGTCCTGGGGTTGGTTAAAGTAGATGTTAAGGTCGCTGTCGCCAATGTTATTGGTGGCGGTGCCATAGCTGCCAAAGTGGCTTTGGTAGTTTCCGGCGGCATCCAAGGCCAGGACGCGGTGCTTGCTGGTTTCCACCACAAACACAACGCCATTCGAGTCGATCTCCACGTCACGCGGATTTGAAAGCGGCGCGTAGACCTTGGTGTCACTGCTTGAGCCAAATCCAATATTGGTAGACACATCGTTAAAGTCATAACGCACCACTTTGCCTTGCACCGTGGCATCCACATCAGTGGCATAGACATAACTGCTGTTAAATCCAATACCAAAAGCTTCGATCAATTCGTTGGCAGATGTCCCCGAGTCGCCAAACTCCTGCTGTAAATTAAGGGCGTTATTTTCGGAGAGATATTTCTTAATTTTTCTTTGATTTGTTCCCAGTTGGTCGGTGGCCAGCACCCAGATATTGGAGGTGACGGTCTTTACGGCAATGTTGGCTGGTCGTAGCAGCGACCCTGAAATCGAGGTGACCGGCGTACCGTTGCTTTCGAGTACCTGGATACGGCTGTTTAAGTAGTCGGTAATATACACGCGTCCGTTGCTGTCGATGCCTATGCCCTGGGGTGTAGAAAATTCGCCCAGAGACGAGCCTTGGCGACCGATCTCATCGATCTGGGTATAAACTTCGGGCGCGGTATACGTGGCGTTGGCTGAAAAGTCGCTTAGCAATGCAGTGGGGTCGCCATCGGTGTCGGCGGCTTTAATACGGTAATGATAACTTTGGTTGCTCGAAACCTGGGTGTCGCGATAAGACGAACTGGTCAGCATCGTGCTGTTTACAGTCACCGCATTTTCGGTGGTAACTTCACTGTTGGCTGTGGTGGTGCGGTAGACCCAGTAGCCTGCCAAATCGCCCTCGCGGTTGTCGCTCCAATCCAGTTCCAGGCCACCGACCACGGCCGAGATGGTGAGTCCGGTGGGGGCGGCGGGAACCTCGTCGTTGGGTTGTAATGCAATGTTCAATGTATTGCGTTTGGCAGCCAGGTCTACTGCTACAACGTCATAATTGTATGTGACTGCATTGCTAAGATTATTAAAGGCGTAGGTAAAGTTGCTTCCGGCTGAAAAATTGCTGGTCACCGCATACAGTTCATAAGGGTTTCCGCCGCTACTCTGCCATACTTCCAGTGCCCAAACCTGCCCGCTGCCATCGGCGTCACCATTATCTAGCACGTTAAACGTAAGGCTTTTTTCGCCACGGGAACTGCTTTGCAGACTGGGTGCCAGTGGCGTGTTGCTGTCGCTGTATAAAGACGCTGGCGTGTGACTGGGTCGGCTGCTGTAGTTTCCGGTGACGTGGTCGCTGTCGTAAGCCTGGACAGCATAATAGTAACTGCCCGAGCCAAAATTACTGCTGACATCAATGTAATAGGCCGAAACAGTAGGCACAGTGGCGATTGCTTCAAAAGGTCCCTGGTCTTGTGTGGCGCGCAAGACCACATAGCCGGACAAGTCGCTTTCGGTATTCGAGTTCCATTGCAGGGCCGAGGAACCCAAGCTGCCAGAGAGCGTCAATCTGTCAGGCGATGCCGGATCGCTGGGGTTGGGTATGGTCACTGAAGTGGTTACAAAGGTAGTTAGTTTAGCATCGCTGATGGTGATCAAAATGGTATCGGTGTTACCGGGATTAATCGGGGCGCGGTATTCATATTGGGTATCGCTGATTTTTGTCAGTGTCCCATTGGGACTGCTGCTGCCAGACAAACTCCATTGAATGGTGAGGTTGTCGCCTTGCAGGTCGCGCGCGGCCAAGGTAAAAACATCGGTCCAACCGGTAGGCTGGGTCAGTTGGGTCCCAGGGCGCACAGCCTGCACTTGAGGCGTTTGGTCGGCTATCGAAGTAAGGGACGCAGGCCGTGATGAACAGGCAGTCCACAGGCAGGCGGCCAAGGTCAGGCAACACCATGCCAGCAAGAAGCGTTTTTTCATGGCGTCACGTCCCAGTGCAAACTGACGGTATAAGCGGCAGCGCTCTTACTGTAAGCCAGTTGGTACAAGGTGTTGGCCTGCGACCATGCCTGCCACACGTTAAATCCGTACAAGGCCGCCGCCAGCCACAGTAGTGTGTTGTTGAGGGTATAGGCGCCCAGCGCGTTTTGATAATAAAGGTCTTGTTCGCTTTGCGTCAGGGCGGCTTGGGCCAGCGCATAGTTGCTGTTGCGCACTTGCTGATAAAGCAAGGCGCTGCCGATCAACGCTGCCTCGCCAGCGCGGATCAAGTTTGCAGAAAGTTCATCGTTAAGTTCTACTTGTCCCTGGCCGGGAATAAACATGGATTTAAGCGCGTAGCTCAACGGATGGCCCAGCGCTTTGTCCGGGCGGGCAAAATCCCCCGGGGGTTCAAACACAATGCCTTCATCCTGGTCCGATGACTGCGGTGTTTCGGGAGCCCAGTTGGGCGCCAGTTTATCCAATTGAAAGGTAGACCGAAGCGGAGCATTGCCTTCCAGAGGTTTGGCGTAAGTATCTAGCGCAGTGGGCGCATTGCGGGTGACCGTGGGCATATTTAAGCCGGACGGTTCTAATTTTAAAAACCAATCGGCTGGTTTTTCAGGAGTGTCCAGCGCATCCCGGCTTGCCAAGTCATCTAACATCGACGCAGCTTTAAGCCCTGACGAAAGCGTGAGCAAGGGTAGGCAGACCAGGTAAAATAAGATGAATATGCGGTACAACAGCTTCATGGTTCAGGGCGTGGGTATGGGTACGCAACCTCCTATCCATTATGATGCGCCATGCTAGTTTTTGCTTGTTTTACGCCACACCCACCTGTGATCGTCGCAGGCGTGGGACGGGGTCGGGAAGCGGACGCCAAGGCAACGGTCATGGCCATGCAGCAACTGGGGCGCGAGCTGGTACAGCAGGCACCAGAGACCGTGTTGGTGCTTTCGCCACATGCCACTGTCTCCCGCCACAGTCTGCCCTTGCATGTTTGTAAACGTTACCAAGGTTCGTTCCGGCGCTTTGGTGTGGCGCAACCCACCTGGAGCTTTAACGCCGCTGCCGAACTTTTGACGCTTTTACAAGCGGTTCCGGGCGTGATGACGGTGCCGCAATCTAGTCTGGATCACGGGGCTTTGGTTCCCTTGGCGTTTATGGCCGAAGCGGGTTTTAAGGGTTCGCTGGCGCTTTTGGGATTACCCTATATGCCAGCCCAAACTGTTTTTCAGTACGGACAGGCAGTGTCCCGAGTGTTGTCTGCGTATCCGGGCAGAGTGGCCGCCGTGATCAGCGGCGATCTGTCGCACGCGCTTACGCCCGATGCGCCGAGTGGGTACAGTCCGTATGGCAAACAATTTGACGAGACTTTTGTGGATGCCATGCAGCGCTGGGATGTTCCGGCCTTGCTGCAATTCGATTCCGAACTTTCCGAGCGCGGGGCACAGGATGCGCTGGGGTCGGCGCAATTTCTGGCGGGCTTGCTTGCGGATCAACCAGCGGTCAAAGCGCAGATGTTAAGTTACGAAGGGCCCTTTGGGGTGGGATACCTGGTAGAAAGTTTTTACTTTTGATTTCATTTGTATTTAAAGTACTTGCGTGAATCGGGTCTGATTTCTCCGGTCATGCGATTGTAAATCCATCCGCCGTTGTCCTGGCCATCCTGGGGCTTAAGGGGTCGGGCCATTTTAATTTCGGTGACTTCATTGGAGGGTGCGGGAATCGGGTTAGACGGTATCTTGCGATCCGAAAAGAGTTGCGGGGTGATGGCCGGCCATAGGGGTGAATATTTTATTTTGATTTGCCGGGTGTATTCCAGGGCCAGAGTGTTTTTGATGTCGGCCAGGTTGTTTTGCATTTCAAGCAGTTTTTCACGGTGCTGGTACTCACGATAGCCAGTGGCAAGCAGGGCGATAATGATAAAGATAAAGATGCCGCGTGGAATCCATTCAGAAAGATTAGCCATCTGTTTTTAGTTTACCCTCTCCCGGGGGAGAGAGGAATTCTCCCAACGAATTTCATAAATACAGCCTTTGTCGTCAACGTACGACAATCAGGCAGGATGGGGCAGGTGCTTGTTTACAAACGGCTGGCAGAGCCGACCGAAACTTCCGAAGGTTACCTTAGTGAAACCGCGCGCCAAGATGTTTTTGACAGCATGGTCAGGCGCGTACAGAACGCTCGGGGCATTGTGCTTACCACCCATGCCACACCCGATGCTGACGGACTGGGAACGGCCCTGGCGGTGCGTGACCTTTTAGAAAGTCTTGGACGGCCTTGCAGGCTGCTTTCTGAAGAACCGATAGATCATCTTAAAGTGCTGCCGGGAACGGATCGCATACTGCAGCGTATTCCAGAAGGCTTTGACTATGATACGGTGATGACTTTCGATTGCGGTGTGCGCGCGCTGATTCCTGCATTTGAGGGATTGGATTTTGCGCGTGCCTTTGTGATCAATATCGACCATCACTACAAAAATTCTAAATTTGGCCAGTGTAACTATATCGTCGCAGGCGGTTCTTCCGCCGAAATTACGTATCCGCTCTGGCAGGCCCTGGGTATTCCACTTTCAAAGCACGCAGCCACCAATCTGTTTGCGGGTGCGTACTGCGATTCGGCCAGTTTTGACCGGCCACAAACCGCTGAAACCTGGTGCTTTGCGGGAGCTTTGGTCGAAGCGGGTGCCGACCAGGAAACCGCCATGCGGGCCTATAACGCGTATAGTCTGCGTGACTTTGCCATGTGGCGCGACATCGTGATCAAGGACAACATGGAATTTTGGTTTGATGGACGCGTGGTGGTGGCAGTGGTGGACGGGGATCGTTTTGAGCAAGAGTCGATCCATGTGCCCGATTTTGTCAGCCGCATGGAGAAAGCGCTGTTATCTTTTACTTTGATTGCCAAAAGTGATGGCCACATTAAGATTAGTATTCGTTCCAGCGATAAGCGCTACAGCGCGCCGCGCATTGCCTGGATGTTAGGGCACGGTGGCGGACGCGAAGGTGTGGCAGCCACAGTGGTGCGAGGCAGGGTAGACGAGTGGAAACAGAAAATATATTTTTTGTGTCTTTATAAGGGTCTTGGAAATATCAAAGCCTGAAGGCAAGGGGTTTGCGCTACAATAAATTCCATGACGCACAGCATTAAAGTGGCGGTTGCGGGTGCCACTGGCCATACCGGATGCGAACTGATTCGGCTGTTGCATGGCCATCCCCAGGTCGAACTTGTGGTGGCCACCTCGCAAAGCCAGGCTAAAAAAACCTGGGCCGAAGCCGTGCCCGAGTTGGCACCCTATTTTAAGGGGCGGCTTGAAACCTATGATGTGGCGATATTCAAGCAGCGCGAAATCCAAGCGGTGTTTTTGTGCCTGCCAAACGGAGAGGCGGCCAAATGGGCGCCAGCCTTGCTCGAAGCCGGACTGCGCGTGATTGACCTGTCGGCGGACTTTCGTTTTTCAGACATCAAAATATATGAAAAATACTACGGCAAACATTCGTCTCCGCAACTGCTTTCCGAAGCAGCATACGGGCTTCCAGAACTTGGGCGCGAGCGCATCTCACAAGCACGGCTGGTGGCTAACCCGGGTTGCTACGTCACCGCCGCCACGCTGGCGCTCAAGCCTCTGGTGGATGCGGGTTTGATCGATACCGAAAGTGTGATCATTGATGCTGCCTCGGGCGTATCCGGCGCGGGACGTGCCCTCAAGGAACACACCCAGGCCATCCACGTTCAGGAAAATTATTCCGCTTACGGCGTGCTGGAGCATCGCCATCAGCCCGAAATTGAAAACAATCTTGGAATTCCGGTGGTTTTTACGCCGCACTTGTTGCCGGTGAATCGGGGTATTTTGGCCACCTGCTATGCGCGGATCAAAAAGGATGTGGATACTCAAGATTCCGTGTCCCTGTCCAAGCTTTACGAAAGCGCTTACGCCCGCGAACCCTTTGTCGATTTTCGCCTTGCGCCATTTTTGCCTAGCTTGCACGATGTGGTCTATACCAATCGTGTGGCGATCGCGCTGCGTTACGATCCGGCACGGCGGCAAGTGATTGTCTTGTCGGCCATCGACAACCTGGTGAAAGGTGCCAGTGGCCAGGCCATTCAAAATCTTAATGTGATGTTTGGGTTGTCTGAAACAGCCGGATTGAATTTGTGATAGTTTAAAATCATAACGATGAAATATCCCCGGGGGTTTTTGGTCTCTGGTATCCATGCGCGCATTAAGCGCAATCCGCGCAAGCTTGATTTGGCGATTATTCACAGTGTGGTACCCGCTACCGTGGCGGGCGTGACCACCCAAAACCGCGTGGCGGCGGCGCCAGTGCTGTATGCCCGCAAAGTTTTTCGGCAGGGTGTGGCGCAGACTATCGTGGTCAACAGCGGTAATGCCAATGCTTGTACGGGCAAGGCCGGCTTGTATGTGGTTGACCGCGAAGTTGAAGCCGTGGTGGCAGCCCTGGGAGTCAAGCTTGCACATGTCCTGGTGGCCTCGACCGGTATTATTGGTGTGCTACCTGATGTGGCCAAACTCGAGGTTGGCATTGCACGGGTGGCCAAACAACTGGCGCCGCGCAAATGGCCGCGCGTGGCTCGCGCCATTATGACCACCGATCTCACGCTTAAGCAGGCTTGGGTGGGCGGCAGTTTTAGGGGACAAAAATACGCCCTTGGAGGAGTGACCAAAGGCTCTGGCATGATCCATCCCAACATGGGCACCATGCTGGCATTTTTGGTGACCGACCTGGGCATGACACAGCGTCTTTTGCAAAAAGCCCTGGCCGAGGCCAACCGGGTTTCGTTTAATCGTATCAGTGTCGATGGCGACGTCAGTACCAACGACATGGCGGTGGTCATGGCCAATGGTCAATCGGGAATCATGCTGACCTCGGAGAGCGAGCCTTTGTATCAGCGTTTCTGCAAGCAACTGACGCAGGTGTGCATTGATCTGGCCAAAGAAATTGCCCGCGATGGCGAAGGGGCCACCAAGCTGATTGAATGTTTGGTGACGGGGGCACGCAATGAAGCCGAAGCGGAACAGGTGGCTAAAACGGTGATCACTTCTTCGCTGGTCAAAGCGGCGGTGCATGGCGAGGATCCCAACTGGGGCCGGGTGATTGCGGCGGCCGGGCGTAGCGGGGTACCGCTTCCGCCTTCGCGCTTGCGCCTGTGGTTTGGCGACAAGCTGATCTACCGCCGGGGTGCGCCGGTACGCAAGCCGCGCGAACATTTTCGGCCTGCCCTGCTTAAGCGGGACGTCCTTATTTACCTTGACCTGGGTATGGGAGACGCCCGGGCAGTCTGCTGGGGCTGCGATCTTTCGGCGCGATACGTTCAAATTAACGCGGCTTACTCGTAATTCACAATTTCCTACCCATATCGCATAATTAAGATTCCATGGTCAGCCAACAAGTCAGCCTGCGTGCTCATGTGGTGCTTGAGGCGCTGCCTTACATCCGCAAGTTTTATGGCAAGACTATTGTCATCAAATACGGCGGGGCGGCCCAGATTGACCTTAACCTGGCCAAAGAGTTTGCCCGTGACGTGGTGCTCTTAAAATATGTGGGCATGAACCCGGTGATCGTACACGGTGGCGGGCCAGAGATCACCCGTTTCATGGAAAAAATGGGAAAAAAATCTGAATTCGTCAATGGCGTGCGCGTCACCGATGCTGAAACCGTAGAAATGGCTGAAATGGTCTTGTCCGGAAAAATCAGTAAAAGCATTGTCAGCATGATCAATCATGCCGGCGGACGCGCCGTCAGTTTAAGCGGTAAAGACGGAAACCTGATATTGGCCAAGCGCCTGCGCGGCGGTCGCAAAGACATGGGTTTTGTAGGTCAGATCACCGGCATCAACCCGGCCATCATTGAATCGCTGGATAAAAGTGGTTTTATTCCGGTCATTTCGTCCATTGCCGCCGGCGAAGAAGCCGAGTCGCTCAATATCAACGCCGACGAGGCTGCCAGCGCCATTGCGGTTGCGCTTAAGGCCATTAAACTGATTTATCTTACAGACGTCGATGGCATCCAGGACAAAGACGGCGAACTGCTGGCACGCCTGTCACTTTCGGATACCAAGGCGCTGATCCGCAAAAAAGTCATTGTCGGCGGCATGCTGCCCAAGGCCAAATGTTGTATGGAAGCGGTGGCCAACGGCGTGATGTCGGCGCATGTGATCGATGGACGCATCATGCACAGCGTGCTTTTAGAACTATTCACCGACACCGGTATCGGAACCATGATCAAGCCGGGAATTACGCCCCATGCCCAAGTTTAAGCATCTGGTTTCGCTCCATGCGCTGAAACCCGAGCAAATCCACGAAATTCTTACTTTGGCAGCGCGGTTTAAAATCGAACTCAAACAAGGCAAGGAACATGCCTTGCTCAAGCAAAAAACTCTGGCGATGATTTTTGAAAAACCTTCGACGCGCACGCGGGTCAGTTTTGAAGTTGGTATGGTGCAGCTGGGAGGTCACGTGATCAACTTGCGTCCGGATGATATCCAAATGGATGGGCGCGAACCCGTCTCGGATATTGCCCGTACCCTCTCGCGTATGGTGCAGGGCATCATGCTACGCACCTTTGCCCACGAGACCATCGAACGCTTTGCCGAGTTTGCCGAGGTACCGGTGATCAATGGGCTGTCAGACTATGAGCATCCCTGCCAGGCCCTGGCAGACATGCTTACGCTCATTGAGCACTTTGGGCACCTCGATGACATTGTGCTGACTTATGTGGGCGACGGAAACAACGTGGCGCATTCATTAATGTTTGCCGCCGCCAAGGTGGGGCTCAAGTTGCGCGTGTGCACGCCCAAGGGTTACGAGCCCAGCCGCAAGGCGCTTAAAGCCCTGGGAACGCTTAAAAATAAGCGTCGCGGAATCGATATCGAACTCTTGCGTGATCCCAGGCAAGCCGTGGCTGGCGCACAGGTGGTTTATACCGATGTGTGGGCCAGCATGGGGCAGGAAGCCGAGTCCGCGCAGCGGGAGCGTGATTTTCGGGCGTATCAAGTGAATGCGGCCTTGTTAAAACACGCCGATCCAAAATGTCTGGTGATGCATTGCCTGCCAGCCCACCGTGGCCTTGAAATTACCGCCGCAGTGATTGACGGACCGCAGTCGATTGTGTTTGACCAGGCTGAAAACAGGTTGCATGCGCAAAAAGCGGTGTTGGCGCTGTTGATGTCGTAGGAGGATCCAATGTCTGTAAGAGTGAAAAAAGTTGTGCTGGCTTATTCTGGAGGATTAGACACCTCTGTCATTATCCCTTGGCTGATCGAAAACTACGGCTGCGAAGTCATTGCCTATGCTGCCGATCTGGGACAGGGTGACAAGGGTTCTGAAATTATCAAAAAGGCCAAACGCAGCGGGGCCAGCAAAGCCTTTTATGAGGATGTCACCGCAGAATTTGTGCGTGATTATTGCTTTCCATGTTTGCGCGCCCAAGCCAAATACGAAGGCAAGTACCTGCTGGGCACATCTATGGCCCGGCCACTGATTGCCGAAAAACAGGTGCGTGTGGCCTTGCGTGAAAAAGCCGATGCGGTGGCGCATGGGGCCACTGGCAAGGGCAACGACCAGGTGCGTTTTGAACTGACCTACATGTCGCTGGCCCCACATTTAAAAATCATTGCGCCGTGGAAAGATGACAAATGGACCCTCAACTCACGCGAGGAGGCCATCGACTATGCCCATGCGCGCGGCATTCCGGTACCGGTGACCAAGAAAAAAATCTACTCCGAAGATGGCAACCTGTGGCATCTCTCGCACGAAGGCGGCGAGCTTGAGGATCCAGCGCGCGAGCCGCTCGACCGCGTCTATAAAATAAGTTCACCCCTAAGCAAGGCACCTGGCAAACCTGAATACGTGACGGTGGAGTTTAAGTCCGGTACGCCGGTGGCGGTTAACGGAAAGCGCTTAAAACCAGTCGAACTCCTCAAGCAGCTCAACGCGCTGGGCGGCCGTCACGGTGTCGGTCAAATCGACATGGTCGAAAACCGGCTGGTGGGCATCAAGTCGCGCGGGGCTTACGAGACGCCCGGCGGGACGATTCTGTATGAGGCGCACGAAGCCCTGGAACGCCTGGTGCTGGATAAAACCACTTATCAGATCAAGCAACCGCTTTCACTTAAGTACGCCGAACTGGTATACAACGGTCAATGGTTTTGCCGCGCCAAAAATAGTCTCGATGTTTTCTTTAACAAGGTAAACGAACGGGTCACCGGTACGGTACGCGTTAAACTCTTCAAAGGCCGGGCCACAGCCGCCGGAGCCAAGTCACCTTATTCGCTTTACGATCAGGGCCTGGGTGGTTTTTCTAACGTTAAACTTTATGACCAAAAAGATGCCATTGGGTTTATCCGACTTTTTGGTTTGCAGCAAAGGCTTGAGAATCAGATTAGATAAAGCCACACGCGGTCATCTTTATGAGTACGGGTTATTTTCGATATTGGGGCAAAGCTGATAGAGAAGATCCGTCTCAATTTCACCTATTGGTTTATCATAGTCTCGATGTCGCTGCGGTCGGGCGAGTGTTACTGGAAGGTCAGCCAAAACTGCTTAGAAATCTTTCCAATCAATCGGGTATTAGACCTGAGCGCTTAATCGATTGGATTACTTTTTTGCTTGCTCTCCATGACATTGGCAAGTTTGCAGACAGTTTTCAAAATCTTATTCCAGATCTATTTAATCAGCTTCAGGGTAGAGCTTTTGATACGGTATATCGACAACGCCATGATACCTTGGGGTTTCGGTATCTTGATCAATATTTGATAAAAGCTATTTCACGTGAAGAATCGAGTGATTTACGGGATCTGCTTTTGCCTTGGCTGAATGCGGTTTGTGGCCATCATGGGCAACCTCCCAAAAATGATACGGATCCCAGGCCCTTAGGCAAAGATTTTCCAGCAATGATACTGACCGATGCTAATAGTTTTGTAGCATTTGTTCGGGATAAATTTTTACCCGATGGTTTTCCGTTTGGCGTCGAAGAGTATCGTTTGTTTTGCGATCGCTTTCCGCGAATTTCATGGTTAGTCGCCGGGTTGGCGGTGGCTTCTGATTGGATTGGATCAAATAGCAGTTGGTTCCGATATTGTAAGGATCAACAAGATCTAAATAGTTATTGGCAAACCAAGGCCTTACCTAACGCATTAACGGCTGTTAATAAAAGCGGTTTTATTCCTGTCGTGGCACAAGAATATTTAAGTTATCGACGTATCTTTCCGGGCATTGCCCAGCTTACCCCGTTACAAGAACATTCCGAAAATTTGAAAATAACGGATACCCCTGGCTTGTTCATTTTGGAAGAGGTGACGGGTGGCGGAAAGACGGAAGCGGCCTTCATATTAGCCCAGCGCCTAATGGCAAAGGGTTTGGCAGATGGAATCTTTATGGCCCTGCCTACCATGGCGACCGCAAATGCAATGTATAAGAGAGTTCGTGCTATTTATAAAAAATTATTTCAAGACGATGCCGATCCATCGTTAGTTCTGGCCCATAGTTCGGGGCCCATGGTTTTAAAAATGGAGAAAAATACCCGACTAGATCATGGTTATGGAGGCGATGAAAGTAGTGCTACACAGGATTGCGCGGCATGGTTTTCGGACAATAGAAAAAAAGCCCTACTGGCGCATGTAGGTGTAGGTACTATTGATCAGGCTTTGCTTAGCATCCTGCCGGTTAGACACCAATCCTTGCGCTTACTTGGTTTATACGGAAAGGTTCTTGTGGTTGACGAGGTGCATGCCAACGATGATTATGTGCACAAGCTGCTGTGTTCACTATTAAAGTTTCATGCATCGTTTGGGGGCAGTGCCATTTTGCTCTCGGCTACGCTTCCACAACAAATGCGCAAGGAATTGCTAAAGGCCTATGCCGAAGGCCGGCGATTACCAGCCCCTGAAGTGATGGAAGTTAAGTATCCCTTGCTTACATATTATTCCGAAGGTCAAATTTGCGAGCATGCAGTTGCAGCGCGGCGAGAGATGTCTCGTGAGGTGCGAGTAAATCTGATTTATACAGAGCAGCAAGTATATGATGCTATTCAGGCTGCCTTGAATAAAGGGCACTGCGTTTGCTGGGTTCGCAACACGATTGTCGATGCGCTGCAGGCATATCGCTATTGGCAAACTCGCATGGAACTTGAATTATTAACCTTATTTCACTCCCGCTTTGCATTAAGTGACCGCTTGGAAATTGAAAATAAGGTTTTGGATTATTTTGGACCAGATAGCGCCAGTAACGTGCGAAAGGGCAGATTGCTAATTGCCACACAGGTGGCTGAACAGTCGTTAGACTTAGATTTTGATTTTATGGTCACAGATCTTGCTCCGATTGATCTTGTTATTCAAAGGGCTGGTCGTTTGCAGCGCCATGCACGAGGCAATCGCACGCCAGTTTTGGCTGTCTATACGCCCATGCCGGAGCCCGAAGCTAAATCAGACTGGTACAAAAAGCATTTTCCAAAGGCCGCCAGGGTGTATCCGCATCACGGGCAACTATGGCTAACTGCTCGGTGGTTATGCGAAAGAAGATCTTTTCGTATGCCCGAATATGCAAGGGATATGATCGAATTTGTGTTTTCCGAGTCGTCTTACAATGCGGTTCCGCCAGATCTTCAAATGACTGAAGATAAGTCGCAAGGGGCAGATCAGGGTAAAAAAAGTATGGCTCGTTTCAATAGTCTTGATTTGAATCAGGGGTATAAACAAACACTAACCCATTGGCAGGATGACGCCTTTGCACCAACCCGTTTGGGAGAACCTACCGTAACGCTGCGTCTGGCGCGTTGGCAGGATAATCGCCTGGTGCCCTGGATTGAAGTGCATGATGAGTATGGTTGGCAGCTTTCTCAACTGAGTGTTAGAAAATATTATGCAGCGGCAGAATATGTGGGTGAACATGCAGTGGCCTTTGATGAGGCAAGGCGGAGTATGAGAGATCAGGGCAAATATGTGCTACTTGTGCCTTTGATCGAAAAGAATGGAATTTGGTGCGGGAGCGTTCTTAATTGCGAGGGTGCAGTGGTGGACGTTGTATACACCGTTAAGTTTGGTGCCGAGTTTGTATAAAATTAAAGGCAAATTGATGGAATCCCCACACCTGTGGGGAACAGGTTTTCGCCAAGCGATGTCAATAATCGCCACTCGGGACATCCCCATAATCATGGGGGACATCGGTAGAATGCTGCCAAAAATTCATAGAGTTAATTTATCATTAATCTCCACTCTTTACAAATTATTTGTTTGTAGTTATTATCCTACTACGTAATGGTAGAAAGTTTACTTCTATTGATTAAAGATGCTGTATCGGCGGGTAATCTTGCTCAACCTCAGGCCCTTGTAGCACTTGCGCTATTGGTAGCCTTGGTGGCTGTATTTAAGATTAAGGCTTGATTATTTATGAACCTGATTGACGATCCTTGGATCCCGGCACGTCGCAAAAATGGAAATATTGAACGTATTGCGCCGTGGCAAATTGTTGAAGGTACGGGGGATAACGAGATTATCGAACTGGCTGCTCCGCGTCCCGATTTTAACGGTGCGCTGATTCAGTTTTTAATTGGCTTATTGCAAACAACGTATGCGCCGCATACACCCAAGGAGTGGCGTGACAAGTTGGAAAACCCACCATCCTCCCAAGAACTGAAATCTGCGTTTGCACCGGTTGTACATGCTTTTGAATTGGATAGCGATGGGCCACGGTTTATGCAGGATCTAACGATGGAGGTGAATTATGAGGATGCTAACCCTATTGGTAGTTTGTTTATTGAAGCTCCTGGAGAACAAACCCTAAAGCAGAATAAAGATCACTTTGTGAAGCGTGACCAAATTAACCAAATTTGTGAAGCATGTGCTGCTGCTGCGATTTATACCTTACAAATCAATGCACCCAGTGGTGGTGCTGGTCATCGTACGGGTTTGAGAGGTGGTGGACCACTGACGACCCTTATTAGGGGAGTTAATTTATGGCAACTTGTTTGGCTGAATGTTTTAGAAGAAAAAGATTTTCTGGCTAAAAGTGGTAACCACGAAAAAGATGCGTTTGAAGCAAAGTTTCCGTGGCTGGGAGCTACGCGTACGAGCGAAGGAGATAAGGAGACGACACCCGAGGATGTCCATCCGGTTCAAAATTATTGGGCAACTCCTAGGCGGATACGACTGTTATCTCCACTTGGCTCAGGTGTCTGTGATATATGCCTAAAACATCAACCACGTTTATATGATAAGTATGTTGCGCAGAACTATGGCGCTAATTACAAAGGGCCGTGGCAGCATCCATTGTCGCCTTATTTTATTGATTCTGATGGAAAGACTAGCGCAATCCATTTGCAACCTGGTGGTATGCGCTATAAGCATTGGCTAGGATGGATTTTGGATGGCGCTTTAAGTACGAAAGGGCAAAAAATATCGGCACGCGTTGTTTCGCGGTACCGGTATGATACGGAAAAAAAACAGACCGTCTGGGCCTTTGGTTATGACATGGATAACATGAAGGCGCGCTGTTGGTATGAGGGAATCTTTCCATTAATTCATATTAATCCTGAAATGCTAGAGGAATATCGATATTTGGTTAAAATTCTTATTGAATCTGCCGAGCTTGCGGTTAAGGAAACCCGAGGGGCAGTTAAAAAAGCTTGGTTTCGTGAGGGTGTAGAAGTTAGGGGAGATATGTCGCGGGTTGATGTTTTTTTTTGGAACCAAACCGAAGCCAGGTTCTATGACGAATTAAAAAACTTGCGAGATAACTTAGAGTCCGGAAATAAAAATAATAAGCCGCTACTGGATCAATGGTCAAAATACTTACTCGATGTATCCTTATCCATATTTGATGATTTATCCCAAACCGGTTCCTTTGATGCAGTAGACCCGGCCCGTATTGCCAAGGCCATGAATAGTTTGGAGAGAAATTTGAGAAGCAAAAAATTTCGTGCGATTTTGGATCTATCATGAAATCTCCTAGCCGAAAAGAAAATCAAAATCTGGAATGGAAAGAGATTTGGCGGGACGAGTATCTTAAATGGGTTTGTGGTTTTGCCAATGCCGAGGGTGGCACGCTGATTATAGGTAAAAATGATAAAGGCCTAACGGTTGGAATAGAAAATGCCAAGGAACTTTTGGAGCTTTTGCCGAATAAAACCCGCGATCTGCTTGGTATTTTGGTTGATGTCAATCTTCGCAGGTCGAACGCTAAGGAATCCGTTGAAATCGTGGTCTCTGCATACCCTAACCCGATCAGCTACCGGGGTGAGTACTATTACCGCAGCGGTAGTACCAATCAGGCCCTAAGAGGATCCGCCTTGGATCGGTTTTTGTTACGCAAACAGGGCAGGCACTGGGATGATGTCCCCATGCCTTCTTTTAAGCCGCAGCATTGTAGTGCAAATGCTTTAAAACTTTTTAAACAAAAAGCCAAGCAAAGCGGGCGCATGTCTGATGCTGTGCTAAAAGACGGTCGTGAGTTTCTGTTTGAAAATTTGGAACTAGTCGATACCCATGGGCTAAGGCGGGCTGCTTGCCTGCTTTTTTCTGATCATCCTCAAAAATATTTTGCTGGTTCATGGATCAAGATTGGATACTTTGCTTCTAACGATGACCTACGTTATCAAGATGAGGTAAATGGAAATTTGTTTGAGCAGATCGAAAAGGCTATGGATCTACTGCAAACCAAATATTTAAAAGCCTACATCACCTACCAAGGCATACAGCGAGTCGAAAACTTTCTCTACCCATCAGATGCTTTGCGCGAGGCCTTGATCAACGCTGTTGTCCACAAGGACTATGCCAGCGCAGTTCCCATACAGATTAGCGTATACGAAGATAAGATTTGCCTTTGGAACCCTGGGCAGCTTCCAGACGGCTGGACGATGAAGCGTTTTTTAGGCAAGCATCCTTCCAAGCCCCATAACCCGCTTCTGGCCAATACCTTTTTTAGAGCAGGTTATATAGAGGCTTGGGGGAGAGGTATTGATAAGATCAAAAAAGAGTGCCAGGAGCTTGGAATTCCGAAGCCAATGTATGACTTTGAGATGTCGGGCCTGATGATTACCTTTAACGCGAACCCAGATCATATAAAGGCTGCCGGTTCACAGACTGCTGGGAGCGTAAAAACTTCGGTAGAAACGCGGGTAGAAACGCGGGCAAAAACGCCGGTGAAAATATTGCAATTGTTGCAAAGTCATCCAGAGATGACCTTGGCACAAGTCGCTGCAAATATTTCTAAATCACTTAGCGCAGTTGAGAGGGCCAGTTCAAAACTCGTCAAAGATGGCCAGCTAAAATATGTCGGCCCCCAAAAAGGCGGGCATTGGGAAGTCAGCAAAAAGGAGGTAAAGGATGTCTGAAGCATCGAACAAAATGGCTCACATCATCAGCGAGTGGTGGAAGGAATGTATCGAGGATGAAAGGGACGAAGAGCCGGATCAAAAGGCGAGAAAAAATTGGAAGGGTGATAGTGCTGCTTTGAGACGAGCCAGGACACCCAATGAGGTTGTATTTGTTCCGGCCTATCATGATTTGTATCATAAATTAATTAATGCAGATGTTAACGTAGGGCGGGAGTCTATAGCGATTGTGGCGGGGATCTTATCCCATGTTAAGAAAAATTCTGGTACCGAGAATGCCTTTCCTACCGAAATGGGATCTTCTAAGGAGGGAAGTAAAGATAAGGCCAAGGTCAGTAGTTTGCGGTTTAGGCGCTTGCTGGCAGAAAAAGATTCTCACAAAATGTATCCAATGATGATTCGCTTGATTCGTTTAATGAAGGGCCACGTTAATTTAGTTGATTTGGCCAATGATGTTTATTGGTGGAATGAAAAAACCCGTAAAGATTGGGCATACGAATATTATGCGGCTGCCCCAAGTTCAGAAAAATAAAAAGGAGTAATGTTATGACAAAATTTATTCAATTGCATTTGCTGACCAGTTATCCACCTTCCAATTTGAATCGTGATGATTTGGGTCGACCCAAGACGGCTGTTATGGGCGGGGTTCAACGGCTACGGATATCCTCCCAGAGTTTAAAACGGGCGTGGCGGACTTCTGATTTATTTCTTGATAGCTTGGTCGGGCATGCAGGGATTCGGACACGTCGCATTGGGCAAGCTATCAAAAAGTCTCTGATGTCAGGTGTGGATCTGTCTGAAATTCTACGCAATCCCGAAAAAGAGTATGGAAGTGGATCCGGAATACCCGAAAAAGATGCAACGCAGTGGGCATGGCAGATGGCAGCAGTATTTTCTGATAAATCTGCTAAGGCAGAGGACGAAGAAATTATAGAGGAGGAAGCTGAAGAAAAGTCTAATAAGAAGGGCAAAAAGGATAAAAAATCCAAAAGTAATGTTGATAAGGATACTTTGGCAGGGGAAGTGCTGGTGTTTTACAGCCCCGAAGAAATCAAAGCATGCGAAAGCTTGGTATTAACTTTAATTAAGGAAAAAAGGCCGTCCAAAGATACAGAAATTAAGTCTTTGCCTAATAAGACTGTTTCGGGTGCGGATCTAGGATTATTTGGTCGTATGTTGGCGAGTAACCCTAAATTTAATGTTGAGGCGGCCTGCCAAGTTGCCCATGCGATCACTGTTCACAAAGTTGCTGTTGAAGATGATTACTTTACAGCTGTTGATGATCTTAACAAGCAAGAAGAAGATGCGGGTGCAGGGCATATTGGTGAGACCGAATTTGCGGCTGGTCTGTTTTATCTTTATGTCTGTGTTGATAGCGATCTTTTGGTTAAAAATCTGTCTGGTAATAAAGAACTCGCTCAAAAAACGATTCGTGCCCTGGTCGAATGTATGGCTACGATTGCCCCAACCGGAAAACAAAATAGTTTTGCGTCGCGTGCCTATGCATCCTATGTTCTTGCAGAAAAGGGTAATAAACAGCCACGCTCCTTGTCGGTTGCCTTTCTAACGCCGATAGATGATAAAAAAGATTTATTGGATACGGCCATCGGTCAGCTTGAGGCTACACGCGATAAAATGGATGCGGTTTACGGAAAGGTTGCAGAAGAGTCTCAAGAACTCAATGCAAAATCGGGTAAAGGTACGTTGGCTGACCTGATAAAGTTTGTGGCGAGTTTCTAAAAGGATCTGATCATTATGATTGAGTATCTTGTTTTTCGGCTATATGGGCCCATGGCTGCTTGGGGTGACATTGCAGTGGGAGAGGTAAGGCCTACGTTTATGCACCCTTCCAAATCAGCGATTATGGGATTGATAGCGGCTGCGCTTGGCATCGATCGCACGGATGATGAGAAACATAGGGCTTTGGTAGAGAATTATGGTTTTGCTGTGCAAGTTAACAGTGTGGGTACGCCCTTAACCGATTACCATACAGTGCAAGTACCTTCATCAGGTACTGGGCGTAACAGACAAATCTTTACTACACGTAGAGACGAAATATTATCGGGACCCAGACAGGATCTTAATACCATATTGTCACGGCGAGATTACCGTATGGATGCGTCTGCCATCATTGTTATTTGGATGAAAGTTCCCTCGTTCTATACATTGACGGATTTTCAAAAAGCCTTGTGTGAGCCCCACTATGTACTTTATTTGGGACGTAAATCTTGCCCGCTTTCACTGCCGATTCAGGCTCAAGTAGTAGCTGCTGATTCAGTGCGGGATGCTATCAATGTTGCAAAATTTTCACCCTTAGATTTACCACACACCGATAGTCCGGCTTTGTTTTGGGAGGAGGGAGCAGTTAGCGGACTAAAAGAGCAAAACACCTTTGTGAGAAGGGATGTCACTCTATCCCGCAAGCGCTGGCAATTTGATGTTCGCAACGAACATCACAGTGCAATTTCCAAGGAGGATAACCATGTATCTTAGTCGGATTAAACTACGAGACGGGACTGATAGAAACAACGATTTTTATAAGGTGTTTGAAAATCAGTATAAAATCCACCAATCTTTGTGGCAGCTGTTTGCTGATCGCTCGGATCGCAAAAGGGATTTTTTATATCGGGCTGATCAAACCGAAGGTAAACCATTTTTTTATGTTGTGTCGGAACGTAGACCATTGGAAGATTCACCAATTTGGCATGTGGAATCAAAAAACTATCAGCCGCAGATAGCTAAGGGTACAAGGTTAAATTTTATGCTTCGAGCCAACCCGACGGTAAAGAAGTTTAAAGAAGGCTCAAAGAATGGTTTTAGATGTGATGTCGTAATGGATGCTAAGTGTCGTCTTAGAGAAAACACATCTGAAAATCGAGATTTGCCGGTGTCGGAATTGGTTCAAGTCGAAAGTGAAAAATGGCTAAAGTCTAAAGAAGTTTCAAATGGCTTTAGACTTGATTTTGTTAAAGCGGATGCTTACAACCAAATGCGATTTTATAAATCGAGTAGGGGTAACCCCATTCGTTTTAGTACGGTTGATTTTGAAGGTGTTTTTTCAGTTACTGAACCGGATGTTTTTATTCCTAAGGCGTTGTTTGGAGGTATTGGGTCTGAAAAAGGATTTGGTTGTGGCCTGATCTTAGTAAAGCTCATTCGTTAATTTCTTATGACTTCGACCGCAAAATTAAAAAACTGATCCCTAAATCAAAAAAGTAAACTGTGCTCCCACCCCTTAAGCCCATCCCCATCAAAGACCGCGTATCCATGTTGTTTCTTCAGTATGGACAAATTGACGTTGTGGACGGCGCATTTGTGCTGATCGACCAGACCGGCGTGCGAACCCATATCCCGGTTGGCAGTGTGGCCTGTTTGATGCTGGAGCCTGGTACCCGTGTGACCCATGCCGCCGTGGTGCTTGCGGCCCGAGTGGGTTGTCTGCTGATTTGGGTAGGTGAGGGTGGAGTGCGTCTTTATGCCGCGGGCCAGCCAGGCGGCGCGCGTTCGGATCGATTGCTTTATCAAGCCAAACTGGCCCTGGACGAAGAACTCCGTTTAAAAGTGGTGCGCAAAATGTACGCCTTTCGTTTTCAGGAGGAACCGCCTGCCAGACGCAGCGTGGAACAGTTGCGTGGCATCGAAGGCGCCCGCGTCAAAAAAATGTACGAGCTGCTGGCGCGGCAGTACGGATTAACTTGGAAACGGCGGGACTACGATGCGCAATCCTGGGGTAGTGGCGATTTACTGAACCGTTGCGTAAGTTCCGCCACGGCTTGTTTATACGGTTTGTGCGAGGCGGCAATTCTAGCGGCGGGATATGCGCCTGCAGTTGGTTTTATCCATACGGGCAAACCACAGTCGTTTGTGTATGACATTGCTGATCTCTTTAAGTTTGAAACGGTGGTGCCGGTGGCGTTTAAGATTGCAAAAACTGATCCGGCGGATCCCGAGCGCATGGTACGGCTGGCGTGCCGGGATTCGTTTAGACAGAGTCATCTGCTTGAAAAAATTATTCCCACTATCGAGGAAGTTTTGGCGGCCGGGGGCGTGCCTGTTCCCGAGCCGGAGCCCGATCAGATTGAGCCGGCTATTCCAAACAAGGAGACTATGGGTGATGCTGGTCATCGTGGTTGAAAACGTGCCGCCGCGCTTGCGCGGACGGCTGGCGGTGTGGTTAATTGAGGTGAGGGCGGGGGTTTATGTCGGGGACGTGTCGCGGCGGGTCAGAGAAATGTTGTGGTTCCAGGTTCAATCGGATTTAGGGGAAGGCAACGCGGTAATGGCGTGGCGTACGAATACGGAATCCGGTTTTGACTTCGACACCTTGGGATCAAACCGCAGGCTGCCAGTCGAACTGGACGGTATAAAATTGGTGTCGTTTCTACCTGCGAGACCTGGAACTGAACCAGATGTTCAGGCGGTCATTCCGGTGGTTCAAGACGAACAGCAGGGGGGAAGTATTGCTCCGTAGGATTTTATCAATATTATTTTTCCGCATCAGCACCTAGAATATGGAGCTAGTCCGTTCCCCACGCGTGTGGGGATGAACCGCACTTTGGCGACGAAAAACACACACGCGATATCCGTTCCCCACGCGTGTGGGGATGAACCGTCTGTAGTAAACGTGCGGCTGCCACGGGTTAGCCGTTCCCCACGCGTGTGGGGATGAACCGCCACAGATACCGGGCGCTGGTAAATCTCCTTTCCGTTCCCCACGCGTGTGGGGATGAACCGAAAGGAGAAAATAAAATGTGTCCATTAAATAGCCGTTCCCCACGCGTGTGGGGATGAACCGCTCCACGGGCCTTTAGTGTGGTGTGTGGTGTTCCGTTCCCCACGCGTGTGGGGATGAACCGTGGTCTTTTGCTAAAATTTTCATGTTATTCCCCCGTTCCCCACGCGTGTGGGGATGAACCGTCCGGTGATCTAAGTCACGCCTTACCTGACGACCGTTCCCCACGCGTGTGGGGATGAACCGTAGAAAATATGTTTTATGTGGGGGCAACCCCTCCGTTCCCCACGCGTGTGGGGATGAACCGCAATTTAAACTCGACAACGGGCTGTATCTGTGCCGTTCCCCACGCGTGTGGGGATGAACCGTTTTTTACCTGCTTTCCTTGCGTGTTTAGTGTCCGTTCCCCACGCGTGTGGGGATGAACCGCAGCCTTAAATCAATTCACGGGTACAGAAAATCCGTTCCCCACGCGTGTGGGGATGAACCTGAGCATTGGTTAGATGAGGATGCCATTAAGCAAGCCGTTCCCCACGCGTGTGGGGATGAACCGGCGAGGTGCCATTGCGTGGAGCGTAGCGAAACCCGTTCCCCACGCGTGTGGGGATGAACCGAATCTAACTAACTCGTTAGTGAATCTTATCTACCGTTCCCCACGCGTGTGGGGATGAACCGCCGTTTGCCTCCATTTGCATGGCACAGAATACCCGTTCCCCACGCGTGTGGGGATGAACCGCCCGAGAAAATCGTCGTTGCTGTTTGGGGAATCCGTTCCCCACGCGTGTGGGGATGAACCGTGTTGCATTGCAACACTGTTGCGCTTCTAACCCCGTTCCCCACGCGTGTGGGGATGAACCGAAAATTTTTCTATCTGAGAGGAAAGGCGACCCCCGTTCCCCACGCGTGTGGGGATGAACCGGTCATGTTATTCACCTACCTTTATTGTCACTTCCGTTCCCCACGCGTGTGGGGATGAACCGTAGGCAAATGATGGTCAATAAACGTAGTAAGGCCGTTCCCCACGCGTGTGGGGATGAACCGCCCAAAACGTACAACCTGTTTCACAGGTCACACCGTTCCCCACGCGTGTGGGGATGAACCGAAAGGAGAAAAAAAAATGAACACAAAAACCGACCGTTCCCCACGCGTGTGGGGATGAACCGCCAACGAGTTTCTAACCAAGACCGGCACAACCCCGTTCCCCACGCGTGTGGGGATGAACCGGACAGTGTTATTTTTATCGCGAAATATCTAGGCCGTTCCCCACGCGTGTGGGGATGAACCGAGGCTGAATTCCCGCCGCCGCATGGCGGCGCACCGTTCCCCACGCGTGTGGGGATGAACCGAAAAAGCGTTGGAGACGGCGCTAGAGTTAGCGCCGTTCCCCACGCGTGTGGGGATGAACCGCCTTGACCCTTCTACCCTTAGTGTTTGTTCCCCCGTTCCCCACGCGTGTGGGGATGAACCGGCACAAGATCAACACAAAATAATGCTGGACGCCCGTTCCCCACGCGTGTGGGGATGAACCGCGATTTACCCCCATCAGGTCAGGTCGCCAAGCCCGTTCCCCACGCGTGTGGGGATGAACCGCGCGAGGAAACCGGCTTTATGTCGGGCCTGTGCCGTTCCCCACGCGTGTGGGGATGAACCGATCGGCGGGAACCGTGCGTACCTGATCGACTGCCGTTCCCCACGCGTGTGGGGATGAACCGAAAACTGAAAAAATCATCGTAGATAGAGGCCACCGTTCCCCACGCGTGTGGGGATGAACCGACGCAATTATGTAGCAGTAAATGCTATGCGCTCCGTTCCCCAATCAGCGGATGGCCTTATGTTTTGATTTAAGTGATTTACCCCAGCCAAAACCCGTTTAGGGGTGGGTGAATGCTCGTGGTTAATGACATTAGGGGAAGCTTACGGCAGGTCTATATCTTTCTATATATCTTCCCCAGATTCTAAACGATACAGGGTATGTCTGTCTTACAAAAACGTCTTTCTATTTCGATTGAACCCTACTTGCAGCCGCTGACAGGCCACGTCAGGAAGTGGACTACCGCAGGCGGAGCAGGCGTGCGTATCTCGGAAGAGCGGATTAGAGCTTACCAACAGGCCGTGCAAGGCGTTTGGCTGGCCGTGCTTTGCAGTACCCAAACGCGAATACCAGAACTCAACACAGCCCTGCTGCGGGTGCAGTCAAAAGTCTTTCGCCAGTGGATGGATCCGGCGCAGCATGGCGCACGCATTTGCGCTTATTTTCTGGCCGAAGACAATCCAGCGGCAGCTTCACCAGACTTTTTATTGTATGAACAGCACCCAGCGGCCTTAGGCATCCACCCCATGGCGATTGTGCCGGGTCTTATGGCACCTGACAGCATCGCACTGACCCGCGCTGCCCTTCAGGGAATTTTTTATCCCGACAAAGACTGGCATGACCATGAAGATTTTGTGGGGGCCATCCATGCCTTGCGTTGCGAGCTGGCCGACGAGGCACGTGAAAATAACGAAGGTTTGGATCTCCGGGCTTATTTCAGCAAGCTCCCGCGGGTTAATTTTATTTTTCCCATGGAGATGACCGAGGCGTTTAACGGATACATCCATGCGGCGGTTTCGGCGGTGTTCGAGCGGGTCGAGTGGCATGCTCGCCGCAGCCATTTTTCGCAGCTTCCGGGCAGCGCCTTTTTTGCGCGCTTGCTTCAGGATTTACAACAGGGCACAGGTCTCCTGGCGGTTTCATTGCGGCCCAATCAGCCCAATCATATAGAGGCTCCAGCCGTGGCCGAGCAAAATGGCAAACGTATTTATTCGATTTGGATAAAAGAACCCGACATTATTTTAGAACTGGATGCCTTTGATTGGTTTAAAGTTTGTATGGCCATGTCTGATCCGTCCAAACTTGAATTGGCGGGTCACGTGACCGACAGCGAACCCAGATGGATCGTCAACATGGCGCAGGTGTGGGAGCAAGCCGAGCAACACCCCGTGCAGTCTGGCACCCGGGACGCCACGCAGGTGGTCATTGATCAATTGTTGGCCGACCCCGCCAGCGTTAAACCGATTGATGAGTAGAGCTTTTAGTTAGTCACATGCTCACAAGGCGTTTGGCCATTGCGGCCCAATATAAACCAGAGTGGCTCTTGGATCTTAAATGGATGCTGGATCCAGATTTCGAAGGCCACCCACGGGCCATGCTCAAAGAGGCCCGGGCACAGATAGAGTGCGCCTTGCTGGCGCTGTTGCGCTTGTCGTATCAGCGTGATGCGCAGCTTCGGGAGATCCTCAATAACTTTCAGCACGATATTTATAAAAATCTTTTAGCCGGTCAAGACCGGTTCATGATTTATCCTTATGGCCAGATCGTCGAAGGTCCGAACGGATTTGAAGGCGTGTCTGTTCCGGACGAGGCGGCCCACATGGCAGCCATGCGTTACCGCCAGGCCAAGCATTACCCGCTGTATTTTGCTCCCGAACAAGTGCCACAGTCTGTTTTTATTCAAATTCAGCTTTTAATGTTTGCCGTGGCCAAACGCGATGTGCTGGTGCTTGATCCAGTTCAAGCGGTGGAACAGACCCAAAAATATGAAAATCTTATTATGGCGTTGGTTGCCCAGGCCGATGCGCTGGCCAGGCGCAATGCCGGCGCGCGTGACATTTTTAGCCGCTATCATTTACTGGCGCCGCGCTGCATGTTTGAGTTTGGCGCGGGTTTCGATAGCGAGGCTCGCTGTGCCCTGGTGCATGCGGCTGTGGCGTCGGTGGTGGAACGCCTGGAGCTTCAGCTTGATGAAATGCCCGAGGAGTTTTTGCCACACCATGAATATTTTATGGATTTGCTGCTTTTTTTGTACGAGGGAAAACTGCGTTTTAATATCGAATTGGCAAAGCCCGACACACTCGCGCACCCTATGCGCGTGTGGCATTTTAAATCTCACGAAGCCATCGTGTGGCAAGTGCAGTTGCGCGACGAAAACGTGATGGGGGCGCTTGACTGTATGGACGCCAGCGACTGGATGCACTTGTTTTATGCGGCTGCCCTGACAGGCGATCAGGGAGTCTTTGATGTAGACAGAAATCCATCGGGAACTTGGTCATGGCCCAGTGCTGACGACGGAATTCATGTTTGGTTGCGCCCGACCTCGGTGGATCGTTTGCGCCAGCAGCTTGCCCTACGCGCGGGCGATCAGGCCTTGGCGTTTGCGGCGCCACTTTTGGAGATCCAGATGCTTAAGCTCACACGGCCCCGCTTGCGGATTATCAGCTAGCTTTTTTGCAGTACAATGGAAGCATGCCCACACATAAACCCTGGGGTGGACGCTTTCAACAAGGTAGCAGTCGTCTGACCGAGCTGTATACCGAATCGCTTTCTTACGATCGGCGACTGGCGCTCTACGATTTACGAGGTACAGGGTCACACGTCAAGGCCTTGCATAAGGCGCGGGTGCTGACTTCTACCGAAGTGTCCAAAATGATCGCCGGTCTCAAGGCCCTTGAAAAGGATCTGCGGGCCGGAAAAATAAAATGGGATCCCTTTCTCGAAGATGTCCACATGAACCTGGAAACCTTGCTGGTGAAAAAAATCGGTCCGCTTGGGAAAAAAGTACACACCGGACGCAGCCGTAACGATCAAGTGCTCACCGACTTGCGCCTGTATGTCAAAGATGCCGTGCTTAACCTGGGCTTGGCGCTTTTGCAGGTCCAGCGCCAGTTCATTTTATTGGCCGAAAAATATACCAATGTTCCCATGCCCGGGTACACGCATTTGCAACGCGCCCAACCGGTGTTGCTGGGGCACCATTTGCTGGCCTATGTCGAAATGTTCGAGCGCGACAAGCACCGCTTGGCGGCAACTTACGAGGCGGCTGACGTGCTGGTGCTGGGGTCAGCAGCTTTGGCAGGCACGGCTTACGCCATTCCGCGCGAGTTTGTGGCCAAAGACCTTGGTTTTGCGGCTGTTTCGCAAAACAGCATGGACGCTGTGGCCGACCGCGATTTTGTGACCGATGCCTTGTATGCCTGCGCCGTGATGGGTATCCATCTTTCGCGCCTGGGCGAGGAACTGGTGCTGTGGAGTTCGTCCGAATTCGGTTTTGTCAGCATTGGGGATGCCTTTACCACCGGTTCTTCGATCATGCCGCAAAAAAAGAATTCTGATGTGGCCGAACTTTTGCGCGGAAAATCAGGACGCTTGCTGGGGAACCTTGTGGCGCTACTCACGGCGCTTAAGGGTTTGCCACTGACGTATAACCGCGATTTGCAGGAAGACAAAGAACCGCTTTTTGATTCGCTCGATACGGTTTATCTGGGTTTACAGGTATTGGGCGACTTACTTCCGACCCTTCAATTTAATACCGAGCGCATGCGGCGGGCGGCGCTCGAAAATTTTTCTGCTGCAACTGATTTGGCGGATGCGCTGGTTAAAAAGGGTCTGCCGTTCCGCGACGCACACGCTGCGGTAGGGCAGGCAGTGGCATATTGCGAACGGCAACTAAAAAATTTCGAGAATCTGTTACCCGATGAATGGCCGCGAGCTTTGGGAAAAAAAGCGGCCGGTTTGCTGACACCTTTGGAGTGTACAAAGGCCATACGACTTGAAAATATTCTTAATATCCGCAACGTGACGGGTGGCACTGCGCCGGGGCAGGTGCAGAAACAAATAGGTCGGTGGAAAAAGAAACTGGGGTTTTGAATCATTTTTTTAACTTCTCCCAGCGCCTGGGTTCCAATTCCAGTTGGGTGCAGGCGGGGGGCGGAAATACCTCTATTAAGGTCGATGCAGGCAGGATGCATGTCAAGGCTTCGGGCTGGCGCTTGCGCGATGCCAATGTCATGGCCGGTTTTGTGTGCGTGAATGGGCAACCGGTTCGGGATTATTACCGGCGGGCGGCCCAGGCTCAGGATGGCAATGAAACGCAAGCCAATCAACTCATTTTAGACTCGGCTGAACCGGGGGCCCGACCTTCGATGGAAACCGGTTTCCATGCCCTGATGGATACCATTGTCTTACACAGTCATCCGGTGCTTAGCAATATTTTGTGCTGTGCCTGCGAAGGGCCAGCGCTGTTTGAAGAGTTATGTCGGGAGCATGGTTTGTCATGGCGTTGGGTGCCCTATGCACGACCCGGACATGAACTGACCCTGGCGATTGCCCGGCAGTTGCGCGATGCCCCTCTGGTCGATCCGGTGGGAGTATGGTTTTTGCAAAATCATGGCATCATTGTTTCCGCTGCGCATGTAGATGCCGCCTGGCAGGCGCACGAAAAGGCGCTTGA
>JAHFDA010000111.1 GCA_023249225.1 bacterium
CTTTGGATGGATTACCAGCTGCAGCTTACGTGGGATATTCAGGCGGCCAATGATTACAAGACCAGTGTGGTGTATCAGGTTTCGGTGGCGCCATGAATAAACGTATTTTGATGGTCTGTTTGTTGTGCTTAAACGCGGTTGCGTACGCTAAGTTTTCACTTGCAGTCAAGCCCAGCGGTGCCATTAATTTTGGCAACAACCTGGATCCGGACGCGACACCTTACCTATTTAACAAGTTTGCGACGTTTCAGGTGACTAACAAAAACCCAGGGGCGGTGGCTGAATGGTTTTTGACTGTGGCTGGACAAGGCAATTTTGCCAGCCTGGCTGATCCATCGCGCAGCATTGCGCTAGGCCAGCTTGAATGGAAGCGTTCTGATACCGCAACTTATGCGCCCATGACCTTATCCAGTGCCCGGGTTGCATCTGGAACGGCAATAGGAGTCTTTAGCTATGACATTGATTTTCGTTTCAACCTGACGTGGAATGATCCGGCGGCACGGGATTACCGGGGTACGCTGGAGGTGACGTTGACGGATACGCCATGAGGAGGAAATTCAGAAGTTAGAACGCAGAAGTTAGAAGGCAGAAATCGTAGGTGGGGGAATGAGGGAGGAAAGTTGTGAATAAGTTCTGGAAGGTCATTTTTTTGGCGGCGGTCGTGGCAGGGCAGGTGACAGGTTCTGTGTGGGCGGCACGGTCGCTGGTGGTGGGGCCGTCGCGCTTTGACCTGGCGCTGAAGCCGGGCGAAAGCGACATGCAGGTGATCCGGGTGACCAACGATGGAGATGAGCCCATGGCGGTTGAGACGCTGGTAGAAGATTTATTTGTGCGCCAGGACGGAACGCCTTATTACGGACCGCCGTCAACCGGGTCACAGTCTTGCGCCACTTGGGTGCGTGTGAACCCACCCGCATTTGATCTTGGTCCCGGCGAAACGCAGATTGTGCGCTTTAATTTGGGGGTGCCCAATGATGCGGTAGGCAGCCGTTACGCCGTGGTTTTTTTTCGCAGTTTAAGCCCCTTGCCGGGTTCAAATAGTCTGGGCGTCAGTTCAAAAATTGGATCGATCATTGTATTGGATATTGCCGGTACGGCTCCGATGGCCGGAGATTTGACAGCTTTGCGCATTATTCCACCAGCCGAAAATGATACCCGGCATTATCAGGCGCTGGTGCAAATGAAAAACGAAGGCCTGGCGCAGTTTCGTGTCAGCGGCAATATCTGGATCAAGACCCAAGATCAGGGTAGCCTGGTTTTTAGCCAGCATTTTGATCCTGTGACCGTGGTGCCGGGGGCCACGCGTGATATCACGATAGAGGGTCCGGCCACATTGCCTCCGGGCGAGTACAACTTGTCGGCTGAAGTAGAGTATCCCAAAGAAGTCATCGAGGGCGCGCATCATTTTCGTGTGGACTAAGCGGCTGGCATGGGCGTTGGCACTGGCCTTATGTGCTCCGGCCATAGCCTGGGCGGCGCTCTTTGGCACGAGCCGTATGGACGGAAGCTGGCAGGCCTTATCAGGCACACGCACACTGCTGTGGCAGAATAATTTGCGTGGTTATGCGCTTGATTACTACATTAATGCCGATCTGGGCGTGCAGACTCCCTTTGCGCTGCAATCCGGACAAATTTATATCGACCGTTATGTGAATAAAAACACTAAAGTGTTTTGGAAGGCTTATCAGCTAAATGCGCTTTCGGCTGATGACACCCAAAGCTTGTTGCAGTTTGGGATCGATGCTGCGGACATGCAAATTTTATGGGGCAAGCATATTTTTTACGACCTGACGCATTACGCCCAGCCGATGCTGGGTTTGCAGGCCACCTATAAGCCGTGGGCACTTACAACATCGCTTGGGCAACAGGGCCTGGGTTTGCGTGGGCAGCAGAACATGGATCAAGGCACGGTGTTTTTCAGCCTGCTTTCAGAGGGTTGGAATTTTCCGGGCGCCACGCTTAACTTGACTGTAGACACCCAGTACAGTATGCCCGGACACGGGGTCTCGTTACGGGGTTATGTGGAGTCATCGGGAAGTTACGGGGCGGCAGCCTGGTCACTTAACCCAAGCTGGGATGTGTTGGGCGGACAGCTGCGCGGCGAAGTGCAAGGAAATTTTTCCAGTCCGTTCCTTACCTACCTGGCTGCTGACCGCCGGGTTTTGCAAGGGCAACTTGCTTATCGTAAATCGCTGGCGCTGCTGTCAGATTGGAACAGCAGTTTCACCTGGCGCGAGCAACTCACAGACTTGAGCGATCAACCATCGGTGGATCAGACGCGCAGCAATTTGGTAGCGCTTAAGTCGGCTGTGACCCTGCCCGGATTTGGAAAATGGCAGGGCACTTTGCAATACCAGACTGCGCTTAGGCCTGACACGGCTTTAAGTCCCTTACGCGATCAAATTTGGACCGCCGAAGCAGGCTGGCAGCATGTGCTGATCGACTGGCCGTTTTCGCTGACCTACAAACGTGAGCTGGGTTTAGACCAGCTCACGCAGACAGTGCATACCCAGGTGGACGCAGTACTGTATTCATTACGTTTTCCGTTTGGGCCGGGCTTTACTTACTGGAACGGTTACAGTGAATATGCGCAGCGGACGGGCGACACTGTGCGGGTTTTGGGATATCAGATCAATGTCCAGTACCTGTGGCCCATGCTGCGGAATTTTAGCAGCGAGCTGCGCTTTTCACGTGAAATGGGCAGCAGCGGTTTAAGTCAGTCTGAAACGGTCGAGCTGCATGCCAATGACTTTTTAAGTGGTTTTCTGACCTTGCGTGCCAGCCTGACCCAGGCAGTCAGTGGTGTTCAGGATCAACAACTTGCATTTTCGTATCAGCGCAATTTATCTTTTGAAGCTGTGCCACTCGGTTTGCGTCAGGACAGTGGCGCCTTACGCGCCCAGATTTTGGCGTGGGTGTTTCACGACGCCAACAGCAACGGTGTGCCCGATGCCAACGAGCGCCGATTTGAAGGCGTGGTTTTACGCGCCGGTCGTTTCCAATCGTCGAGCAACGGCCAGGGGCGGATTGATCTGAAAGTCAATTTAAAAGTTCCGCAGGAGCAAGTGACTGCCGTGCTCGATGAGTCGGCCCTGCCATTTGAATTTATGTCGTCGCTGCCCACGCGCCGCACGGTGTCGCTGACGGCCGGTGATAGCAGCACGCTTTATTTTCCGATACAGGTTGTTAAATACATCCAGGGGCGCGTTTTTAACGATCAAAATCAAAACGGACTGCAAGATTCAGACGAGACGGGCATTCCGTGGGCGCTGTTGCGCCTGGACGACACGCGCACATTTTACACGCGCGCTGATGGCAGTTTTCGAGTATTTCCGGTGACGCCTTTGGCGCATACGCTTGCACTAGACTCACATTATTTTTCAGCCGAAGCCCATGTGACTAACCCAGCAGCGTTACAGGTCAATATCTCTGCCGATGCCCCAGGTGTCGAAGGTATTGCCATTGGGGTGTATGTGCCCGATAAGCAGCGCCGTCAGAAGTCTTTCTAACGCATTAATATTTTTAGACCTTGGTTTATGGTGTCTGGTTTGCTGGGAAAAAGCTTTATGGACCATGTTCCAATCTTTACTCATTGCCGAAGATGACACCAACATTGCCAAGGGCCTGCAAGTGTCACTGCAATCTGATTTTGAACAGATCGACATTGCCTCTGACGGACCAGCGGTGCTCAATCATCTTAAACGTGTGCCGGGCAAGCTGCCCGATTTAATTCTGATGGATTGGAATCTGCCGGGTATCAATGGTCTTGAAATTTCGCGGCAGTTGCGCCGCCATACAAAATGGCAGGATATTCCGGTGATCATGGTCACGGCCCGCAGCGATGTCATCGATGCCGTGGTGGCCCTGGAAATTGGCGTAGATGATTACATACGCAAGCCCTTTAGCGTGCGCGAACTGCAGGCGCGGGTGTACGCGGTGCTGCGCCGCCGCCATGACAATCACAAAGATTTTAACCAGCATTTTCTTGAACACGGCAACCTGCGCATTGACCTCGACCGTTCCGAAGGATTTTTGAACGGTCATAATCTAAACCTGACCAACATCGAGTACCAGATGCTTAAGTTGTTCTTGTCAGCGCCCAATAAAACGTTTTCACGCAACGAGTTGCTCGACCGGGTATGGAACGAAGAATACATGGGCCACCCGCGGGCGGTGGACGTTTATGTGCAGCATCTGCGTCAAAAAATGGAAGGCGTCGACCCCAAGCAGGAATTCATCAAGACCATCCGCGGGCGCGGCTGGCAGTTGGTTTAGTTCAGTTCTAACGAACTCCGGGTATTAACCCTGTAAAATAAAAGTATCCCTTATGCCCCGCCTCACCGAACAAGAACAAGGGGTTTTTAAACATGAGCAATGAAATCAAACATGTCACCGGGGGCCATATGTCGCCCTTCGAACGGATCAAGCGCACAAACGATGCCGGAATGGAGTTTTGGTCGAGCCGTGACTTTGCCGAGGTGCTGGGCTACGGCGATTACCGCAATTTTGAGGGGGTGGTCGACAAGGCCAAGCTGTCTTGTTTTAACAGCGGGCACCGTATCGAGGATCATTTCGTTGACGTCACCGAAATGATCGAGATTGGCTCCGCGCAATCCAGGCGGAGGAAAAATTGTGCCGGGAAAAAGTGTGGGGCCGCAACCCTGTAAAATAAAAGCACCCCGTATGCCTCGCCTTACCGAACAAGAACAACAGGAAATCCTCCGCTTTATCGAAGCCGACAAGCCCCTGCCGGACAAGTATCGCTTTTTGCTGTTCGAGGACAAGCGCGAGGTGGAGCTGGTCTGGAACGGCAAGACCAGCGAGGTCAGCAACATCGTCCTGCCCTTTCAGGTTATCGAACAGGTGGACGAGCCGCGCGCCGAAAAGCCCGAAGACACGAAAACGCAATTGGGCCTGTTTGATGT
>JAHFDA010000026.1:0-612 GCA_023249225.1 bacterium
CGTTCCTCCAGAAACACAAGGCCACTATTCTGGCCTGCGGAACCTGCCTGAAAATCCGTGAACAGGAAAGCACCGAAACCTGTCCAATTTCCACATTAAAAGATTTCTACGCCGTCATTGCCTGGGCAGATAAGGTGGTTTCGTTTTAAGCATGGATTGCAGTTCTGTCATCAACCACACCAAAACCCACGTTAAATCCCTCATGGAGGCGGACGCCTCCGGCCACGACTGGTGGCACGTAGAGCGTGTGCGGCGCATGGCCGTTTATCTTGCGCGGGCGGAAGGAGCGGATGTCTTTGTTGCGGAACTTGCGGCGCTTTTGCACGATGTGGGCGACTGGAAGTTTAGCGGCGGAGACGAAATGGCCGGCCCGCGCGCGGCCCGCGCGTGGTTGGAGTCCCTCAAGGTTTCAGAAGAAGTGATCAGTGGCGTTTGCACGATTATCGCGGAACTTTCCTTTAAGGGCGCTGGCGTGCCGACGCCGATGAGTACGCTGGAGGGCAGGGTCGTGCAGGACGCCGACCGTCTGGATGCGCTTGGCGCCATTGGCATTGCGCGCACCTTTGCTTACGGCGGCCACAAGGGCAACCCGATGCATGTGCCGGATTTGGC
>JAHFDA010000026.1:622-1046 GCA_023249225.1 bacterium
TACCATCAACCACTTTTACGAAAAGCTCCTGCTTTTAAAGGATCGGATGAACACGGCCAGCGCCCGGCAAATTGCACAGCAAAGGCACCATTTCATGGAAAAATACCTGGAGCAGTTTATGGCCGAATGGCGAGAATTCGATAGAAATTTGTCACAATAGAAGCAGTACATGACACAGATTGGGACTGCCGAAAAAGTGCTTCAGTCGAGGAGTGCGCTGCCGAGCGAGCGGAGTTCACTGGGCGCAAATGAGCACGCGCGGCAGAGTAATGACAATAAATCAGGACTTTTTCGGTGCTTCCAAATTCGATTTATGTGTGTGTTGATCCTGGCAAGCACCCTGGCTTCTGCTGCCTGGGGTGCAGATTCACGCACAGAACAGATTAAGCAAACGGTATCAGCCTATTATGAAAATCTGCAACAA
>JAHFDA010000026.1:1056-37905 GCA_023249225.1 bacterium
ACAAAAGCAGTTTAAAAATGCTTTTGCGTATGTGTCAGACCAAGACAAAAAATTTATCAATTACGCCGATTGGTTTTCGCAGCTGCACTTTGGTGATCCACTAGAGGAGCTGCGTTGCCAAACCTTTAAGGTAGAGGCCTTGAATCTGGTTGCATTGTCAGCCGACAGCGCCCGTGTCGAAGCAACCGTGCAGATGATCGACCTGAAAAAAGTAGGTGAGCTGATCCAGTTGCCTGAAAATTCTCCGGGCTATACCCCTGCTTTGGTTGAAAGATCAGAATCGTTGATCAAGTGGTTTAGACAGCCTAAAACATCGGTGATATACGTTCACGAATTGGTGCTTGAGACGGGTCAGTGGAAACTGATGGTCTATGGCGAGCTGAAACCACTCAAGCGCCGTGTCACAGAACTTAAAAAGCAGGGATCCCAGGAGCTCCCTGCCCAAATACAGGCGCTGACCGAGCTTAAAGCACTCTACGAAAAGGCAAACCATATCCGTGCAGGGACATATCCCGTTTCTGAAATTGACGCAGTTTCGCGCTCACTGACCGAATTAACGACACAGCGTGATGGCGTGGCTGCCAGGCAGCAACAGCTTGAAGCCGAACGTTTGGCAGCACTACAACGCGCCGAAAAAGAGCAACGGCGCATTCAAGAAGCCAGCCGAATGGCAGAACAAGCCCGCCGGGCAGACCAGGATCGCCGACAGCGTGAACAACATGATCGCGATTGGCAGATGGCCCTGCATGATTACCAACAGTTTGCTTTTAGCCCAGAGACTTGGAGTTATGACTGGGTACAGCAGCGCTTAAACGTGGGTCTCAAGAACGCTGGGCCTGTGGCTGTAAACGGATTGGCCGGTGTTGTGGCCATCAGCGATGCCAGCAGCAATAGGGTGGAACAAAAAGAATTAGAAATGGAGTTTAAAGAAACTGCATGGCGGAGTGGTCAGAGTTACCATGTGTCTTTTGATTTTACGTTAACGCCCGACAGTCGTTACGCTTTACTGTCTTTTACTGCGTTGCGCGTTGATCATGATCCCGCAGAGCCTTCTGTATCTGAAAAAATTTTGCAGGGTTGGAAAAATGGACTTTGGCCGACCCGTTCCGCCACAGTACACATGGGTGATCTGTCGGCGGCGTACGAAGGCTATGTCCAAAAATGTTTTCGACTTACCTCTGTCAGCCGTATCCAGCGGGGTAATAACGACATGCTTACCATGACATTACTGCACCAGGGTCCGTTGGATGTTAAGAATATCCGTGTTCAAATTCGCATTAAAGATGGCGAACAACGCGTCATTGACGAAAGCCCGCTAACAGCCCAGTTGCTGCTTAAGGCTGCCCTGGGTATTCAAAATCCCAATATATATTGCTTTGAGTATCCGCTCTATCTATTGCCGTCCAGCACAGATGCAGCGCTCGCCAGGATGGGTTTCGAAATCAACGTGGCCGCGATAGATTTTTGGCCTTCGGGCCGGGAAACCCTGGTCAAACTTTGGAATAACACCCGCTTTAAAGGCTATATTTCAAACCTATCAAAATTATTTAACTTTCCGGATAGGGGACAGTCTTACAATACGATTTAGACTTCTACCAATGTTTTGCTGAAAATTTCGTGTGCCGCTTTTAAAAATTTTTCAATGTGCTCGTCCAACGTAAGTTCGGTACAGCAAAAAATCATCTGCCGGGCGCGGTCTGGGTAAAACTGGCCCACGTCCAGGCCACCCAGGATTTCGCGTTTATTCAGTTCTGCCAAAAAGTGGCTGGCCGACATGGGCAACTCCACCGTGAACTCATGGAACACCGGCAGCTCGTTGAGCACGCGTAAATGATTGATTTTCTGAAGTTCAAGCATCAGTTTTTTGCTTTGCTCCACGCTACGCTCGGCCACCTTACGCAAACCCTGCGGCCCAAGCAAGCTTAGATAAAGCGTGGCCCGCAAAGCCATAAGACCTTGGTTAGTGCAAATGTTGCTCGTGGCCTTTTCACGCCTTATATGTTGCTCGCGGGTTTGCATGGTTAGCACAAAGCCACGTTTGCCTTCGTGATCCACCGTTTGCCCCACAATGCGTCCGGGCATCATGCGTAGATATTCTTGCTTGGTGGCAAACAAACCCACACAGGGTCCACCCAGCGACGGGGTGATCCCCAGCGGCTGGCCATCTCCCACCACCACATCGGCACCATAGCTGGCCGGGGGCTTAAGCAAGGCGAGCGACGTGGGGTTTACAGATACGATGAACAGGGTGCCATTGGCATGAGCCCGTTCGGCGATTTTTCGGTAATCATGCACGCTGCCCCAAAAATCGGGCTGCGCCACCACCACGGCAGCATATTCGCCTTGCAAGGTTTCTAGCTGAAACTCATGCAAAACCTCAACGCTGTAATTACACGCCCAGGCATACGTTTTAAGCACGTCGATATACCGTGGGTGGAGACCCTGGCTGACCGCGACTTTCTTACGCTTGTTTACCGAACGCGCCAGGTTGACCGCTTCGGCCACGGCGGTAGATCCGTCGTAGAGTGACGCATTGGCAATATCCATGCCCGTCAGAGCGCAAATCAAGCTCTGAAATTCAAAGATCACCTGCAAGGTGCCCTGACTGACTTCGGGTTGATAGGGAGTGTAAGACGTTAAAAACTCTCCTCGGCTCGAAATGGCGTCTACCACCGATGGAATAAAGTGCCGGTAATAACCTCCGCCGATAAAGCCGGGCCATTCTTTGGCGGTTTTGTTCTTGGACAAGGTAGCCTCAAGTTCGGTCAGCAGTTCCTGCTCGCTTTGCGCCGGCAACCAGTCACGCGAATCAAAACGCTGGTTGACGGGAATATCCTTAAATAATTCATCAATGCTGTTAACGCCAATGGCGGCCAGCATTTCCTTGATATCCGAGTCAGAGTGCGGCGTGTAAGGCATGAGACATTATTTTAGCAATGCGGAATGCAGAATGGCGAATATGGAATGGGTTTAGAATGCCGTCGGCTTATATGGATCCGGTTGATTGGCATCCGTAAACTTGTCAGCCCGGCTTTCAAAGCCATTGGCTGCTAAAAACGCATTAAAAGCAGCTTTCATCGGCTGCGTTATTTCTGACTTGATTAGGTCATACCGACGGTCAAATTTTGAGCCGTACACTCTAAGCAGATAACCTCCCGAACCGGTACCCGAAAAACGCGCTTTAACAGTGACTCCGTCACTAAACTTAAGCACCCAGGCTGCATTGCGATCAACCACCTGGCCGGTGACTGGATGGGTATAATCCCAGCTTTCGGCAGCTTCTAGTGTTAGTCCGGCAAACTTTTGGCCAATCCTTTGGGCGGCACTATTTAAAATCTCGGTCAAACGCACCTGACCCTGTGGGTCATTACCTGAAACCTCGCCACGGGTAAAGTACACCCGGCCAGTTTCCTTCCAGATTTCTTCCATCAACTGTTTGGCAGTCTGACCCGTCCTAAGCATGATCTTTAAAAGAAAGGTGCTGGCAAAGATGCCATCTTTTTCGCGCAGATAGGGGTTGCCAACGCCGTTGCTTTCTTCGACACCCCAGTTTCCCAGATCAGCAATCCACTTAAAGCCAGTCGGAGTTTCTACAATACGGACTTTATATCCGTCCTTGGCATAATGCGCCGAAAGCCAGGGTTCCATTAAATCAATGGCGTGCGCCGTTACGGTAGAGCGGCAAAAATAAATTGTGCCAGCATCTTCTACTTTATGGGTAAAAAGATTTTTGATGCCGATCAGGTCGCCATATTTGGCAAACAACGCAAACTCGTCGGCAGACTCTAGCCAAAAACCCGTGCCCCCATTAAGGCGCCGGTCTACGTCCGCATCCCAGGCAGAGACCAAGTCGTATTTAAGGGTGGCGTTAAGTTTGATGAGTTCTGGAATAAAATCAAAATCTGGTTCGGGGTGCAAAGGATGCCCTTGCGCGTTGTTGCCACCCAGGTATTCGTCCGGCTGTTCCCGCAGGATGGTAGGGTGCAGGCCAAGGCGCTTGCCAAAAATCTCGCGGGCAAAGGGGCCGGCCGCTCCGGCCATGGCATCAAAGGCCAAACGGGGCGTGCGGCCATGACGGCTGATGTATTCCACCAGCAACCGCTGCATGTCTTGAAAGTCAAAAATGCTGTCTAAAAGGTTGGCATAAAGCTGGATGGCGTCAAATTCAGTCACCATTCCGGCCGACACCGCTTGGGCATAATCCACGCGGCAAAAGTCGCGGACCTCATTTTGCAGTTGATGGACGGCATTTACGGTGTTTTCAAGCGCGGGCGCGCCGCTTGCCATGTTGACCTTAACACCCACATCGGTCCAAGGGTTGTGGCTGGCGGTTAAGATTACGCCTCCCAGCGCTTTGGCATGCCGGATGGCGTGAGACATAGCCGGTGTGCTCGCCAAACCCTCTTTGGCAACCTGTACCTTAAAACCATGTGCGACCAGTATTTCAGCCGCTTTTAATACACGCTCGGTATTGCCCTGACGCGGATCACCGCCAATCAAGATGGTGTTGTTGCCACGGGCGCGTTCTTCGCTTGGAACAGACTCAAAATAACGAGCGATGCCTTCGATAAACTGTTCAAAAAAAAGTGGACGGTTGTAGTCGTCTTGCGTCAGTCGCAATCCCGAGGTGCCCATTTTTTTAACATCGTGGGGCTTAGTAAGCCTGACGTGGTTGTTCTTGATTCCCAACGCAGACAAGATTAAAGACTGTTGAGCACTGCGATGCATTTGCATAACCGGCTCCTCCTTAAGGATCATGACGGGCTCTACTATATCGCAGGGTTACTAAAAATGTTGCAGAAAAAACGAGACTTACAGAACGTTCAATATGACCGTGACAGGTTCACCCACTTTGACGGCTGGGGCTTCGGCCGGGTCGTAGGTGTTTTCGTCCAGATAGGCCACCACCTGGTATTGGTAGCTGTAACTGCCCTTTTGCCTGGGAGCTTCAAGCATTAACGCAAATGTTCCAGTTTGTCCCTGTTTAACTGTGTACTCGCGCAGGCCACAGATTTTTCCGTTTTGCTGTGCCTGATCATAGGCTTTGCTTTCGCCATCCATGCGTGTTAACCACAGTATGCGTGGAACGGTTTCGACTTGGGCAACACGGTCAAGTTTAGGAGAGTACCAGGGTGCAGCGCCCGTGTTCTTGAGTTGTATGCCACATTCCACCTGGCTACCCGCAGTGGCGTTGACCAGGTAACGGGTCTGGGCGGGAGTAGCCGCATAGTTGTTTTTAGTCGTGTCTTCAAAAATACCGTGCTTGGCAAACGAGTAACGAATCGTTTTAGAGTCAACGTCATCCACCAGTTTTCCGTTCCAATTGCCAAAATACCGATCATTGCTTTTTAACAGGGCCAGCAAAACTTCATTAAAACTGGTCATGGGGTACTGCATGGCCTTAACCAGGAGGGCATCCGTTTTTTCTTGTCCCACCGCTTGACGCAGATCCCACAGGGTACTGATCAATATGCGGCTGTCGTGATAGGTATTAAAGGTGTAATCCAGCGGATAGTTCAAGTCTTCATTAATATCCACCATTTCGTTTAAAAACTCGTAGCGCTCGGTGTCATGTATGCTGCACGCCAAATATTGGGCCACGCCTTCTTCGACACTACGTTGTTGCGACTGACGTGAGGCAATGCCCGTGGGATTCTGGCGTTCCATCAGGGCATGAATATATTCGTGTGTGATCACCAGGGGATCTTGAGCGCGGTCATAACGAATAGAAATTTCGCCATCGCGGTAAAGGCGCGAAAAGGGCTGGTATAAACCCGAAGGTGCAGAATCTTTATCTACAATTTTAAGATTTAAATTTTTAGGCAGACTGGCCACCTGATAGGGTACCGATTCAAAACGCGCATTCAAACGGTCGACGGTGTTGTGCAACTCTTGAACCAGATCGGTTTCTGCAAAGGCCACATTAAAAATCATACTGGCGGCAATGGCCAGCAAAGAGAAATACGGCTTTTGCAGCAGCGCTTCGGGCATGCCTTAGACATTCCCTTAAAAGCATCCGGATAAACCTGGAACTGCCGAAGGGGTAAAAATTTACAAAAACCAGTGGGTTTTCACCGACGGAAAAACACTCTTGATTCTTTTGACAGTTCATACTGTATCAAGTCTAAAACACCTCTGATCTTAGAACCCGCTATGTGTGCCAGAGCTTGGTCCTTGTTTTCCAGTGCACCAAAAAAACCAAAAATATTCACGCCAATGAATTCGCCGGCCGTGTTTGCCAGCACCCCGCCGCTAAAGCCCCTCATGCCTAAGGCATTGGTTTTAAAAGCATCTTTAATTTCGTCTGTTTTTTCAGGGGCGATATTGAAACTGCTTTCCGTAATGGCTCCCAATGTAGAATAACGTGTGCCCTCGCGGAAACCAAAAATATGCACCTGTGTATCTTTTTTGTAGGGGTCGTCCTCTAACGGCAACAATATGCGCGCGGGTCGAAAGTCACGGGTACTTACGCAGCATTGGCATAAGGCCAGGTCTTTGTCTTTAATGTATTTGATCGACCCAGGGATCACCTCAAAGCTGTGCCGTCCGATCCGCACCTGTGCAAAGGCATTTCCATTAAATACTTCTCGCAGCACATGCGCTGCGGTCACGATGTAGCCATCAGAAGTAATCGCCAGGCCCGAACCTGTTCCAATTTTTTCTAGCCGGATTTTTTTGGGAATGCGACCTAGCCAGGTTTGGCGCCAGTCAAAATTTCTTTCGGGGTTTTTTAAATTCGGATCGGTGGGAGCATCCGGTCCAGTGACATCGGGTTTATCCGGTTCATCACTTAACCATTTGGAAAGCGACTTAAAAAATTCTTTGGGCGAATTTGCCCGTAGCGTTACGGTGCGTCCGTTAAGCGTATGCAAAACCCAATGAAGTATTTCAATTTGCACCAGATTGGCCTGGATATTCGCAAGCGATGCATTTGCGTCAACGCCACGGTCTTTGTTTGAGCATTGCGCAAAGGCCAGCAGTGCTGCCAGCGATCGTGCCTGGCGATGGCGTGAATCAGTCAAAAAAAGCTTCGAAAGCACAAGATGAAGAGCCACCACAGCCAGACTGGCGCTGATACCCAACGCGATCTTGATCCATAGCGCTCCCGCGTATAAACCCTGAAAATATTCCAACATGAACATCCCAGTGGCAGTCAGTCCGGCAAGGTATAAAGCGCTATAGAAGCATCGCTCCCACGGATTTTTGATGGGTGGTTTTTTTAAAACCGCCTCACCGGCGGGACTGGATTCTAATGGATCGGTCAGGGTTTCGTTGGCGGCGGCAATGCGTTTTGTAAGCATGTCAGGTGAACCAGAGCTTATCGTTTAATCAAGCACAGATTCTCCTTCAATATAATCGAGATTCGTTTTTTGGTTTCCCTTTTTTAAGGCAGACGTCTAGAATCATAATGTTTTATGGCTGGGGACAATCAAAATCCATATCAAAATACCGTCAACCTGCCCAAAACTTCCATTGCCATGCGGGCGGGGCTTGCGCAGCGCGAACCCGAACTTTTAAAACAATGGTTCGAGTCCAAGCTATATCAAAAAATCCTCGATGCCCATAAAAACGACCCGAAATTCATTTTGCATGACGGCCCGCCTTACCCCAACGGCGATATTCATATTGGCCATGCGCTCAATAAAATTCTCAAAGACTTTGTGGTGCGTTCCAAAGCCATGGCCGGGTATTACGCGCCTTACATTCCCGGCTGGGATTGTCATGGGCTGCCGATCGAAACCCAGTTGCTCAAGGAACTGCAAAAAACCGGCGAAGCGGCCAGACGTTCCGACGTGGTCTGGTTCCGCGAAAAATGTCGTGAATATGCCTTGCGTTATGTTGATATCCAGCGTGAGCAATTCAAGCGCTTGGGAATTTTAGGCCAGTGGGATAAACCTTACCTCACTTTAAATTCGGAATACGAATCTAAAATCGTAGAACTGATCGGCGAAATTGCCGACCACGGACTGCTTTACCAAGGGCGCAAGCCGATTCATTGGTGTACCGAGTGCCAGACTGCACTGGCGGAGGCGGAGATTGAATATGAGGATCATCGGTCGCCGTCTATTTACGTTAAATTTGCCATAGAACCCCTCGCCCCAAGAGGTGAGGGGTTGGAGGAGAGGGGGTTTCTCCAGCTAGAGGGTCTGTCCTTACTTGTTTGGACCACTACCCCATGGACTTTACCCGCCAACGTGGCGGTAGCAGTGCATCCCGATTTTAAATATGTGCTTTTTAGGTCGGGCAGTAAACATATGATTGCGCTTGAGGACTTGCTCGAAAAGGTCTCCGCCACTACGGGTCTTGTGGTTGACGAAAAGATCCGCACATTTAAAGGCCACGAACTCGAAGGTCTTAAGTTACGGCATCCTTTTTTTGATCGCCCTTCCCCAATAGTCTTGGCCGATTACGTTACCGCCGAAGATGGCACCGGTGCAGTTCACATCGCTCCCGGCCATGGTGCCGAAGACTACCGCGTGGGCCAGCAATACAAGCTGCCCATGGTGATGCCCGTTGATGATGCCGGAAAAATGGTTTCGCAAACACAAGCGGGCGAAGAAATTTATCTTGGACAAAAAGTTTGGGAAGCAAACAAAACCATCACCAAGAAAATGGAAGAACTTGGGACGCTGGTAAAACTTCTGTTTTTAAACCACAGTTATCCACACTGCTGGCGCTGTCATTCTCCGGTGATCTTTCGGGCAACAAAACAGTGGTTTATTTCTGTAGATAAACCCGTCCGGAATGCCAGTGGGACACTGCGCGAAACTGCATTGAATGCAATTACAAACATAGCTTGGATCCCCGACTGGGGCCAAAAACGCATCACTGCCATGGTGGGTAACCGGCCAGACTGGTGCATCAGCCGCCAGCGTTCATGGGGTGTGCCGATTCCGGCTCTGCATTGTGAAGCGTGTGGCGAGGCTTTTGTGTCCGGCGCAGTCAATAAAAAAATTGCCGCCATCTTTGCGGCCGAAGGCTCGGGCAGCTGGTTTAAACACGAAGCTGCTTATTTTGTACCCGACGGATTCAATTGTTCTAAATGCCAGGCCACACAATTTCGCAAAGACAGCAACATCATGGATGTGTGGCTTGAATCGGGCGCATCACATAACTCGGTACTCACTCTGAACCCTGACCACACCTGGCCGGCAGATATGTACCTCGAAGGCTCGGATCAGCACCGGGGTTGGTTTCAAAGTTCACTGCTGGCGGCCCTGGCAGCTAAAGGAGCCCCCCCGTACAAATCTGTGCTCACGCACGGTTTTATCGTCGACGACAAAGGCGAAAAAATGTCCAAATCCAAGGGAAACGTGGTCGATCCTAACAAAGTCATCCAGCAATATGGCGCCGACATTCTGCGTTGGTGGGTGGCGCGTACCAATTTCCGTGACGATGTCAGCGTGTCCCAGGGTTTAATTCAGCAAGCCATTGATTCCTTTCAAAAAGTGCGCAACACGCTGCGGTTTTTACATTCCAACTTGTTCGATTGGGATTTTTCCAGGGATGCGGTGCCTTACCAACAGTGGTCGGAACTTGACCGGTGGATTTTGCAGCGTTTTGAAATTTTACGTCAGGAAGCACTCAAAGCTTATTCTGCCTACGAGTTTCATGTGGTGGCACACAAGATCCAGGAATTTTGCGCCATCGACCTTTCGGCCCAGTATTTTGACATGACCAAAGATTGTCTTTACTGCGATGCCCCGGCCAGCGCAAGCCGTCGCAGCGTACAAAATGCCATGGCGCTGATGTTTCAAAATTTGATCCGCCTTTTGGCACCCTTGCTGGTATATTCGATGGAAGATCTTTCCAAAGTTGGCGGAAGCCTGTTTCCGGACAGTGTACACCTGCAAAACTTTCCGCTCGCCCCCCTGTGTCCTCCAGATACTGCGCTGCTTGCGCGCATGGACGCTTTGTTGGGGGTACGTGCCCAGGTCAATCTTGCCCTTGAAAAACTACGCAACGAAAAAGTGATTGGTGCCTCGCTGGAAGCTTGTGTCAAACTTCCAGCTGCGCTGCTGCCAGAGTTTTTAGAACGCGAGCTGGCAAGATATTTTATTGTTAGCCAGGTCGAACGTATGGCTGGTTCTGAAATCTCTGTGTCCAAAGCCACCGGCGAAAAGTGCCCGCGCTGCTGGCGCTATGATCAGCTTGTAGGAAATTTGTGCCCGCGCTGCGAAAAGGCTATTCAGCTCGCAGCAACCCCAGCGTTAGATTAAAGTTCCAGTTTTTCCGCGTTGGCATGGCATAGCATGCACTCATTAGAGGCTTTGTTAGACTCGCCGGTATGGCAGCTTAAACAATAGGATTCGGCCGGGCGCACGCCTGCATGTGGATCTTGGGTATGACAGTCCACGCAGTTAAGATTTTTTTGTGAATAAGAATGCGTGGAATGAAAAAAAATGAGTTCGGTTTTTCCACGGGCCTTTTCGCTAAGCTTGTCGTCTTCGAGCATCTGGGCATGGCATTCCAGGCAGGTGGCCGTGGTGCGGCTTTGCCGACGCGATAGAAAAACACCAAAAACCATGGAAAGGATGGCTAGAAACAAAAATACAAAGATAATATGTGTCTTTTTCATCTTGTGAATAAGTTGTGGATTAACTTATTTTCCAACACAAAACCTAGAAAATATACTATCTAAAATCGCCTCTGTTACATTTTCTCCAGATATATTGGAAAGTGCCTGTACGGCTGATCTTAATCCGATTGTCCACAAATCAATCGGGTGGCCTGTGGATAAGTCTCCTTTGAGTACGTTCAAATCGTTAAGGCTTGCTTGAAGGTGTCCTAATTGCCGCTGATTTAATAAATAAGCGCCTGTGTCTTGAAGATAATTTTTTTGCACCAATTCCACAATACGTGATTTTAATGTCTCCAGGCCACTCGCTGTTTTGGCGCTGATAAAAATCCCTTCCGAAGCAACCTTTGTTTGGGTACTTACACTTAAATCGAGTTTATTGAACACCAGCAGCCTGGGAATATCGTATTCGTCCACACGTTGAATCCAGGCGCGGTCTTCGTCCTGAATGCCTTTTGATACATCCACCACATAAAGCACCACGCTTGCGGTTGCCAGCGCCTGTTTGGTTTTTTCAATGCCCATTTGCTCAACCACATCAGCGGCTTGGCGCAATCCGGCCGTATCAACCAGACTAAGCCTGAACTCATCGATCAAAACATCCGCTTCTACCTGATCGCGCGTGGTACCCGGCGTTTCAGCAACCAACGCCCGGTGTTCGCCTAACAGTGCATTGAACACAGAGGATTTTCCGGCGTTTGGCTGTCCGGCAATGACGGCGCGTACCCCCTGCTGTAAATGCAAAACCTTTGATTGGCCCGCCATCAATCCTTTAAGCACAGCACCACATTGATCCACACACTCTAGTAACATTTGACGCAAACTGTCGGTGGAGTGCTCTTCGGGGTAATCCAGGCTGACTTCAATACGCGCCAGCATTTCCAGCAACCTTGAACGAATATCGCCTAACTCACGTGAAAGATAGCCTTGGTGTTGGCGCACGCTACGCCGCAATATCTCTGCGCTGCGCGCTTCGACCATGGCTTGCACACTTTCTGCTTGCAGCAGATCCATTTTACCGTTTAAAAATGCGCGCCGGGTAAATTCTCCGGGCGCCGCTAAGCGCACGCCTGTATCCTGAAGTTTGCCTAGAATGCTATGCAAAATGACCGGGTTTCCGTGCAGATGCAACTCAAGCACATCCTCACCGGTATAGCTAAAAGGTGCCTTAAAATAAACCAGTAAACCCTGGTCGAGGATCATGCCATCATGTGGATCCGCAAATGAAAATCCCAGCATGGTGCGTGGCTGGGCCTTGACCTTTGATAGTAAGGCCTTTGAAACAAAGGGCGCAACGCTGGCCAGGGCCTGGGGCCCTGAAATACGGATAATTCCCACGCCCCCCACACCGGGCGCAGTGGCGATCGCCGCAATGGTGCCCATGATAAACCTTTCGAGTTAAAGCAATCCGAAGACGCTTGTCTGCCCGCGTCTAACGATTTCCGTGCGACTCCGAAGAATAAGCGTAAGAGTCGTCTGCGGCTTCGGGGGCATAGTCTCCGGTATCACGAAAACTTTCTTGCGAACGTACTTTGCCCGGGGCAATCACCACTCGGCGGTCTGCACCCTCACCCACACTATAAGTATGTACGTTTTCTTCATTAGCCAAGGTCATGTGAATGATCCGGCGTTCTACGCTATTCATGGGCTTAAGCTGTACCTTGCGCAGCGTTTTTTCGACACGCTCCACTGCAGCGTATGCAGTATCAATCAAAGCTTCTTCGCGTTTAAGCAAATAGTTATCGGCATCTAGGATCAGCATGGCTTTTTTATCAAAACGTTTGACGACCAGCACGCGCAATATCGTTTGTAAGGCACGCAGGGTATTGCCTTCTTTGCCAATCAAAAGCCCCAGGTCTTCTCCGCCCACAATCTCCAGTAAAATATGCCCGTCTTCTCTGATGCGCGCTTCTGCCTTGGCGCCAAAACCCATGCGTTCGATAATAGTCGCAAGCTTTTCGCGGCAAAATTCCATCATTTGCTGTGTTTCTTCCGGCGTTAAACTTTCTTCTCTATCCATATTGTTCCTCCTTGTGCGTTAACAACCGCGTTATGCGCGGCCGCTTGGTTGCAGCATAGAAGCAGCCTGTGGCCGCATGGCTAAATATTGCTGTACCGTGCTTAATAACTGACTTACCGCAAGGTACAGGCATACGCCCGCCGGAAGATTAATGCTGATAAACAGCATAAACACAGGCATATACATCATGATCATTTTTTGGGAACCTTCGGGTGCCGGTCCAGAAACTCCCAGCTTCTGTGGCAGCCATGTCAGGAGTCCGATGAATACCGGTAGTACATACCACGGATCCTTTCTTGATAGATCCATGATCCAAAAAAAAGAAGCGTGTACGCCCTCTGTTCGAACCAGGCTAATAAACTGCTGGTGTGTCAGGGCATAAAAAAGCGCGATCAGCACTGGCATTTGCACCAACAGCGGTAGGCAGCCGCTTAAAGGGTTGACCTGGTGCCGCTTGTACAGCGCCATCATTTCCTGTTGCATACGCTTGGGATCGCTTTTGTATTTGTCTTGCAACACCTTGAGCTCGGGTTGCAAGGCCGACATTTTTTTCATGGAGCTGAATTGTTTTTGTGTCAGCGGAAAAAAAACAACTTTAACCATGACCGTAAGCAAAATGATGGCCACGGCGTAATTGGCATAAATGTTGTCATACAAAAACTGAAGCAATGGCAGAATAATATGCTGAACTAAAAACGTAATCGGGTTCATGCTAATGTCACGCTCGCTGTATCCGGTACCGGATCATATCCGCCAGAGTGGTATGGATGACATTTTAATAAGCGCCGTGCAAAAAAGTAAGTGCCCTGGCGCAAACCGTACTTTTGGTAGGCCAAAAGTGCATAATCAGAACACGAAGGGTAAAAGCGGCAACGCGGCCCCAGCAAGGGTGAAAACACGCGCTGATAAAAGCGGATGCCCGTCTTAATGAGGATCTTGGCCAAGTTGCTGGCGTAGTATCTCAAAAACCTGTAACCGTTTTTCATAATCAAGCTCCAATAATGTGGCCCGGGGAATAATCACCAGGTCTAACGGCTCTTTCATTTGGCGCCCGTAACTGCGGAACCATTCACGGCATATCCGTTTTAAGCGGTTCCGCCGGTTGGCCTTGCCCAGCTTGCGAGAAACCACAACACCCAAACGACTGGCTCCGCCCAACGCCGGAAGCCAAACCGCCGTAAAGTAAGCTCCTCGCTGGCGCTTACCGCTTTTTAAAACTTCAGCGAACTCCTTGGACTTAAGAAGGCGTTGCGACTTTAAAAAGCGGTAAGATTTAGGCGGAAAGCTTGGCTCTGCCTTTGGCACGACGTCTAGAAAGCACGCGCCTTCCCCCGGGGGAAGACATTCGTTCGCGAAAACCATGGACTTTCTTGCGGGCCCGTGATTTAGGCTGAAAAGTTCTTTTCATAAGCGCATCCTTCCTTCAATCAATTATCCAGTTGTCACTGTCAATACGTTGAAATTCGTAGATCAGTATAACAGAAGGTCTTGGCCGATAAATTGCAATTCAGAAATTAACATCCCGGTAGTACACTTTGTCAGCTTTTAAAGGGTTGAGTTTACTTATCCACTAAAAGCATAACGATTTGTGGATTATCTATGAAACAGCCGGGGGCCTCTGCACAACAAAATCTTCTGTCTTTAGTTGTTGCAATGCGGAAATTCATAGTTATAAACAGCTTATCCAAAGAATACCTACTCTGTGTGCGTAACTTGTGTATATCCCAAAATTTCCTGTGTATGGAAGGACAAAAATGACTATTGTAACCACAGAAATCGAACAAGTATGGTCTATCATCACCGAAGGACTCAAAGAACGCCTTTCTATGCCTGGTTATGAAACTTTTCTAGCAACTGCTGCGCCTATTTCATACTCCGATGGAGTGCTGGCACTGGCTGTGCCCAACCCATTTTCAAAAGAATGGCTAAAAGAACGTTGTGAGTCACACATCCTTCAAATTCTTCATGAAAAACTCCAGCAATCCGTGTTAATAGACCTTCATATCCAAAAGTCCACGGCTCTCGTGTCCGACGATGAGGTGTACATCAGTCCCCAGGTCAGCGCACCTTCAGTTTCTGGAAACCCAGTTTCACCGCCTGTCGCTGCTGGCCATCATTTCGGTCAACAAAATTACCCGCCTACCCATCTCAACCCCAAATATACCTTTGAAACTTATGTCGAAGGCAACAACAACCGCATGGCACATGCTGCTGCTGTGGCAGTGTCTCAAGCACCTGCGCGCGCTTATAATCCCCTTTTCATTTATGGGGGTGTCGGCTTGGGCAAAACCCATCTAATGCAGGCCATTGGACAAAAAACCTTGCAGCTTAACCCCAAACTAAAAGTCACTTACGTCAGCACAGAACAATTTACCAACGATCTGATCAATGCCATCAAAGACAAGCAAAATCATTTATTCCGCAGTATTTACCGCAGCACCGACATTTTGTTGATTGACGACATTCAATTCATCGCCGGTAAAGAACGCACGCAGGAAGAATTTTTTCACACGTTTAATACCCTTTACGAAAACAACAAGCAAATTGTGATCTCCTCCGACCGGCCTTCGCACGATATCCCTACGCTCGAAGATCGTTTGCGCTCACGTTTTGAGTGGGGCTTAACGGTCGATATCCAGCCCCCCGACCTCGAAACCCGCATGGCCATTCTTAAAAAGAAAGCTGATCAAGAAAATGTTGATTTGGGAAATGATGTGCTTGAGTATCTGGCCGGCCAAATTCCGTCTAATATTCGCGAGCTCGAGGGCGCACTCACGCGTCTGCTGGCCTGCTCTTCTTTGTTCAAGCGCCCCATCGATATGGAATTCACCATGGACACGATTAAAACCATGTTCAAGCCCTCACAGCGCAAGCCCGTCACCATTCCAGCCATCATGCGTGCGGTATCCGAAGAATGTGGTGTCACCACCGAAGATTTATGCAAAAAAAATCGCACCAAAGAACTGGCCCATGCCCGCCAAGTGGCTATGTATCTGGCCCGGGAACTTACCAAAAGCAGTTTGCCCAAAATTGGCGATAGTTTTGGTGGGCGCGATCACACCACCGTTATGTATGCCTGCGACCGCATCAAAGAAGAGTTGCAGAGCGACCAAAACCTTAAACATATCATCGACCACATTATCCACAGACTTGAGCACAGCACCGCTGAATAACATGTGTACAAATCAGCCCTTTAATTATTCCGCTTACTTTTCCACATTCTCAACGGATTTATACCAATCTAATACACAAACCCATCAAAGTCATTTTTATGATCACCATAAGCAAATTTTGCCTTATCCCTGTATTCACAGGCTCTACTACTATGACGACTAATTAAAAAAATAAAAAGCTTTAAAAGCCTTGCTGTGTGTAAGGTGGTTTAATTAATAATGAGGAGGAAAATTTATGTTATTTAAATGCTCGGTAGAAGAATTTTCAAATGCGATTCAAACCGTTGAGCGTGGTGTTGCGCAACGCAGCACCATTCCCGTGCTTTCAAATATTTATCTTGAGGCACGGTCAGACCACACGCTGATTTTGGCAGCAAATTCTCTTGATATGGGAATTCAGGTTGAACTTAAGGCAGAGGTAAAAAAACCTGGCCGGGTATTGGCTCCGTCTAAAATTATTTCTGGAATTGCCACTAAGCTTCCCCACGGAGAACTTACTTTTGAGTCCAGTCCCCAACACCACATTCGTGTCGAGGCAGCATCAAGCAAATTTGTGGTGCATGGCTTGGGCGCCGAAGAATTTCCTCAATTGGTGCTACCCAAGCAACCTACGCGTTGTGAGCTACCTTCTGCCACGCTGGTGTCCATGCTGCGTCAAACCATTTTTGCAGTGAGTACCGACGAAAGTAAGCCGTTTTTAAATGGAATTCTTTTTGAAGGAAGTGAGAACGGTCTTAAATTAGTGGCCACTGACGGATATCGCCTGGCATTACGTTCAGAACAGCTGCCCTTGCGTGACAAGTTTAAAGTGATTATCCCATCAAGGGCAGTCAATGAGGCGCTCAAACTGATATTGGCCTATCCCGATGAGGAGCATGTTGTGATCGAGCTATCCTCGGATCTTGTGGTATTCAAAGTGGCCCAGGTGGTGGTGGTCAGCCGCTTGATTCAAGGGCAGTTTCCGGACTATCAACTGGTTATTCCGGCGCAAAGCGACACCAAGATCAGTTTGCCACGCCGGGTTTTTCAAGAATCCGCCGAACGTTGTTCCGTAGTGGCCAGTAGAAGCAACAACATCATTGTGCTGGAACTTTCTGAAGACCACCTGTTACTTTCGGCCAATACGCCCGAAGTCGGTGATGCCAGTGAAATGGTTAAAGTAGAGGTAAAGGGCATCAATAAAAATAAAATTAGTTTTAATGTGCGCCTGCTGCTAGAGATCCTAAAAAATATGCCAGAGGGAGATATTCAACTGGAGTTATCGCGCCGCTTGTCCCCGGGTGTGTTGCGACCCAAGGGCCAGGAAAATCAGTTCCTGTATATCATTATGCCCATTAAGACTGCCGAGCCAGTCGAAGCTGAACGGGAGCTGGTGACGGCCTAGGTGTTTATTGAAAGCATTGAGTTAAACGCCTTTCGAAACTTTACACAATTTTCAAAAGAGTTTCGCGATGGTCTTGTATTGCTCACAGGGCCTAATGGGGTCGGAAAAACCAATGTTCTTGAAGGTATTTCGTTTTTAGCGCGAGGACGCATGTTGCAGGAAGCGCTCGAATACCGGCATGTTGTTAAATGGGGTGAACGGCACAGCAGGCTGGCGGCAATCTTTACCAATAGCCGTAGTTTTTCGACCCAGGTGGCGGTAGAACTGGGCTTGGCGGGTGTCGAAAAGGTTTTATTAAATGGCAAGCCTGTGGGGCGCTTGAGTGCTTTGCTCGGAAAAGTTCCCCTGCTTTATCTGGGGCCAGAAGATATTGCCCTGTTTTCAGGCTCACCTCGGCTGCGGCGTAAGTTTTTGGACACGGTTTTGTCCCAATGGGACCCAGAATATCTTTATGCCCTGGTCCGTTATCAACGTGCGCGGCGCCAGCGTACTCTAGCCTTGGCGCAAAGCCCACTCACGGCACGCAGTTTTGTGCCCACGCTGATCAACGAGGGCTTTGTGCTCACCTGCAAACGCCTGGCCTTTGTGGCAGACATCCGGACAGCCTTTGATGAACTTATTAAAGATTTGCTGATGCTTAAAGATGCGCCCGTACTCGAATATAAAAGTGCGGTGCAGTCCAACCTTGCCGAGGCAGGGCCCGGCTTTGATACTTATGCCCAGGCTTGTGAACGTAGCTTTGAACAAGCGAGCGTCGGATTGATGGAGTCAGGCCCGCACCGCGATGATCTGCGGCTGCGGATTTTGGATGGACGCTCTTTTCGTGACACGGCTTCGCAGGGCGAATTGCGGGCGGCAGCGGTGGCGCTAAAGCTGGCCGAGTTATTGTGGGTCGAACACAAAGCGGGCGAAAAAGCCATCGTCATGATTGATGAGGCCCTGCACGAACTTGAAAGTGCGCGGCAATTTAAGGTGTTGGCATGGGTCGCGCGCGAGCGCCAGGTGCTGTGGGCCGGCACACAAGCACCCGAGGCACTCCAGCGCTTAACGCATCAGGGACAAGCTTGTCAGACGATTGCGCTGACGCATGTGACGCCGGTTGCGGCAAGTTAAGCATGGCCAGGCCCGAATCTGTATTTGAAATCCTAAAAAAGATCTCCGGGAGCGACCCGGTTTTAAGATCCTTGCTTAAAGAGGAACAGCTCAAAATCCATTGGCAGAGCCTGGTCGGAAAAAAACTGTCCGAGCATAGCCAACCGGACAAGGTTAAAGGCGAGGTGCTGTGGGTACGCACTGAACATCCGGCCTGGGGCCAGGAGCTGTTGTTTTTAAAGCAGCACATCCTTGGCAAGTTGAGCGAGCTCGACAGCCGCTACGCGCGAGTAAAAGATATCCGCTTTCTACAAAGTGTCTCTCTGGTTCAAGGAGTTGAAAAAACCGAAGATGCCAGCGTTAGTATCCCAAAGCAACCCTGTCGGCACTGTGGATTTTTATCAGAGACGGCGGAATGCGCTTTGTGCCGCAATAGCCAGTACGAACGTGAAAAATCCAAACTTGCGGCCCTGTTTTTAGAAGCACCGTGGCTGAACTGGGAGCAGTACATTAAATACTATCCCAAGGCGACCCTGACAGCAGATGATTTTTCTGAAATCAGGCGCAACATGATGCACCGTTTAAAGGATGATTTAGACCGCTGGCGCTTTGAATTTTCGAGAAATGGCAGCAGTCCTTTGGGACGCGAAAAAGCAAGAAAAATAGCGGTTTTATATGCTACAATTAAGCTTGCGCGCAGGCCCGATAATTTATCCCCACAGGATGTCAGAGGGGCCTTGGGAAGTTGGCGTTTTGATGCCCTTTTTAAATAAGAAAGACCAGTGAAATAGCAGACCATGGTTAAAGCGACTTTAACTGAAGAACCCAAAAGTTCTACGTATAATGCCAGTGAAATTAAGGTGCTCGAAGGCCTAGAAGCGGTTAGGCGCCGTCCGGCCATGTACATTGGCTCAACCAATCGTAACGGCTTACATCATCTTGTCTATGAAGTTGTGGATAACTCTGTGGACGAGGCCTTGGCAGGCTTCTGTACAGAAATATTGGTCGTAATCGAACAAGGCGAGATCATTAGGGTCGAAGACAATGGTCGTGGCATACCCTTTGACATGCATAAAGAGAAAAAACTTCCGGCCGTGGAAGTGGTTCTAACCACCCTGCATGCGGGCGGCAAATTTGGCAGTTCTGGATATAAGGTTTCGGGCGGTTTGCACGGAGTGGGTGCCAGCTGCGTTAACGCCCTGTCGGAATGGTTCGAAGTCGAAGTCCATCGCGATGGCCAGCAATACACCAACAAGTATTTGCGCGGCACGCCCGTTAAGAAAATGGGCAACCTCAAAAAAACAGGTCTCAAGCGTGTCGGTACCATCATTCGTTACAAACCAGATCCGCAAATTTTTGAGGAAACCGATCACAACTATGATGTGCTCATGCACCGCTTGCGTGAGCAGGCTTATCTTAACAAGGGTCTTAAGATTACCTTTCGCGACGAGCGCGGCGCGCAGCCTGCTCAAGAAACCTTCTGCTACGAAGGTGGAATTCAAAGTTACGTAGAACACATCAACAGCAACAAGACACCCATTTTTAAACCGCCCATATATGTCCAGCGTGATCGCAACAACGTACAGGTTGAAGTCGCGGTGCAATATGTGGGCGATTATTATGACGAGCAGGTCTTTAGTTTTGCCAACAATATCCGCACGTCCGAAGGTGGTACGCACTTGTTTGGCTTTCGTTCTGCGCTGACGCGCACCTTAAACAATTTTGCCCGCAAGTACGACATTCTTAAAGAAAAAGACGAAAACTTTAGCGGCAATGATGTGCGCGAGGGATTGACAGCGGTCATCAGCGTGCGTCTTTCAAATCCGCAATTCGAAGGACAGACCAAGAGCAAGTTAGGCAACGGCGAGATCCGCGGCCTGGTAGACTCGGTGGTCGACGAAGCGCTTACGAACTATATCGAACGCGACCCCAATGTGGGCAAGGCCATCTGTTTAAAATGTATTGATGCCATGCGGGTGCGTATTGCCACGCGCAAGGCTCAGGATCTGGCGCGGCGTAAAGGAGCTCTGGACGGTTTTTCGCTGCCAGGCAAGCTGGCCGACTGTAGTTCCAAAGATCCGGGCGAAAGCGAACTCTATATTGTCGAAGGTGACAGTGCCGGCGGTTCGGCCAAGCAAGGCCGTGACCGGCATTTTCAGGCCATTCTGCCGCTGCGCGGAAAAATCTTAAACGTTGAAAAAGCGCGTATCGACAAAATGCTGGCTAATGAAGAAATTAAAAACCTAATTACGGCCATTGGTCCCGAAAGTATTCCAAAGCTTTATGCGGCCACGGCAGAATCGGTTGAAGAAGAAAACGCGGTGTTTGATCCACAAAAGGTGCTCGCAAAGTTGCGCTATCACAAGATTGTAATCATGACCGATGCCGACGTAGACGGGGCGCATATTCGCACCTTGCTGCTGACATTCTTTTTCCGTTATGCCAAGGAGGTGATTCAAGCCGGGGCGCTTTACATTGCGCAGCCGCCACTGTACCTGGTTAAAAAAGGCAACTCCAAACAATATGCCTGGACCGAAGGCGAGCTGGCCAAAGCCCTTTCAGGGGGCGCCAAAGGCGATGAAAAAGAAATCGCGCGGCGTGTTTCTGAAGATGGCACCCAAAAGATTGGCGGCTATACGGTGCAACGTTACAAAGGCTTGGGAGAAATGAATCCGGATCAGCTTTGGGAGACAACCATGGATCCGCAAAGCCGCACCTTTTTAAAGGTGCTGTTAGAAGACGCTGAAAAAGCCGATGAACTATTTTCGCTTTTAATGGGCACCAACGTAGAAGCCCGCCGTGAATTTATTGAGCGACACGCCAAAAACGTGCGCTGGATTGACATATAACCATGGCTGAAAAACAATCCGATCTTTTTAAGGATCGTAACTTAAAGGCTATTGATATTACGGATGAAATTCGTACCTCCTACATGAATTACTCCATGTCGGTGCTGGTGGGCCGGGCCCTTCCGGATGTACGTGACGGCCTTAAACCGGTGCATCGGCGAATCTTGTATGCCATGCATGAACAAGGTTTTACCGCCGACAAGCCGTATAAAAAAAGCGCCCGTATTGTGGGCGAAGTGCTGGGCAAATATCACCCGCATGGCGATACGGCGGTGTACGACAGTCTGGTGCGCATGGCCCAAAATTTTTCGCTGCGTTACCCGCTGATCGATGGTCAAGGTAACTTTGGCTCGGTAGACGGCGATAATGCCGCAGCCATGCGTTATACCGAAGCGCGCATGCACCGTATCGGCATGGAAATGCTCGATGACATCCGCAAAGAAACGGTCGATTTTGTGCCAAATTTTGATGAGTCGCTGCAAGAGCCTACGGTGTTGCCGGGACGCTTACCGGCCCTGTTGGTCAATGGCACGTCGGGTATTGCCGTAGGCATGGCCACCAGTATTCCGCCGCATAATTTATCTGAAGTGATCGACGCAATTCAAGCCCTGATTGACAATTCAGATATTGAAATCAAAGAACTGTTAAAACACATCAAAGGCCCGGATTTTCCGACGGGCGGGGTGATTTGCGGGCGCGCAGGCCTTAAAGAGGCTTACGCCACTGGACGCGGCAAGGTGATCTTGCGGGGAGTCAGTAAAGTAGAAGAAAGTAAAAAAGGCGACAAGCAAGCTATTGTGATCACCGAAATTCCATATCAAGTTAACAAGGCATCGCTGATCATAAAAATCGCTGAACTGGTCAACGAGAAAAAACTTAAAGGCGTGGGCGACTTGCGCGACGAATCTGACCGCAAGGGTATGCGCATTTATATCGAAGTTAAGCGTGACTCTAGCCCGGAAATTGTTTTAAACCAGCTCTACAAGCACACACCGCTTCAGAACACATTTAGTTGTAATTTTATTGCCCTCGACGACGGGGTGCCGCGGCAGCTGAACCTAAAACAAATGCTCGAGCGTTACCGCGACCACCGCGTACAAGTCATTACGCGGCGTACCCAGTTTGACCTGCGCAAGGCCGAAGAGCGCATGCATATTGTCGAAGGTTTGCGCATTGCGGTACAAAACATCGACGCCGTTATTAAGATTATCCGCAAGTCCAAAGATACGGCTGAAGCGCGCGAAGCGCTGATGAAACAGTTTAAGCTTAGTGAAATTCAATCCAATGCCATTTTGGATATGCGCCTTGCAAAACTCACCAGCCTTGAAATCGACAACCTAGAAAAAGAACATAAAGAACTGTCTGACAAAATCAAGGATTTGCAAGACATCTTAAAGCGCAAAGAGCGTGTGCTTAAAATCATCGTGAGCGAACTGGCCGAACTCAAAGAACGTTATGGTGACAAGCGGCGCACCGGTTTTGCCGAAGAAGCGCGCGAGCTGTCGATGGATGAACTGGTCGAAGAAGAAACAGTGGCCGTGATTATGACCAAGCAAGGCTTTGTCAAACGCCTGCCGATTGACGCGTTTCGCAGCCAGTTGCGTGGCGGACGCGGTGTCAATGCCATGGCCACGCGTGAAGAAGACATCATTGAAAAGCTTTTTATTACGTCGACGCATAGTTATCTTTTGTGCTTTACCAATTGGGGCAAAGCCTACCGCTTTAAGGTCTATGACGTGCCCGATGCCAGCCGTCAGAGCAAGGGCATTTCGCTGGCAAACGTGCTGCAGCTTAAAAAAGACGAGCGTGTCACGGCGGCGGCGGCGGTGGATAACTTTGAAGATGAAAAAACATTATTGGTGATGGCCACGCGTATGGGCACCGTTAAAAAAGTATCAGTCAATGATTTTCGCAATCTGCGCAATGTGGGTATCACGGCCATTACGCTCGACCAAAACGACGAACTCCTTTTTGTGTCCAAGTCTACCGGCGATCGTGACGTGTTTTTGGCAAGCTATGGCGGCATGGTCATTCGTTTTGCCGAAAAAGACGTGCGCCAAATGGGCCGCAATGCGCGGGGTGTGCGTGGAATAAAACTTAAAAAAGACGATCAAGTGGTATCCATGGACATCGTCGAAGACAAGTCGCAGTTTTTTGTCATTACCTCAAGCGGGCGCGGCAAAAACACGCCGATATCCGAATACCGTGCCCAAGGCCGCGGGGGCCAGGGTGTGCGTTTGATTACTTTAAAGGGCAAGGACAAGGTGGCCGCCGCGCGCGTGGTAAAAACAGGCGATGAGCTTTTAGTCATCACCGAAAACGGAACCGTGTCGCGCCAAAAAATCGGCAATATCTCGGTCCAGGGCCGCCAGGCCATGGGCGTGCGTGTGCAGCGCGTTGACGAAGGCGACCAGGTGGTGGCTATTGGACGCGTGATGACGGAAGAAATTTAACCCGCAACTTTTTTAGCACAACGTGAAAGAGAAACGTATTAAAAAAATGGCCCTGGGTGGGCGGACCGGGTCTTTTAATGCCAAGAAAAGCCTGTTTGGTGAATGGAAGACCACGCTGGGTTTTATGGCACGGGGAATTTTATTTATCGTCGGTCTTTTTACCCTCGACCACAGTTTAAAATTTTTACTCCACCCTCTTTTTCAACGTGCTCTCATATTCGATGAGTATTCGGGCAACATGGCACACCTGGCAGCCAAGTCTGAAGCGGATATTTATGTGTTTGGCGACTCGCGCGCCCAAAGTTTCTACGACCCGGATATTATTCAAAAAGTAACCGGCCAAACGGTGTTTAACGGAGGCCTCCCAGCCCGGTATATGCTGTACTACAGCATGGCAGCCACGCTGATTGAGCGACATCATCATGCCAAGTATTACGTCATCAACATTTCTCTCAACGAATTTGAACATCGCAATATTGAACAACGTATACTGCCTGATATAAGCGCGTTTTTGCCGTACCAAAATGAGTTGAGTTGCTATCAAGAAGTTCTGGGAAAACTAAAAGAATACGCTGTGACCTTGCCATTGAAAGAGTATATTGGACTGCAATTTGCACTTGCAAAATATACACATATTGTTGCTTACCGATACAACCGCAGTATGGTGCCGATCTTACGTCAGGCCATGGGACAATTGCCTGAAAGCAAAAATGGATTCATTCCACAGCTTGGTATGTTGTCACCAAGTTCCAAAGCACTTCCAGCACTCGCATTAGAACCTGAATTAGATGCCTATGCCATTGAAGTATTTGTTGATTTTATTAAACGATCCCAGGAAAACGGCATCCATATCATTTTGTGCATTGGCCCAGCCTATCGGCAATCCAATGATTTTAAGCTGAATGCAATTGAACAGCGCAATTTACTTTTAACCCGTGAGCTAGCCCAAATTATGAATGTTCCTATGATTGAACTATTTGAGTCAGATTATAGTGAGTTTTGTGACCCCAGAAATTATAGCGATGTGTTTCATCTCAACCGCAAGGGCGCCACTATTTTTAGCCAAATATTTGCGGAAAAATTTATGGAATTATTGGCAATCCGCAACCCCGAAGAATATCGGCATTCACCCTTTTTTCCTAAAATCAGGCGCGAACAATATTTGGAACAAGTTCCGTTTTTAGTTGAAAGTAGGGGACATTCATGAATGTCCCCTACTTAATCACCGGATAAAACTCCCAGCGCGGTGCCCTTTCGGCCAGTTCAACGGCCAGTCGTTCCAACAGCGCGACAAGTTCTGCATAGTTTTTTTTGATTAATAGCGGATTACTACGCAAAGCTTTTAGGTACAGAGGTATCAAGTCTATGTATTTGTTTGCCAGGTAATCGTAGTGTGGGTCGTCGGCAGAGCCAAGCACCAGGCGCTGGGCGTTGTTGAGGTTGTCTGAAAGTTTTACCACCAAAACATCGGAATCCTGAATCACATGGCGTACATGTAAAAAGTAATCATTAATGCGGCGATGCTTTTGCTCCTTTTTAGACAGGGCAGTTTTGGCCACAGGGTCTTTTGGGGGGTTGCTTACAGCGGCAACAATTTTGGCTACCCGTTTGCCAAACAAGGTTTCTATCGTATCAAGCGATGCAGGATCTGGATGGTCTTCATGGGTGTCGTGCAAAAGTGCTGCAATCACCAGTTCTGGCTCGTCAATGCCCAGGGTTTCAATCAGTGTTAGCGCGACTTCAAGTGGATGCAGCACGTAGCTTTCGCCGCCATGTTTTAAGTCACGCGCATGCACCGACAACATAAATTGAATGGCCTGCCAGACTTGTGGATATTTTTCTTTTGAAAAATGACCTTCAATCTTGCCGATGAGTTCTTCGGCATCCCTTAAGGACGCTAGAAAAATTTCGGAGTGTCCGGACGTATTTTGCGACCAGATATGATTGAGCAGTGGATAAGCAAAAAAAGGCCGGTCTTTAAAACGCTGCGCAAGTGACTCCAGGGTTAAGGGGGCAAATGGATTTTGCTTAAAATCCTTTTCGTTTCCGTAAACCAGCGCATCCCAACCCAGCAGGCGGGCTAGTCCGCCACGCAACGGGCCTTTGATGGCAGTAAGCCCGGCGTTCGGAAACCAAAAATGGTTGTGAAAAAAATAAAAGTCCGCCAGGGTCTGGCCCCATAGCATGGCCAATAGTTGCCGCAGGGTGGTGGAATGGGCAAAAAGCATCACGCGCTTGGCACCAAAATCCTGCAAGTGTTCCAAGGCATGATTAAGCTGCATACGGTGGTCATACAGCGATTGTCCGGCCAGAGGGCGACGGTATTCCGGACTGCTGCGCTGGGTACGCTCGAGCAACCGGGCATAGCCAGGCAGAATGTGATGCAGGCCTGACTGGCCAAAATAATGTTGATAGCCGGCGTCGCATTCGTTAAAGGCTTCGTCGATGATAATTTTGGAATGTGTAATGCCGGCAGCGGTTAAGTAGTGATAGGCAGTTTCATGCGTGCGGTCCAATCCGGTAAGGATGACAAGCTGTGGAGGAGCCAAACCCAGGCGCGCAAATTTCTCACCACCCAAAACAGCTTCGCGTACGCCTTCGGGTGTCAGCGGAGAGTTATCCATACCGGGCATCTCATCAAGCGGTCTGGCGGGAACAAAATATTCTGAAAACAAATTGTGGTCGGACTGTCCGTGACGCACAAGGTAAAAGAGTTTAGGCAAAACCAGGTTTCGCTGCGGGTGCCACCTTCCATAATGATCCTCAATTTCCCTGGCCCAACGGTTCATGGCTTGCACGCTAAAATGGGTCTCGTCGTGCCAAACGGTGGCCAGGTGCTTATGGGCTAACACAGGAATTTATCGCTGCCAGTAAAAATTAATTGCAGTTTAAAAAGTTAGCAATGCCTGCACAATGAACGCCAGACTGTAACCGCTTAATAGATATTCTGAACTGGCATCGCCGTAATACAGGGCCAGGCTGGGACTCATCTGGAAGCCGTCCGTGATACTTTGGTTTAAACCGAGGACAGCAATGCCCGAACCATCGATGGCATTTTGAATAAGATTGAACGACAGGCTGCTTGAGCGCCCCGGAAATTCCGACACCGAAACAAAAGCAGCTCCGTATAATTTTGAAAGATAATTGGCCCGGTACAAGCCGCTGGCAATCAACAGGGCTTTTTTATCGGCACGTAAAAGAATATTGTCGCCATAACCATCGCCGTTATAAAACAATTCAGCGCGCAGATTAATGCGGTTGGGGCGCTCCCAGTGCAACTGCCGCGAAAGACCCAGGACCGCAACAGGGATCCATTGTCCTTGAGTTGAAGCCAACACCAATGAGCTGCCAGACTCAACGATCTTGTTTTGATTGGAGCCATAGGATAAGACCAGTTCACCGCTGCCATCAAAGCCCCAGAGAGGGCTAGAAAAATCCAATCCATAACTAAATGTTTTTTGATTAGCGCCCCATACCGAACTGCCAATTTCGGTTGCTCCCATCAGCCAGTCGGCACGGGCTAAAAAGGCAAAGTCATCCAAATTGTTGGCGTTGGTCATATCTATAAACAAGTAAGCATTATGATCTTGTCCAAAAGGGGCGTGGACACGGACGCCGTAGACGCCCGAACGCACAGCATTCAGGTTAAAAAAGTTGCGCTGTTCCCGGTTGATAAAATCAACCGGGTTCCAAAAGTAAGCCCGACCCCATTGTATAAATTGTTTGCCAGTGCGCACGTAGATGCTGCGATCCAGGTTAAAATCGATGAACATTTCCTTAATATCAAAGGCCACCGTACTGGCGCTGGCGGTGGAAACAGCCGCTGGCAGATTGGTCAGACTGACATCGGCAAAGGCTTTAACACCCTTGGGCAGGCGCACATCTAAAAACAAGTCGGCTTGGGTGTAAGTCAAAAGAACATTGCTTGCAAAAGATCCAGTGCCCGCCAGCCACTGACGATTAACACCATAGGTGCTAAAGGAGTCTAGCCTGCCCGAAAAAGCCACCGAGTGCTGGTCGCCAAAAACCGCAATTTCACCGGGGTTGGCGCTTGTGACCAGGCTAGACTCGTCCGCAAACAAGGCCGATTCATCGGGTACTTGGTCGAGTAGGTTTTCACCACAAGCAGGGGAGACCAGAACGAAAAAGGTGACAAGGCTTAATGACAGTAATCTTAAAAAGGAAATCACTTACTTAGGTTTTCCAGGTAAGCCTTGCTAAAAGTTTCATCCGGAAGTTTTTTAAACGAAATATCCGTAATGTCCCACAAGGTTTTGTTGCCTTTTTCAAATTCGTCCACCACCAGTTGCTTAACGGCAATGTAGTGGCCGTTGATTTCGGAATACTTCAGGTAGTACTGCGTGTTCATCAAGGTTCCTGACAGGCTAAAGCTTTGTTCTTTAAGGGGCAGGTAATTATCTTGACGCACCCACAAGATTTTTTTTGGGTAATCCACATCGGGCACGGACGAAACGATTTCTATTTTGTAAACAGGAACCTTGCTCAACAGTTCTTCGCTTACCCGCTCCTTGCCATCAGGCTCCTTGGCGGCGGTGTATTGCAGCTCGTACTTGGGCGCTTCAAAATCTCCGGCGTTGGCGTCTGTTCCAGAAATACTTTCGGAACGACCCACGTGCTGAAAGGTGCGGGTGTTGCGCCGGTACATCCAAAAGTTTTTTCCGGATTTTAAGTAGCCGTTGCCTTTTTCAGACTCGGGCTTGGTCATCACCATTAAAAAGGTGTCATCCAAATCCTTGGCAAAGTAGACGGCCTCGATCAATTTATCGCCTTGTTCGGCATCGCGCATGGCCATCTGTACTTTGGCAGTCACGTCCTCGTGAATCTTGCGCAGGCCGTCGAGGGTACGCAAGACGTCTTTCACGACCACGTCTGTGGCCGAGGCTTTTATGTGTGTAAAGAGGATTAAAACCAGGACCAGCCATAGTTTCATACGAGGTGACTGCATACGTTATCCTTTCGCGTGCCCAAAGGCCGAGGCCGGACTTAAGTTGGCGGCCTGCCGGGCAGGCAAATAAGCGGCGCCCAACATGAATACCAGCAACAAGATCAGATTTTGCGCCGCGTGCCAGAAAGTCGGAATAAAATACAAGCGCCGGTCGACCATGATCATGTTAAGCGGGTTATCGACGCCAAATTGAATCAGCATCAGCAGTTTAATAATCACTGCGGATACCAGGATGCCGGCCGTCCAGCCAAAAATAGCCAGGAAAAAAGCCTCCCATAAAAAAAGCCATTTTACTTGCGAACGTTGAATTCCGATGGCGCGCATGGCGCCAATTTCTTGCACGCGTTCGCGGATGGTCATGCGCAAAGAATTAAGCACGCCCACCATGATAATAAAGAGCAGCACCGAAGCGCCAATGAGCGCGGCCGCATTAAGCACGCCTTCCATGGCCACCACCTGGCTGGCTACCTCATACATGGTGGCCACATCGGTAATGGGTTCGGCTTGCGGAAACTTCATGATGGACTTCATTTTTTTGTCAAAGCCATCATAGTTGTGGGTGCGCTCAAGCAGCGTCCACTCGGGCGCAACCAGTCTCGCGATTTCACCGGACGATGCCGGGAGCCATTGTTTTAGAGGGGCTGTGTTGGCCGGAAGCTGGTAGTTATAAACTTTAAAAAAATCTTCATTGTTCATAAAAATCAAATCACCCGACAGTGTGGGCGGAAAATCAACCACGGCAGCCACGGGCAGGGTAAATAAAGCAGGCTCGGTCTGAAATTTAGCTTGGTAACTTAACGTGAGCAAGTCTCCAGGATGTTTTTGCAGACGGGCGGCCAGCAGGGAACTTAACAGACATCCTTTTGATTCAGGCGACCAGTGCGCATCTGATACTGGAAAATGTTTAAGTACATGGTTTGTCGAAGCCTCCAGCGCAAAAGGTGCCACGGCTACAGACGTGCCCACAAGATTTGCGGCAATATACGCAGGCTGGGGCTTAAGTGCTTGCCACAGGTGATCCGCTTGCGCGGGAGCGAGTTTGGGTTTTTTAAGCAGCACACGCAAGGCGCCCGTTTCGTGTGGTCGGTAACCCATGATGGCCTTAAAATCGTTTTGGGGCATAAAGATGGCCCAGTCCATCCACACATTTTGGCTTTTCATGATGGCGGCTACTACCAGCGTGGCGGTGTTGCTCTGGCCATAGATATTTTGAAAACGCAGATGGATGGCGTCGCCCACTTTTACTTTAAGACCTTTGGCCTTTTGTTCTGAAAGCAACACTGGGTTTGGATAACTGGGGTGGATAAAGTCGTTGTAGCTGCCTGTGTTAAGCACAAAAGATTCAGTAAATTTCTGATTAATTTCCAGGCCCACCAGGTACACATAGTCACCTTTGCCGTTGCCTACCGCACGGGCCAGGGTGCCGGTCGATTCCTCAACCCGCATAATGCCGTCAACGTTCTTGTGAATAGCATCCAGGAAACGGGCCTTGTCGCGGATGACCGGCGACATAAAACGACCCTGTTCTACCACGTTAACCTGTACGTGGCCGGACATGTAAATCACGATGCGATTTAAGATCGTGTCGGTCAGGCCCTCGGTAAAGGCAAATGAAACGGTCAGTACCATGATGCCAAAGGCAATGGCACTGCCCAGCAGCAAATTACGCCGCCGTTGCCGCAGAAAATTTCGGAATGCCAAAAATACAAGGGTTTTCACTTGACCCTCAATCGCGCGACATGGCGTCGAGAGGCGTAATTTTACGCGCCACAGACACCGGGTACAGCACCGCTAAAAAAGTCACAAAACACAGCAAGATGGCGCAGAGCAGTAGATCGACCAGATCCAGCCGGGGTTGAAAAGTGTCGCCTCCGTAAAAGATTTGCAGAATTTCATTTTGCGTGGACAGGTGCAGCATGGCCAGCAGCCGTACCAGCAAGCTTCCGGCCAAAATTCCCAGGCCACCAAAAAAAGCCGCCAGAATGCCTGTTTCGGCCACAAACATGTTTGACACAAAAGCACGCGGGGCACCCACGGCGCGCATCATGCCGATTTCGGTGATCCGTTCCATGGCGGCAATGCTTAAAGTATTCATAATGATGATGACCGCCACAAAAAAAATAAAGCTGACAAAAACCAGCAGCGCGCCTTTCATAATGAGTGCCATCTGGCCCAGCATGCCAATGGCCTGACTCCAGCGGATGGCTTTTAAGGGAATCCGCTCGCTTTTAAAAAACGCCGTCAATTCCTTAACCGCTTCTTTGGGGGAATAACCGGGCTTCAGCTTAACCATGATGGCGTTAAAGGTGCCGTCCTCCCAGTTTGCAGCAGGGGTTTTGGAAACAGTTTTCTGAACTGTAAAAAGTTCCTTGGATAGAGGTTTGCCTCCGCTTAAAGTTGCGCCAGTATCAAAATCAAAAGATTCTTCTAGCGTGCCCGCTTCCGCTTCGAGCAATTTGGATTGGGCCGTGGTAGGGGCCACCTTTTTGGTTTCGGCATTGAAATAGCCCACACATTCGCGCAGCGACTCTATATCAAGCAGGCTGTAAAACCCCAGCAGTTTATTGAGTTCTTTAAACTTAAATACGCCTAAAACTTCGCTCGGAATATCCAAGCTGGCGTTTTTTTGGCTTAACCCTAAAAACACCAACTGCTGACTTAGCCTTAACTTGTCGCCATCCTGTCTGGCGGCAGGGCTTAGATGATGGGTGTTAAGCGCCTGTCCTTTAGGAATAGCCCAAAATCCAGAAAAGTCATAAATACGTTCGCGGATGGTGCTGCTTAAAAGCACACCCTGCTGGCCAGCGTCTGGGTAGCTTCCTTCAAGCACAGCTAAATTTTCGCCGTAAAAATTGCGGTAAGCGTTAAAGTTAACCCCCAGCAAATAATGATCCACGGGCTGACCGGATTCATTCAGCACCCAAACATAACCCACTACCACGGGCAAGATCTTTTGAATATAAGGCAGCGCAAGCAACTTTGGCTTGAGGGTTGGGTAAGCGGTAATGGACTCCAGGGTTTGTCCGGACATGCTGGCCAATACAGATTCATTGATCTGCTTGTCAGCGGCAAGAATGACATCACCGCTAAAGCCTTCGACCACGTTTTTTTGTAAACCCTCATTAAGTCCGGTAATAATGCCATTGCCTACGGTCAGCACCAGCGATCCTAAAAACAAAATGAAACCGATTACAAGGGTCTTGCCCTTGTGTCGAAAAATATTGCGCCAGGCGATACGGAAAATAAGACCCATACTTTCTAGGTGATCAGCAGACCATCCCTAATTTTGACAATGTTGCGGGCGTATTTGAGTACTTCCGGATCATGGGTGGAAAAAATAAAAGTGGTGCCTTGCTCTTCGTTTAAACGCTGCATCAGCGAGAGGATAGCGTTGCCGGTTTCGGAATCCAGGTTGGCCGTGGGCTCGTCTGCCAGCACAAGTTGCGGCTGGGTTACCAGGGCACGGGCAATGGCCACACGCTGACGTTGGCCGCCCGAAAGTTCCGAGGGGCGATGCTGCATGTGGCTTTCCATTTGCACATGGCGCAACATGGTCTTGGCACGTTCGCGGATTTCAGAGGGTTTGCCAGAATGCATCAGCAGCAGCGGAAACTCAACATTTTCTAAAACCGAAAGTACCGGAATCAGGTTAAACGATTGAAAGATAAAGCCAATCTTATAAAGGCGCAGCCGAGTCAGGTCTTTGTCGTTTAATTTTGAAACATCCTGCCCGTCGACCAACAGCGTACCAGCCGTGGGTTGGTCGACGCAGCCCATTAAATTGAGTAAGGTCGTTTTGCCGCTACCCGAAGGACCCACGATAGACATAAAGGCACCTTTTTCGATAACCATGCTCACGCCCCGCAGGGCCCTGACGCTGGTATTGCCCAGGGGATATTCCTTAGAGATGTCTTTAAGTTCGATGAGGGACACGCAATGCAGATTTTATCATGGTGTCGCTTCCCAATTCAGCCCGTGTTCCGCGCCGACCTTTTGTAAAATGGGCATCAAACCCTGAAACACGCGGTGCAGGTACGCCTTGGAGGTCTGACTGCTGATGCGTGATTTTTGGATTCCGGTTTCAACCAGCCAGTCTTTGGCGCGGTTGGGGCCAGCGTTGTAGGCCAGAATCAAGGCGGGTTCCAGGTGGCTTTGACCGGGTTCGGGGACATGTTCAAAATTTGCATACGGGGCTGTGCTGGCAACATCATGCAAATACAGGGCAGCCAGGATCAGGGCGTCTGGTAAAGACGTACGATCAAGCCAGGAAATATCTTGTTCGGAGCCCTGTGCGTAAACAAATTGCGTGGGAGCATGGGCATTGTAGGTTTGAAAAAAATCTTCAACCCAAGCATGTTCTGTGCTTTCGGGAACATTGTATTTTTCGATCAGCATGCGTGTGGTGTCGGGGTTCATTTGCATGGGGCCGTCGATATGGCCTTCGACCTGTCCGCCTGATTCTTGCAAAAAAATGGCCGGAACAAAGTACGGAGAAAAACCGGCTGCTTCTGAAACAACACCGGCCACTTCTAAATAGGGCAGGGCGGCTTTAAAGCTGTGTTGCAGATATTGCACCAGATTGGCAGCCGGAACAGTATTCCAATCGGCCTTGGATGTTTCGGTGTTCCAGGTGAGTTTATCAATGGCTTCCCAAGCGCCGCGATTACTGGGATTTCCGGCATTTCTTAAGTCTCTGCTTTTGTCGTAAGGCAGACATTTGCCTTGTGATCTAAAGCTGACATTGGGGTCGCAACTGACCATGGTTTTCTATTCCCGTCATAGGCACTAAATGAAACCCAGTAAATTTTAGGGCAAATAAGCCTCACCCCTGGTTTTGTTTAATCTAACCCTGTAAAGGGAATTTAGATTTTATTATGTTTCGCACATGTAAACCTTATTTATGGGTGGCATTGGCGTGTCTCTTATGGCAAAACGTAGGAGGAGCTTATGATTTTCAAATGCTGCTTGAGCGTCCGGAATTTGGTCCGGTGCACGTGACTCGTTTTTTTGTGGATCCTACCTTTATGGCTAAAACCCGTTCGATTATGGGCGGTGTGGCTGAAGAACAAAAAAAGATCAAAGGATTTGAGGTTCAGGCCTACCAGGTTGAACCCTATTACTATGAGGTTGGAGTCTTTCCGCTGTTTCCTACCGACCAGGCCAACGGCTATGCGTTGGTGCTTCCGGCTGAACATGTCAAACGTGGCATTGGCACTTACCGTTATCGGCTGATAGCCATTTACAACGATGGCAGCAAAGAAGAAATGGGTGTGCGTGAACAGCAGCTTGAACGTACCTGGCTTGAGGGGGTACGTCCGCTACGGGTGGAGTGGAAGCTTACGCAATAAATGGTGAAAAGTGAAAAGAGTCTTTTAACCCGCACTATTCATACTTTACTCGTAGCGGGTTCCCGTGTGTAATAGTCCGCTTCATATGCGTGAATAATCCGGGTTAAAGCTTGCGTGCCATTAGCTTCAGTAGATTTTTTAAGTCCTGCCGCAATTTTTCGGGATGCAGTACCCTGACGCCGGGCCCAAAACCCAGAATCCAGCGCGTGATTTCCTCGAGACTGGAAACCGTGAGTGTCATTTCGAGGGCACCGTCCTGACGCGGGATCAATTTTTGGCTGGGATGCCAGGTGCGGTCGCCAACGTAGTATGCAGCAGCGGAATCGAAAAGCAAACGAAGCTCCTGCGGCGCACCCACAAAGACACCCCAACTGTGCTTGAAATATTCGGCGGGATTGAAGGGCTGCTTATGGATCGCAGGCTTTTTAAGAATGCCAGCCCTGGAAATATTTTTGACAAAGAACAGCCGCAATTCCTTATGCCGATGGCAGTAGGCTACCAGATACCAGCCGCCAAAGGCATAACGCAGATGCACCGGTTCCACCGTACGCACCGTGCTGCGCCGATCATGCAGGCGCTGATAAACCAGCTCGACCTGCCTGGGCCTGGTAATGGCTTCGGCCAGTTTTCCAAAAATCGAGGCCTGCGCCTTGCTTAAATGGTTCACGGGCATGGATCCAAAAGAAACCGTATGGCGCTGCAGGCGCGCATCCACGCTGATTTGCGAGGGCGTTAAGAGTTTGATCTTGTCAATGGCCGCCGTTAAATACTGTTTAAGGCTGCCTGCAACCACATCTTTAATGTGGTCGTAACCCAGCAGCAATGCGGCCAGCTCATCCGAGGTCAGGTTGGCCTGCGCCTGGGTCAAATGAAAATTTTTGTCGGCATAGTAATAACCGCCGTACTTGCGGCTGTACTTAAGCGGGGCATTGAGCGAATCTTTAAGTGCCTCAATGTCACGGGCAAGCGTGCGTACGCTATAGGCTCCCAGTTCCCGGCGTAGCCGGTCAAGGTTGGGATACCGCAACTCGCGGATGAGCTTGTCGATCTTAACAATGCGCAGATAAGTATGCCGATCCATCAGACTGCCAGTTTTTCCAGCGCTTTTAAGAGCGCCACCATGGCCTCGGTATCTTGCTTGCAGTAGGCCAGCAAATTTTTACGGACGGCTTTTTTGTCGGATGCCTCGCCCAGGTAATGCGTGCGTAGATATTCGCGGCTGGCAGCGCCGCCTTCGGCGATTTCCAGATTGTCGTAACGCATAGGGGTCAGCGCCGGAAGCACATTTTTAATTGAACACGATCCGCCCTGATCCGGGTGGTAGTAATCAAAATTTCGAAAGGGCACGATCAGATCCAGCATGCGTTTTAGAACGTCCTCCACCCATTTTGCATATTGCGGCAAAAGTTCCGCAGCTTCTTTGAGGCGTGCGGACTCAAAGGGTTTGTTGAACGCCAGCACAGAACCGCGACCATCGAGGCATTCGAAAAGTTTTTTCATCAGTTCCGGCCGCGGGTCGTCTGATCCATCGTAAAGAAACTCATGGTGCTCCGGCTTTGCGCCCGCTTTAGCCAATACATGCAACGAGTACTGAAAGGGAATTTGCTGAAAGGGCCGGGTACCGTCGATGACCGGGATGGCCGGAAAGATGGTTTCGAAGTCTAAAAAACAGGCCGGGTAACGGATGCTTTTTAAAAATTCACGAATGCCGGTTTTGTTGACCTGGGGTCTGCCCTGGGTGGCGGCGCGGAACTGCACCTTTTGGTTGTCGGTCAGCTTAAAGTCTGTCGGGATGTCCGCCAAACTCGTAATGCCAGCATCCATCAGCATGGATGCCTTTTTTCCACCACGATCGCAATAAAGATCAAATACGTTATGCTCGGGCAAAAAGGCCCAGCAGGTTGTAGTCATGGGGCAGGCGTAGGGGTGGGAACAGTGCGGGCCGATCTTGATTTTGGGCGCGCTTTTTAGCTTGAGCGTGGCGTGCATTTCTTTGAGTTTTTGGGGAACGTGTTTGATGGCCTCGGCCACCTCGGCATTGATGTTGACTTTGGTGAAAAACTTTTTCGGATCAATTTCTCCGTGTTTAATGTACTGGTTATTGACGTGCATCAAATACACGTCGCGGATTTTTAGCCCGGCGTTGCGGTACACGTAAAGTTGCAAGGCAGCGTCGTCATAGTTGTGTTCTTTTACCTCGGCGCTGCTTTTAACCTCAATGACATCCCACTGGTCTTTGAGTACCGGCAGCAGCAAATCCGCAATCGCCAGTGCCCCGCCATAAGCGAAGCCCGCCTCGAAAAGCGGAACCCGTTTTTTAATCAGCTCCTGGCTTTGCTTTAACCCAAGGGCGAGATTGCGGTTTTTGCCTTCAACCCATTCGATTTCAATTCCCCCCGGATAAAGCTTTTTCGCCAACGCGCCCACCGCATCCCCGGCGTCAAAAATGGCCTGGGTTTGCGCATCCGGCGGGGGTACCTCGGCTTTGGCGTTGACCTCGTACCACAAACGCTTGTGGCATTGCAGGCCGGAAAGGTATTTGGATTTGGAGATGCTGGTCATTTTATTACTTCCCAATGGCCGCCCTTGGCCGGGCCGATGCGCTTGATACAGCCTTGCGATTGCATGGCTTTAAGGTGATTTTCAATAGCGCTGGTTCCCAAGCCGAGTTGCGCAGCCAGTTGAGTAATCGTGACCCGGGAGTTGATCATCATGGCTTCGATCATTTTTTGTCGCTTGGCCAGGAGGGAGGAGCCCCACTTTTCACCCCACTTTTCACCCCACTTTTTCTCCGCAGCCACAGCCGGCAAATGGGCGGGGTTGGCTTGGAACGTCAACATGAGGCCCGACATTTCGAAATCGTAAAGAGGCATCTCACAGAATCTCCAGGGTTTTCTCAGCCTGCTCGATTACTACTTGTACAAAAATCTGACCAGCCCTCTTTTCGGATCATTTACCTCTTTGTACTTCCATTGAAAGCTCATA
>JAHFDA010000027.1 GCA_023249225.1 bacterium
GGATCATTGTCACCAGCCCGCAGATGCTCCAGTATTCGCCCTGGTCGCAGTCTTATGCTTCCAAAACCCATGTGGTGCCGCTGGGGGTGCCGTTAGGGCGCTTTAAAAATCCGCTTGTATCCGTACCCGATCATTTGCCGGAAAAATTCTTTTTGTGTGTCGGACGCCTGGCGGCTTACAAGGGATATGACGTGCTTTTAAACGCCCTCAAGGGCCAGTCCTGGCCGGTACTGATTGTGGGTCAGGGGCCGCTGGAGCAGGAACTTAAAACCCTGGCTACACAAATGGGGATCTCCTCGCTGCGCTGGCTGGGGGAGTGTAGCGACGAAGAAATTGTTGGCCTGATGCAACGTTGCTATGCGCTTTTGCTTCCGTCTGTAGACGAAGCCGAGGCTTACGGTATTGTCCAGATCGAAGCTATGGCCTGCGGCAAGCCGGTGATCAGCAGCGACCTAAAATCGGGTGTGCCTTTTGTGAACGCGCACAACGTCAGCGGACTCATTGTCCCACCCCGTGATGCCCAAGCCTTGTCAACAGCCATGGGCTGCCTTTGGAATGATGCCGCCCTCTACCAGCGGCTTAGCCAAGCTGCCGCACAGCGTGCGCAGGCAGAGTTTTCAGAGGAGAAGATGCTTGAAAGGTTGGCGGAGGTCTTGCTTAGCCCGCACTATTCAGACCTTCTTGCAGCGGGCTCCCGTGTGTAGGTATGCATGAATAATCCGGGTTAGGAGATAAAAATATTTACGGCCTCTGCGCACACGGTAAACATGACCCTTTTTTTGAATTTAACAGGCTATTTTCATTGACGTCTATCGAGGCAGTCGCTACCATCAAACTGTACCTATGGTAAGCCAATTCGTACCGATCGGACTGATGATTTTATGTGCCATTGGTTTTGCGGGGGGAACCTTGCTGGCCAGTTATCTTCTAGGACCGGGCAAGGCGTCGATCCGCAAAAGTATGCCCTACGAATGCGGCCTGGAACCTTTGCAAGAGGGGCGCGGACGATATTCGATCCATTTCTATATGGTAGCGCTTATGTTTATTGTGTTTGATATCGAAGCAGCCTTTTTCTTTTTGTGGGCCTTGGTGGTTAAATCGATGGGCTGGTTTGCGGTCATTGAAATGGCTGTGTTTGTAGTCATTCTGTTAGTAGCCTACTTTTACATGATTAAAAAAGGTGTTTTCGACCTGGGGATGGAATATGGGCATTGAAGAACGTCTTCCAGACGATGGTTTTTTAACCACCACGCTGGAAACCATGGTCAATTGGGCGCGCAAAAGCGCCATATGGCCCTGTACCTTTGGCCTGTCGTGCTGCGCCATCGAAATGATGGCCATGGCGGCTTCGCGCACCGATGTGTCGCGTTTTGGCTCCGAAGTCTTTCGCGCTTCGCCGCGTCAAGCCGATTTACTGATTGTGGCAGGTACAGTTACCAAAAAAATGGCTCCGGTGGTGCGGCAGGTTTACGAACAAATGCCTAACCCCAAATGGGTCATTGCCATGGGCGCTTGTACCAGCAGCGGAGGTATCTTTAATTCTTACAGCGTGGTACAAGGCATCGACCAGTTTCTGCCGGTGGATATTTATGTGCCGGGTTGTCCGCCCCGTCCCGAAGCAGTGGTACATGGCATTATGCAACTTCAAGAGCGCATCCAAAAGGAGAGCATTAGACGCCAGTGAACGTCACGATTGACCATACGGGAGTCACAGAACGTCTGGGGCAGCGTTATGCGGTGCTGGGCGAAAGTTTTAGGGGCGAGCAAACCTATACCGTTCGCAAACAAGACCTCCTGGACATTTTGACGGCATTAAAAAATGATGCCCAGCTGCAATTTAATTACCTGGTGGACATTACGGGTACCGATACGCGTCCGTTGAACGGTGCCTATACTTTGTGTTACCACCTGTTGTCGCATAAAAACAAGCTACGCATCAGGCTTAAGGTGTTGCTTGACCCCGGAGATCTTACCATTGAATCGGCAACTTCAATTTGGCTCGGGGCGAACTTTCAGGAACGCGAAATTTGGGATCTGGTGGGCATTCGTTTTCTGAATCACCCGGATCTTACACGACTTTATTTGCCCGACGATTTTACCGGTCACCCGCTACGCAAGGACTACAGTCCCTGGGCGCAGGACACCGATATCGAAGGGTTCCGAGGCTAAACCATGACCACAGCAACCACGGCTCCAATCACCACACCCAGTGTCGAAATGCGCGAGTTCCAAACCGATGTCATGCGCATGAACATGGGGCCACAGCATCCCAGTACGCATGGCGTGTTGCGGATCAAGCTAGAACTGGACGGTGAAAAGGTGCTCAAGGCCGAGCCCATGATCGGATATCTACACCGGGGTATCGAAAAGCTGGCCGAGACCAAGCGTTATAACCAGGTCATTCCGCTGCTTGATCGTATGGATTACCTGGCAGCCATGTGCTTTAACCTTGGGTTTGTATTGGCTGTGGAAAAACTGTTTGATGTGCAGCTACCCCCGCGCGGCCAATACATCCGCGTGATCATGTGCGAAATCGCGCGCCTTGCCAGCCATTGCATCTGGCTGGGGGCCCATGCCATGGATGTCGGTGCCATTACGGTGTTTTTGTATACCTTTCGCGAACGTGAACTGGCCTATGACATTTTTGAACATATCTGTGGCCAGCGCATGACTGTGAGCTACATGCGTGTCGGCGGACTAATGAACGATATGGATGATGAATGTGTGACCATGATTAAAAAATACATTGAAACCATGAAGCAGCGCATCGAGGAATATAATCGGCTGCTCACAAAAAACCCCATTTGGATGGATCGCACCATTGGCATAGGCCATATGACTGCCCAGGAATGTATGGACATGAACATTACCGGACCCTGTGCGCGTGGTTGCGGTATCGACTGGGATCTACGGCGTGATCAGCCCTATTCGGCCTATGACCAGTTTGAATTTGAGGTGCCGGTCTATCAAGCGGGAGACGTTTATGCCCGTTATTTGCAGCGTATCGACGAAATGCGTCAGAGTGTGCGCATCTTGGAGCAGGCCATCAATCGTTTGCCTGACGGGCCGTTCAACGTCGATAATTTTAAAATTATTTTGCCGCCCAAAGAGCTGGTTAAGCGCGACATGGAAGCCATGATCCACCACTTTAAACTCACCATTGATGGTTGCAAACCGCCTAAAGGCGAGATTTATATGCCCACCGAGTCGCCACGTGGTGAGCTGGGTTTTTACATTCAAAGTGACGGCAGCGGCAAACCCTATCGCATGAAGGTGCGCAATCCGACCATGATTAATTTGCAGTCGCTGGGGCGTATGTGTCAGGGGCACTTTTTGGCAGATGTGGTGGCAGTCATTGGTACTTTAGATGTGGTGTTGGGTGAAGTGGATAAGTAAGAAGGCAGAAGTAAGAACTCATAAGGCAGAAGTGTAAGAATATGAATTTTAAGATTGAAACAGTCGAAAAAATTAATGTCATCAAGGGGCAGTATGCGACGGCGCAGGGGTGTATTCTGCCGGCTTTATATGTACTCGAAGAACATGAAGGCCAGGTGACGCCCGAACGTGAAAAAGCGCTGGCCCATTTGCTGGATGTGCCTACGTATCAGGTGGCTGAAGCCTTAAGTTTTTATACGATGTACAACCGGCATGGGCGCGGCAAACATCACTTTCAGCTATGCCGCAACATCAGTTGTTACCTGCGTGGGTCTGATGAAGTCATAGCGCTCTTTCAAAAACGCCTGGGAATTTTGCCTGGCGAGGTCAGCGCTGATGGAAAATATGAACTAGAGCTGGCTGAATGTCTTGGTAATTGCGATCATGCTCCGGCCGGAATTTTAGGAAAAGAAGATATCAACGACCTTAACTGTGACAAATTAAATGCCTTGCTTGATAAACTGGGGGCACCGCATGGCGTTTGAAAAAGTTCTGTACCGCAATCTGCATCTAGAGCGCCTCTATGACATGGACGTTTACCTGTCGTCCGATGGTTACCACGGCCTTGCGGCGGCTCTCGAACGCAAGCCCGACGAAGTCATCGAAGAAGTAAAAGCCTCGGGTCTGCGTGGGCGTGGGGGCGCGGGCTTTCCGACGGGCGTCAAATGGGGTTTTTTACCCAAGGTCACCGACAAACCCAAGTATTTGTGTGTCAACGCCGACGAAGGCGAGCCGGGCACTTTTAAAGACCGTGAGCTTATGGAAAAGGATCCACATTCGCTGCTTGAAGGCATGATCATTGCTGGTTACGCCCTGGGAGTGCACAAGGCCTTTTTGTATATCCGGGGCGAGTACCACCTGGCCATCGAACGTTGTCAAAAAGCCATCGATCAGCTTTATGCGCGCGGATATTTGGGTTCCAATGTATGTGGCAAGGGCTTTGCGCTCGATATCATTATTCACAAAGGCGCCGGCGCTTATATTTGTGGTGAGGAAACGGCGCTGATTAACAGTATCGAAGGCAAGCGCGGCGAGCCGCGTCTTAAGCCGCCCTTTCCGGCCACCTCGGGCTTGTGGGCTTGTCCGACAGTGGTCAATAATGTCGAAACTTTGTGTGCTGTGCCTTGGATTCTGGCATACGGAGCCAAGCGGTATCGTGAGTTTGGCACCGAAAAAAGTCCGGGCACTAAAATCTTTTCGGTCAGTGGTTGTGTCAGCAAGCCCGGCAACTACGAGCTGCCGCTGGGCACTCCGTTTAAAGTGCTGCTCGAGGATTATTGCGGCGGTGTATGGAAGGGCAAAAAGCTTAAAGGCGTAATTCCCGGAGGTTCTTCGGTGCCATTGCTGTCAGCCGCCGAGTGTGAGGATCTTAACCTTGATTACGAGTCGGTTCAGGCCCGCGGCAGCCTGCTGGGTTGTGGCGCGGTCATTGTATACGACGAGGATGTCTGTGTGGTTGAGGCCAGTTTGCGCCTGGCAGAATTTTACGCGCACGAAAGTTGTGGTCAGTGTGCGCCTTGCCGCGAAGGGACCCACTGGCTGGCGCAAATTCTTGAACGTATCGAGCACGGGCAGGGACGTCCCGAAGATCTGCCGGCCATTGAAGCCCTGCTGCCGCACATGAAGGGCATGACCATTTGCGTGCTGGCCGATTCGGCGGCGGCGGTGGTCGAGAGTACCTTAAAGAAGTTCCGCAACGAGTACGAGGCCCATATCAAACACAAGGGCTGTCCACATAAAAAAGAAAAGGTGTTTGCCTATGCCTAAGCTCACCATTGACGGCCGTGAAGTAGAGGTCATGCCGGGACAGACCCTTTTGCAGGCAGCGCGCACGACTGGTATCGATGTGCCCACGTTTTGTTACTATGAAAAACTGGCCATCAGTGGCACTTGCCGCATGTGTACCGTTCAGGTGGAAGGTATGCCCAAGCTGGCGATCTCCTGCGCCACCGAAGCCCGCGAGGGTATGGTGGTGCAAACACAGTCCGATGCCGTTAAAGCGGCGCGCGCGGCTGATATGGAGTTTTTGCTGATCAACCATCCGCTGGATTGTCCTATATGCGACCGTTCGGGCGACTGTGAGCTGCAAGATTTATCGTTTGAGTACGGTCATGATCGGGGACGCTTTCATGAGCGCAAGCGCACCTATGAAAAAGTTCCGGTAGGCGAAAAACTCGAACTTGAAATGAACCGTTGCATTCACTGTCGGCGCTGTACGCGTTATGCGCAAGATGTGATTCGCATAGACAGCTGGGGTGTTTTTGAACGTGGCGCCGATTCGCGCATGGGCGCATACGCCCAGGGAATTAATCTCGACTCCGAGTCTGACTTTTTAGGCAACCTGGTCGATGTTTGTCCCACCGGAGCCATTACCGACAAGCAATTTCGTTTTAAAGAACGTGCCTGGAACCTGGAAGTGCGTCATGCCGCCCGCCCAAACTGTCAGCATGCCTGCAAGGCGTGGGTGTGGGTCTCCACTTTGGATGGCGAGATCAAGCGCGTGACTTCGCGTGAAAATGCTTTTGGAGAAATTGAACAGTTTATTTGTGATGATTGCCGTTATAAGCATTTAAAGCACGAAGACTGGGTCTACGAGCCAGTCAGTCAGTACGCCTGGTAAAGGAGTCTATGCCAGCCCTACCTGCCATCGTAAAACCCTTGATTTTAATGAACCTTTTGCTTTTAGTACCCTTGGTGCTGGTCTATCTCGAACGCAAAGTGATTGCGCGCATGCAGGATCGCATTGGACCCAATCGGGTAGGTCCTTTGGGTATGCTTCAGACGGTGGCCGATGCCCTGAAGCTTTTTTTTAAAGAAGATTTTCAGCCCAAGACGCCTTATAAAATGGTTTACTGGTTGGCGCCTGCGCTGGCGGTGGTGCCGCTCTTTGTGGCCGCTGCGGCCATACCTTTTGGCACGCTTTGGCACATGGGTTCTTTCGAAATAAAACCTTACATCGCTGATCTGAATGTGGGGGTGCTGTTTATCTTTGCCATCACATCCATCGAAGTCTATGGCGTTACTTTGGCCGGTTGGTCGGGTGCTAGTAAATATAGTCTGCTTGGGGGGCTGCGAACTTCGGCCCAGATGATCAGTTACGAAATTGCACTGGGGCTTTCGGTGGTGGGCGTGATCATTTTGTCGGGTAGCCTGCGCATGTTAGATATCGTGGCTGCCCAGGAGCATCTGTGGTACGTGGTGCTGCAACCCATTGGTTTTGTCGTTTATTCCATTGCGGCCATTGCTGAAACCAACCGCCTGCCGTTTGATTTGCCCGAAGCGGAAACCGAGCTTGTGGCCGGATTTAACACCGAATACTCTTCAATGAAATTCGGTCTCTTTCCCATGGGCGAGTACGTCAACATGTTTCTGGTCAGTTGCCTGGCTACGGTTTTCTTTTTGGGTGGCTGGCATCCCTTGTTTGGCCTCACCATGATTCCAGGGGTGTTGTGGTTCATGCTTAAGGTGTCTTTTTTTATCTTCATGTATTATTGGTTGCGTGCCACTCTGCCACGCTATCGTTATGATCAACTCATACGTTTTGGCTGGCTGGTGCTCTTTCCGCTGGCGCTTTTTAATGTGCTTTGGACAGCGGTGATGGTAAATATTCCATGGAGTTAAACAGCTGGATTTTTGCCGCACTGATGGCTGCTGTGCCCCTTTTGATTTTAGCGCTGGTGTTCCATCGTGGGTGGGCCGTGGTTCAGGGATTATCGATTACTCTGCGGCATATGTTTTCAAAACCAGTGACGGTGCAATATCCAGAAGAACCGGTAAAGATGGCCAAACGTTACCGCGCCCTGCATTACCTGGCGCGTTATGAAAATGGCCTGGAGCGTTGTGTGGCCTGTGGCCTGTGCAGCCGTGCCTGTCCGGCTGATGCTATTTATATAGAAGCCGAGCAGAACAATCCGGCGCAGCCGGTTTCGGCCAAGGAACGCTTTGCCAAGCGTTATGAAATCGACATGTTGCGCTGCATCTTTTGCGGCTACTGCGAAGAAGCCTGTCCCGAAGATGCCGTGTTTTTAGGGCGTCAATTTGAAATCACCACCAGCACGCGGGTGGGCACCATTTACACCAAAGAAATGTTGCTCAAAGACGCATGAACGTGATGTTTCTGATTTTTTCAGCCATTGCCATTGCAGGAGCCTGCGGCATGATTTTATTTAAAAACCCGGTGCACAGCGCCTTGGGCTTGTTGCTGACGTTCTTTGCCATGGCCGGCATTTATGTGCTGTTAGAAGCTCCGGTGGTGGCGGTGTTTCAAGTGGCGGTCTATGCCGGAGCCATTATGGTTTTGTTTTTGTTTGTGGTGATGTTTTTAAACTTACATGATGAGTATGGCTTCGAAGCCACCGAGCTTAAACGGATTGCCTGGGTGGTTTTGGGCGCAGGACTGGGTCTTGCGGCAGCCTTGTGGTGTCTTTCTTTGCAGCCGACCGTGTTTGGGGAAACGCTTCCGCAAGACCAGGCGCAGCGCCTGGGCGAAGCCTTGCTGGGACGACACATGATGGCCTTTGAATTAATTTCGTTCTTGCTTTTGGGCGCAGCGGTGGGCGCAGTGGCCTTAAACCGAAAGCGGTCCAACTGATGCTGCCGCTTGCGTATCCCATTGCCTTGTCGGTGATCTTATTTATCATGGGCATTATTGCTTTTTTTGTGCGCCGCACTCTGATTACCATGTTTATGGCTGTGGAACTCATGCTGAATGCCAGTAACCTGACACTGGTCAGTTTTGCCAAGTGGCATGGGCAGATCGATGGGCATGTGCTGGTGCTCTTTGTCATGGCGGTGGCTGCCGCCGAAGCGGCTGTGGGTCTGGCCATTTTGATTTACTACGTGCGCCGTACGCCACATAAAAATGCCTTGGTGGAGGAAATGCCGTGAATAAGTCAGAAGTGAGAAGGCAGAAGGCAGAAGTAAAAAGGAACGTTTACGGTGATTGAGGTTTTGCTGCTGTCGCCGCTTTTGGGTTTTGTCATTAACGCCTTGTTTGGAAGGCATCTTCCGCGCAACCTGGCGATGGCCATAGGTTGTTTGTCGGTCTTTGTGTCGTTTGTATGTGCCGTGCTGTTGGGTGTGGGCTTTATCTGGGGCGGTCAGGCAGTGGCAGACACGTACTTTTTGTATTCCTGGATTGAAGCAGCCGAATTATCGGTGCCGATCGAGTTTCAGATAGACGCTTTAAGTGCTTGCATGATTTTATTGGTATCTGGCGTAGGTTTTTTGATTCATCTTTTCTCGGTGGACTACATGCATGAGGATCCACTGGTGCACCGTTATTTTGCCTACATTAATTTATTCATCTTTTTTATGTTGATCCTGGTTTTGGCCAAGAATCTGGTGCTTTTGTTTGTAGGTTGGGAAGGGGTCGGACTGTGCAGCTATCTTTTGATCGGCTTTTGGTTTAGTGATCCCCAAAAAGCGTATGCAGGCAAAAAAGCCTTTGTGGTGAATCGGGTGGGCGATGCGGGCCTGTTGCTGGGTTTTTTCCTTTTGTTTCAAGCTTTTCATACCCTCGATATCCCTACCATTTTGCAACGGGCCATGGATGTATCGCCAACGGTGCCTACCACGATGCTGACCCTGGCTACCTTGTGCTTGCTATTGGGCGTTTGCGGAAAATCAGCCCAGGCACCGCTGTATATATGGTTGCCAGATGCCATGGCGGGTCCAACGCCGGTAAGCGCCCTGATTCATGCCGCTACTATGGTTACGGCCGGGATTTATCTTTTTTGTCGCCTGTCGATGTTGTTATTGCTGGCACCGCTAACGGCCACAGTGCTGCTGTGCGTGGGCGGGATCACCACGTTGGTGGGTGCCCTGCTGGCCACGGCGCAGAAGGACATTAAAAAAGTATTGGCCTATAGCACGGTATCGCAACTAGGCTACATGGTTATGGCCTTGGGTGTAGGTGCTTTTACGGCAGCTTTTTTTCATTTGCTGACCCACGCCTTTTTTAAAGCCCTCCTGTTTTTAGGGGCGGGAGCGGTGATCCATGGCTTGCACCACGAGCAAGACATGGAAAAAATGGGCGGGCTCAAGTCAAAAATGCCGGTGGTGGCGGTCACCATGGGATTGGCCACGCTGGCCATTGCGGGTGTGCCTCCGTTGGCCGGATTTTTTAGCAAGGATGCCATTCTGGTAGCCTTGTTTCAAGACCAACTGAACCTGGTGCCATTGGGTTTGTCACGGTTTATGTTTGTCCTGGGCGTGGTGACTGCCCTGATCACGGCGTATTACATGACACGTTTGTTTGCGCTGACATTTTTAGGCACTTATCGTGGCCATGCCCATCCACATGAGGCGCCCTTGCTGATGAAAGGGGTGCTGGTGGTGCTGGCTGTGGGCGCGATGGCTGGGGGTTTGCTGGATTTGCCGCATGGGTTGGGGCATGGCTGGTTGTCGGCCCGTCTGCAGCCGGTATTTCAGCTGCCCGAAGATCACCATGCGTTAAGTTTGGGCATCGAATTATCTTTGATGGGTCTTTCGGTAGGCGCAGCCGTGTTGGGCATCTGGTTTGCTTATCGTAGAACGGTATTGATGAAAATGGCTATCCAAGATGCCAGTTTTACCTGGACACGGGTATGTCTCAATGCATTTTATGTAGATGCCTGGTATGACCGCTTGGTGGTTAAGCCGCTGGCAGCGTTGGCCTACGTTTTTAAGTTTCTGGATCAGTTCGTCATCGACGGGTTTTTAAAATTATTGTCGGTACTTTCATTTTGGCTTGGCGATTTAGGTCAGGCCTGGCAGAGCCGGAGGGTCAAGGATGGTATAGCCTGGATGGCCTTGGGTGCATTGTTGTTTGTGGCCTCGCTATGCGGGATGCTTTTAAAATAGGCCATGGTTGATACGCTGGCATTGACGTTACTTTGGGTTTTACCGCTGGCTTCAGCGGTAGGGATGGCATTGTGGCCGCGTGCCGCCGGGGTGCGTCTTTTACAGCTTAAAGCCTTGGGTGTGTCGGTGGTCATGACCGGACTGACGCTTTGGCTGGGCCCGCAGGTGTTGGGCAGTTCGTCCGAATGGCCTTTGAGCATCCAGATACCGTGGATTCCCTCGTTCGGGGTCAGTTATGCGCTTAGCCTTGATGCGCTTTCGTTCGTTCTGATTTTGCTGAATAACGTGCTTACCTTGCTGGTGGTGCTGATTTCGCCCTTGTGGATACAGCAGCATGAAAAGTCATATTACGCATTTTTGTTTTTTCTGCAGGCAGCGGTAAATGGCAGTCTGCTGGCGACCGACTTGATTCTTTTTTATATTTTTTGGGAAGTGATGCTGATTCCGATGGCATTTTTAATTGGAATATTTGGTAGCGAACAGCGTTTGGCAGCGGCCATGAAGTTTTTTTTATATACCATGTTGGGCGGCTTAACGATGTTGGTGGCTATTATTGGTACGGCATGGACCGTGGCCGGTGATTTTAATGAAATCAGTTTTGCATATGATCAAATGCTGCAGTTTCCGCAGACCCATCCCTGGGCAGGGGTTTTCTTTGCGTGCATGGCGCTGGCATTTTTTATCAAGATTCCCTTGTTTCCTTTTTACACATGGTTGCCCGACGCGCACACCGAGGCTCCTGCGGGGGGCAGCGTCATGCTGGCCGGAATTTTGCTTAAGCTGGGTGTTTATGGGCTGATTCGTTTTGTGATGCCCATTTACGGCGTGGTTTTTATGCACAGCGCTGCCCTGTGGGCTTTGTTAGGTACGGTGGGCGTGATCTGGGGAGGGCTTTTGGCCTGGTCGCAAAAAGACATCAAACGCCTGATTGCCTGCAGCAGTGTCAGCCATATGGGGTTTGTGGTGCTGGGTCTTTTTTCAGGCAGCTTGCTGGCCTTACGGGGCAGTTTGTTTCAGCTTATTGCCCACGGACTTTCGACCGGAGCCCTGTTTTGCATGATTGGCATCATGTATCAACGCACCCATTCGCGTAAGCTCGAAAGCTATGGTGGCCTGGCCGAGGTGGCACCCCAGTTTGCGTACTTTTTTATATTTTTTGCGTTGGCTTCAGCGGGCTTACCAGGCTTATCAGGGTTTATAGGCGAATTTTTAATTTTAATTGGATCCTTTAAATATGCCCCCTGGCTGACGGCGGTATCTTCACTTGGAGTTTTGTTGTCAGCCATTTATTTGCTGGGACTGGTGCAAGGCGTTTGTTTTGGTCCTAAAAAAGAGGAGCTGCATTTTCCGGATCTCAACTGGCGTGAAAAGGTGGTCTTGTGGCCATTGGCGCTTTCAATTGTGGTATTGGGAATCTATCCCACGCTGACGTTACGCTGCTTTGACCCGGTGGTAGAAAAAACCTCGGCCTACCTGTGGTCTGTACCTGCACCCTTGTCTATTCCCGAGCCAGAAGCAGAAGGAGACATTAATCTCACCCAGGGGGCGGCTTCAAAACTTTTGGCTGATCGTCAAGTGGCCGGAGTTTTACAATGAATGTGGATATCAGTTTAAATTTATTGCTGCCTTTGATTTGGCCTGGACTGTTTAGCATGCTGTGTTTTGTGGCCGCCTTGCAACCGGCTTTATCTGCGCTAGGGACAGTCTTTTATTTTGTGGGTCTGGTATTTACTCTGCATGCACTGGCGGGTTTATGGTCCCTGGTGCCCTGCGAAGCGCTGGGATCCATGTATTACGATTCGCTCTTTGTGTGGGGCGGCATCATGCTGACCACCCTGTTTATTGTGATCGGCGCTTTAAATGTCGGGCGCATGAAGCAAGCCGAGCGCTGGGGCTTGCTGCTGTTGGTTTTTTTGGGCGCTTTGGTGATACTGGCTGCCAAAGACTTATTGCTTTTATTTGTGGCGCTTGAAATGTTTTTTATCCTTTTGGTTTTGTGGATGGCCTTTTTTGAAGAGGGGGACCATCCCATTTATGCCACGGTGCGCCTGTTTTTGACCGGTGCCTTTGCGGCGGGATTTACCGTTTTGGGCATCAGTTTTTTGTTTGGCAGCGCGGGTTCTTTAAATTTGGCCGATATCGGCAGACAGGTTTCTGATGCGCCCTCGTTTTTTTACGCATTTGGTTTGCTTATGTTTCTGGTAGGAATATTTTTTAAACTTTCGGTGGTGCCTTTTCATCACTGGGCGGCCGAGGTTTATCAGGATCATGCCTATCCGGTGATTGCAATGCTGGCGGTGGTCAGTAAATTTATCGGAATTTTTATTTTGATGCGGGTCTTTTTTCATTTGCCCATGCCTCGTGAGCTCCTGGTGGGTATCGCAGCCCTCACCATGACGGTGGGCAATGTGGCTGCCTTGGTTCAGCAACGCGTGAAGCGGCTCCTGGCGTTTTCATCTATCGCGCATGTGGGATTTTTGCTGATGGCCCTGGTGGGCGGCAATTTGCAAGGCTTTCAGGCCATGGCAACTTACCTCATTTATTATACCTTCACCTTTATGGCCATTGCGGGGGTATTGATGTTGTTTCGCTCGCAAGAGGATCGCATCGAGGAGTTTGACGGTTTATCGGGTCGTCATCCGTATTTGGCGCTTACACTGACGGTCTGTCTTTTGGCGCTGGCGGGCATTCCGCCTACGCTTGGATTTATCGCCAAATGGAAGGTTTTTGAAGTGGCTTATCAGACGGGTCAGATGGGTCTTCTGGTGGTCGCAATTTTAAATTCGCTGGTGGCAGCATATTATTATCTGGCTTGGATTGTCCGGATGTATATGAAGCAGGGCGGTACCCTCTACTGGCCACGTGAAAAAGGTCTGCCCGTCCTGGTGACGACTATCTTTATTATGGTAGGTCTTTTGGCCCTTTCGGTTTATCCGGAGTGGTTAAATCAACTTAGCAGCCTGGCAATATCCAATATTTTGTAAGCCCTCAATAGAGGGCTTTGGATCTCTATACCGTGCAATATCCATACGATTTTGTTATTATTCTACAAAACTGTGATCGACTACCAACGGGAAGCTCTTAAATTTCAATCGCTTTATCTCATTAGCAAGGCGCTTAGCGAGCCACATGATCTAGAGGTTTTGTTTGCAGAAGTGCTCAAAATCTTAAGCAAAAACCTGGGCCTAAAACGTGGAACGGTGGCCTTACGATCCGAAGAAGACCATCTGGTGCATATTCTTGCAGCGCGTGGCCAACGCCCCGATCAAGGGCCTACCACATACAAATTGGGCGAGGGAGTGATAGGCCAGGTGGTGGCCAAGGGGCAGCCCATGGTTTTGCCCAACATCAGCAAAGAGCCGCTTTTTCTCGACAAAACGGGGCGTCGCCAAAACCTGCCAGAGCGGGATCAGGTTGCATTTATCTGCGTGCCGATTCAGTCTGGAGAGCGTTCATTGGGAGCCTTGTCGGTTGACCGCCTGTTTGGTGACGAGGTGAATTTAGACGAGGACGTTAAACTCTTAACCATGATCGCGTCATTTATGGCCCAGATCATTCAGGCCCGCAAGCATCAACAAGAAGAAACCTCGCATCTGGCGCAGGAAAATATCAAACTCAAGCAACAGCTTACCGAAAAATACAACATTCATAACATTGTCGGCAACAGCAACAAGATGCACGATGTGTTCCGCCTGATCTCGCAGGTGGCCAAGACCAGCGCCACGGCATTGATCCGTGGTGAAAGCGGCACGGGCAAGGAACTGGTGGCCCATGCCATCCATTACAACAGCCACGTTAAAGATAAACCCTTTGTCAAAGTTAATATGGCGGCTTTGCCCGAAAGCCTGATTGAAAGCGAGTTGTTTGGTTACGAGCAGGGGGCCTTTACCGGAGCGGTCTCAAACCGCACCGGACGTTTTGAAATGGCACAGGGCGGAACGATCTTTCTCGACGAAATCGGCGATTTAAGTTTGGCCACCCAGGTTAAACTGTTGCGGGTCTTGCAAGAAGGCGAATTCGAACGTGTGGGCGGTAGCAAAACCATCAAAGTGCAGGTGCGCGTCATTGCCGCCACCAACAAAGATTTAGAAAAAATGATGCAAGAGGGCAAGTTCCGTGAAGACCTGTACTATCGCCTGAACGTGGTGCCGGTTTTTTTGCCGCCTTTGCGTGAGCGCAAGACCGATGTTCTATTGCTGGCCGAGACCTTTTTAGAGCGTTACTCCAAAATGAACCAAAAAATCATCACTCGCATCAACACCCCGGCCATCAACATGTTAATGCAGTATCACTGGCCCGGAAACGTGCGCGAGCTGCAAAACTGTATCGAACGGGCTGTGATCATGTGCGATGGCGATGTTTTAATGGCCCACCATCTGCCACCCACCTTGCAAATGCCCAGCCAGGCCCAGGCAGGTGTTGCCAGTGCCTATCTGGACACACTGCCCTTGGGTGAAGCCATCCGCCGCCTTGAAATGGATCGCATCAGTGACGCCTTAAAACAGACTCATGGCGTGGTACGCCGGGCGGCCAAGCTGCTGGGGCTGACGGAACGCATGCTGGGCTACAAAATTCTAAAGTACAATATTATTTCCTGATTCCGTAAATAGCTTGGCCATAGGTATCAATATGTTGTTTAAGGGCTTCCTGGTCAAGCTGGGCGTAATCCAGCACGTCAAAACGATAGGGCGATGGCAGTTCATCCAATTCCCGTTTTAAAGCGGCTGGAAAAAGCCTTGGAAAATTTCCAAAAATAGCCAGGTCGATATCAGATCCGGTTTTATAATTTCCCATGGCCCGCGAGCCAAATAAGCGCACTTCGGTGAGTTCGGGATGCTTTCGAAAGACATTTTGTAACTGTTCAAGGGTTTGGACGGAAAGCCCAGTATCCAGCATTACAATTTTTCTTTTAAGGCCAAATGAACTTGGGTCAATGCCTGCAGATGTGCTGTGCGGATGGCTTCGACCGAACGCAAGGCATTGGTTTGGTTGTAGACATGCGATAACTGATTGCGTTCATCAAGCATATTGATCCAGGCCTGACCATCTTGAATGAGTCTGTCTGCAAAAGCTTCCTTGAGTACTTCCCGGGGGTAGTTCAAAGGTTTTCCCATGGCTTCCAAGTAATCTTTAATCGTTTTCCAGGCCAATTCAAAGGTGAATTCAAATGTTTTAATCAGACCGGTGGCCTCGAGGTCTGAATACTGGCCTTTTTTTGAAGCAATACTTAAATTGTTTAAGGCTTTCTCAAAATTGTTAAATCTCTGCTTCCAACGAATTTCCTTAGGATGCATGGTTTAATTATGCCACATACAAAGCACGAGGTTGAGGTTTGAGTAGGGCAAAAAAAAGGCGGCCCGAAGGCCGCCTTTTAAGATTTTCTGGAGATCTTTGGCTTCAGCCGTGAGTGCCTGTTTTTGAAATCCTTGTTTTATGATGGGATTTGGATGGCGCCAATGAGGCAGGTTTTTGTTTGTATCCCAACAGTTTCCAAACGTCATAGCCGGCTTTTTTAGCCATGTTCTCTTTGACGGCGCGTATTTCCTCGATGCTGTTTTTATACTGCTTGCGCATACGGATCCTTTATTTAACTGGGCCTTCTAATAGTGTGCCGGGGCTAATTACTTTAGGCAAACACAGCCCTCGTTCAAGATTATGATGCCAAAACGCCTTGATGCGATGCTCGTTGACGAGATGCCTGAAATTCCAAGAAACCACATAATCCACAGGCGTGTGATCTCACGAAACTCGGGTACGCGCTCATCGTCATGGGCGCTGATTACCGAAGTGTCGAGATAAACTTTTGGCTTCATGGGTTTACATTATTTTATCAGCTTAAAAAAAAAGGCGGCCCGAAGGCCGCCTTTTAAGATTTCCTGGAGAAAATCTAAATTACATGTCGAATCCAATGATCACATAGCTTTGCAAGGCGCTCAAAAAGCTCATGCTACCGCTGGTGGCGGTGGTTCCACTGCCGCCAGAGAGGGTGTAGTCGACGATATTGAGATAGGCGCCAAAACCCAAATCATCATTGAGCATTTTTTCAGCTGCAAACTGGAGCTGAACCTTGTTTGTTGCACCTGTGGTGGTTAAACCGGTGCTGGCAAAAGCCACACCCAAGTTGCCCATATACGCATCTACATAAAACGGGATCGTGGTTGTTGTGGTACTGCCTACTTTAGCCATCGAAACCATTGGCCATATGTCCACACTCAAGCTGCCGACTGGAACTCGAACGCCAACAGAAGCGGCGGTACCATCGGTCGTGCCCCCCGGGTGAGAATTTGCTACAAGATACATTTTCGTTTTAGCAGCCTCGGCTGTGCCCATCAAGCCAACCATGGCTAATATCATTAATGATTTTTTCATTGTTTCACTCCTTTTAATTTTTTTAAAAACATCAAACCTTAAAATTGTTTAAGCCATCACCAATCTGCTTCCACCCCCCTCTTTAAGATTTGGTGTCCTTGTTCTAGATATACCAAATTCAATGCCAAAAATAAAATATAAAATCGCAACAAAATTGTCACATGGAGCGATTAATCAACAAAATTGTAAAATTTACTCATTACAGTTCAGGCCATCGGATGGGCCGTTTTGAAATTCAAAAGGTTGACACTGGAATTTCTGGAATTCTATGCAGCCAGGGCGCGTGTCGCACCGTACACATTAATGTCCTTGGCCAAGGGGCCGTCAAGCTTTACATCCGCCAGCACCCATTGCCGATCAATGTCATTAGGTAGCTGTGATTTCCATTTAAGCAAAGCCTCGGCATGTTTTGGATGGGGTGTCATGGTGCTCTTGATTTCAATTAAACTAAGTTTGCCGCCGATATCCACCGCCACATCAACCTCCAACTTGTCTTCAGTGCGCAAGCTATACATGTTTGCCGACTCGCCGTGATGCAAATACCTTTTCCACAGATCCACCACCACGGCGGTCTCAAACAACGCACCGTAGGCCGGACTATGTAGCAGGCTATTGACGTCAGGCATGTTCATGAGATACGTTGCCAGGCCGGTATCGGAAAAATAAAGTTTGGGACTTTTAACCAGGCGCTTGTTTAAATTGCGGAAATACGGCGGCAACAAAAAAACCAGATAACTGGCTTCGAGCACCGAAAGCCACTTGGCAGCGGTGGGCACGGCAATTCCAATGTCTTTGGCAAGATCGGTGAGATCCAGCATTTGTCCGCTGCGGATGGCGACCGCCCGCATAAAGCGCTCAAAATCTCTTAAATTACCCACATTCAGGACTTGCCGGACATCCCGCTCCAGGTAAGTGGTCATGTAGGATGCCGCCCAAATATTTTTATCGAGCCGCCGCTGCTTGTAGAGTTCTGGATACGAACCGCGCCAAATCCACGACGCCATGGGCAGCAGCTTGCCGGGGGGCGCGGATCTGATTTGAGATAGCCAACGCGATACGTTTAGACTCTTCATGCCTCGATTGTGCGCTTCGGCATAGCTTAGGGGCAGCAGGCTAAAAACAGCCACGCGGCCTGCCAACGACTCGGTGACACCCTGCATCAGCGCAAAATTTTGTGACCCGGTTATAATCCACTGGCCGGGTTTGCGATCATGCCGGTCGATATGCATCTTGATATACGGCAGGAGTTCGGGAGCGTTTTGAATTTCATCCACGATAACGGGAAACCTTAGCTGCGCCAGCCATGCTTCAGGATCTTCGCCAATACGCAAGCGTAAGGCCGGATCTTCCAGAGAAACGTAATGAGCGGCAGGCAAGTAGGCTTTAAGAAAGCTGGTTTTGCCGGATTGGCGCGGACCCGTTAAAACAACCCCCGGAAAATGTTTCAGGTTTTTTTTAACTGTCGGCCAAAGCGTTCGAGCGTAAAACATGGATTGATTGTACCCCGGTTTTTTAAAATTGAAACTTAAAATTCCGGGCTACAACTCCATTGCTTTTATTCCTTGGTCCCAGGGCAGGGCCAGAACGCGTTCAATTTTCTTGGCCAGGGGATCCAGTGACAGGATTTATGGATCTTAGTCCACTGAATAGGAATAATTCTAAAATCCAAGTAGCTCCAAACTTTGTTCCACTTGATGTATATAGCCACCCCCAAACAAGCGCACGTGCACGAGTAGCGGGTAGAGGTTATAAATGTGTCGACGGGTTTCGAAAAATCCGGGGGCAATGGTGAGTTTTTTTTCGTAGCACTCAAAAAACCGTTTTCCAAAAGTTCCGAACAAGGTGATAAACGCCAGCTCGATTTCTGGATGGCCGTAGTAGATGGCCGGGTCGATGAAGCCGCTTATTCTTTTGCCGTTGGTAAGCACGTTGCCGGACCAGATGTCGCCGTGGAGCAGCGCTGCCTGCTCCGGTTCCGTCAAAAGTTCCGGAAGCTGCGCGGACAGACTTTCGATGCGTTTTAAAGTTTCGGAGGGCAGGCGACCCGTTTGGTGGGCAACATGTGCCATGTAAAGAAGCCGCTGTTTCCGAAAGAATTCGATCCACGAAGGGGTCCAGGGATTGGGTTGATGCAGGCCGCCGATGAGGGTGTCGAATTCAAATCCGCAACGCGCCTGGGTGATACCGTGCAGTTCCGCCAAAAGGTGGGCAGCGTGCTCTTCCACCGTTGGAGCAATGCTTCCGCTTCCGTCGATGTATTCCATGACGAGCAAGGGGTCAGAGTTGTGCCGCACTTTTGGAACGGGCAGTTGGCTGTGCTGCTTCAGGTACTGCAGCATGAGGCCTTCGATGGAGAGGGTGGCGTTTGGGCCCTCGGCTATTTTGACTACCCAGCGCGTGTTGTCAGAAAGGTCGATGCGGTAAACTTCGCCCACGCAACCCCCGCTCAAGGGGCTGATACTTTTGATATTCTGACCTAGGACAGCGCTGATTTTTATGCGGAGGGCTTCAGGTGGTGTTTGGCGCATAAATGATCCAGTAATTTTTGACAGGCGACTTCTAAGAGGTCAAGCACGTGGTCAAAGCCATGCGGGCCCCCGTAATAAGGATCGGGAACCGAAGTGGTTTTAAGTTCGGGTGCATACGACAGCAACAATTTGAGCTTGTGTTTTTCTTCACGTGGACACAGGGTGTCAAGCGCCCAATAATTGTCTTCGTCCATGGCCAGCACATAATCAAAGTTTTTAAAGTCGTTTTTGTGCACCTGACGGGCGCGTTGCGCGCTTAGATCCATGCCGCGTTGCAAGGCCGCCCACTGTGATCTTGAATCGGGCGCCTCGTCCACATGGTAGTTGTGGGTGCCAGCCGAGTCGATTTTAAAATGCGTTGCAAGGTTTTGTGCGGCCACTTGTTTTTCAAAGACGCCTTGTGCGCTGGGCGAACGGCAGATGTTGCCGGTGCAGACAAACAAAACTTTAACGGGGCTCATGACCCAAGGTACTGGTTAAAAAAATCAGACACCTGTTTGGTGTATTCGCGCCGTTTGGTTTTATACGCGTCGGTGTGCCCGGCGGCAGGAACAATCCAAAGCTTGTTTTGCGGAAACTGTTTAATCTTTTCATACATTAAATAGGCGTTGGAGACCGGCACCAGTTGGTCTTTTTCGCCGTGAATGATAAAAATGGCGCGGTCGTTTAAGCGTTCCAGAGATCGTGCGGGCTGAATCTTGTACACGTCTATCCCGTACATGATTTGAGCCATGCCAATGATGCCCGGCGTAAACCAGCCGGGTAGACCGCTTTTTTTGGGCACCTCGCGGTCTAAGATTTCGCCCAGGTCCGCATAGGCGCTGTCCACCATCAGGGCGGGCACTTCGGGCAGGTCGGGCGCGGCCAAAAGTACGGTGGCGCCGCCCATCGACCAGCCTAAGAGACCTATTTTTCCGGGCGCAAAGCCACGTTTGCGCAAAAAATCCACGGCGCCCTGCACGTCGCGCACTTCATACTGCCCCAGCGAGAAACGTCGACCCTCGGATTCACCGTGACCACGCAGATCAAACATCAAAATGTTGTATCCATACCAGGCCAGTTCGATGCCAATGTTGAGCAGTTTGATATCGGGATCAGCGCGATGGTGCCCCTTGCCATGCACCATCACCAGCACGCGCGGGCTTTGCGGCGCCGGAATAAACCAGCCCTTAAGGGTCAGATGATCAACCCGCGAGGGGAACGACACGTCTTCGGCATAGATGCTGTGCTGGGACGGATTGACCGTAATGGGTTCGCGTTCGGCATGGGTCAACGACGATGCCATGTACGCGCACAGACCAAGATACAGAAGCAATACAGCCAGCGGTGTTGCGATGACCGCGATAAACCAGCGTTGCTGAAGCAATTTTTTCATGGTGCCAGGCGTTCGATGACCCAGTTTTCACCATCGCGCCCGTAGCGCAAGCGGTCATGAAAACGGTTGGGTCGACCCTGCCAAAACTCGACGCTGCTGGGAATCAGGCAGTAACCGCCCCAGTGCGGCGGCAACGGAATGTCGGCATCGGGATAACGTTTTTCAAGCTCGGCAAAGCGTTTTTCGAGCGTGGCACGGTCGGCCACCGGCGTGCTTTGGTTAGATGTCCAGGCAGCCAGCTTTGCGCCACGCGGACGGCTACGGAAATAGTTTTCAGATTCCTCCCGCGTCAGGCGTTCTACCATGCCAATGACCACCACTTGCCGCTCGAGGGTAGCCCAATAAAACACCAGACTGGCTTGCGGGTTGTCTTTGAGATCGCGGCCCTTGCGGCTTTCGTAGCTGGTAAAAAACGTAAAACCACGGGGGGTGACTTCTTTTAATAACACCGTGCGCGCCGAAGGCTGGCCAGCCTTGCTGGCGGTGGCAAGCGTCATGGCTTCGGGGTGCAGAACGCCTGCGGTCTTGGCCTCGTCAAACCAGCAGCAAAACTGGGTGATGGGATCTGCCGCCAGACTTTCGCGGTCAAACGGGTGATCCTGGTACTCGGGGCGTATGTCGGCGGTGCTTAAGCTGGTCATGTGATGTTTCATTTCAGAGGCCTAGGCTTTGGCACTGGCAATCAGGGTTGTGAGCGTGTCCAGAACTTCCTGGGCATGGCCCTCGGCCTTGACGTGGGTCCACACCTTGGCCACCTGGCCACTGGGGTCAAGGATAAAGGTGCTGCGGACCACACCATAATATTCTTTTCCGTAATTTTGCTTAAGTTGCCAGACACCATAACTTTTAAGCATGCTCTGCTGCGGGTCGCTTAGCAGGGACAGCCGGAGTTTTTCTTTTTCGATAAAACGGCAATGCATTTGCGGCTCATCTGGGCTGACGCCATAGATACAGACATCCAGCTTGTCAAAATGGGGCCGCAGGGCGGTAAAGTCATTGGCCTGTATGGTGCAGCCAGAGGTGAGATCTTTGGGGTAAAAATACAACACCGTCCAGTGTCCTGAAAGATCGTGCAACGTAACAACTTTTTGATCCTGGTTGACCACGCTGAAGTCCGGAGCTTGTTGGCCCACATCGGGCAACTTGGATTGAGTGGATTGCGCTGCGTCTGTTTTAGAATTTAGCATGGGTTTCTCCTTATGATTGATTTGTGTTTTTCTCATGATCATACAACAGCAGTTTCTGCTCAAGCACGCTGGTCGTTTTAGGCCAAAGCGGGTAGGACGCCTCTACGGAATGGATGGCTCCCTTGCGCGTCAATTGACTGCGGTAAAGATTAAAACTTTCCGCCCTAAAGGGGATACTTTGAAATGTGCCAAATTCCCGCACATAAGCCTCCAGCCGGACCGGACTTACGGTTTTGAGACGTGCCAGCGTGACATGGGGCGTAAATTCTCTTTTCTCGCGTGCCAGGCCCAGTGTGTTTAGGCACTGCTCAATGGCGGTCTGCAAGGCCAGCAAGGGCTGGGGGCTTTCTGCCAGGCCTGTCCAGAGTACATGGCCTTGGCGGGCCGGTTTAAAATAACCAATACCCTGTAAAACCAGCTCAAAATGCTGCAACTTTAAGGTTTTGAGCGCGTCCTTGATGTCGGCATAAAGCTCATCGGAGCTTTCGCCGATAAAACGCAGCGTCAGGTGTAGCTGATCTTCGGGGATCCAATGTGCTTCGGGCAGGCCGTGGCATAGCTTGGTCAGTTGCGCCACAACGGTATCGGGAAGATCGATGGCGATAAACAAACGGCGCATCACTTCATTATAAATTCAAGCAAGTTAAAAGGGGCAGCTACTTTGAACTTTTAACTTTCAACTTTAGCCCGCACTATTCATACTCTCTTGTAGCGGGCTCCCGTGTGTAGGTGTCCGTTTCATATGCGTGAATAATCCGGGTTAGACTAGGGCATGCCCGAACTTCCCGAAGTCGAAGCCATCCGCCGCGGATTGGAACCCGATCTGGTCGGGCGCAGTATCGCGCGTGTGCGCCAGAGCTGGGGCCGAAGCACAGCGCCGCAAACGCCCGCATGGTTTCGGAGCCACGTTGAGGGACAAAAAATTTCCGGCACGGGACGCATCGGCAAGTATCTTAAAATTCACTTTGCAAGCGGCGATACCCTGGTGATTCACTTGCGCATGACTGGACAGCTGCGGGTGACTCCGGAAGCAGGGCGGCATGTTTCGGCAGAAACTCCCGTTCGGTATGAACGCCTCCACTTTGAATTGGACAATGCTTCCTGCTTGCGATTTTTCGACCAGCGCAAATTTGGACGGGCATGGCTGGTGACAGCGGGGGAGGGACGGAATTTTAAGTCGTTGGCACGGCTGGGTTGCGATGCCCTTGATCCGGCATTCACGGCAGCACGATTCCAGACGCTGCTTTGCGTACGTCGCCGCCAGATCAAGCCGCTGCTGCTCGACCAGTCGGTGATTGCCGGACTTGGAAACATTTATGTGGACGAAGCGCTTTTTTGTAGCGGTATTCACCCGCTTTCGATTTCACAATCTGTTCCAGCAGCGCGTCTTAAACAACTGTGGAAGGCCATGCGCGATGTCTTGACCGAATCCATCCGTTATCAGGGCACCACCTTTCGCGACTACCGCACGGCACGCGGGGAACGGGGCGGTTTTTTTGAGCGGTTGCAAGTTTATGGTCGCGGCGGTAAAGCGTGCGTGAACTGCGGCAAAAAAATTCTCAAGCTACGCGTGGCGCAGCGCGGGACACATGTATGTGCGCGTTGCCAGCGGAAGTTTGCTTGAAAACTGAAATCATTTTAAAGGGTCGTTAACAATATCTCCGTTCATGTTCCAACAACCACTTTTTCCGCCACACACTGCTTGAATATCCGCCCAAAGTTCCAGCCGACGTGATGACGCGGTGACAAGGAACCAAAATCGGAATGCAGTTTTTTCCGTTGGCGCTGCCCACGGCCCGTACGGCTTTTGGATTTCGAATGGCCCGCGCGATGGCGGCGTAAGAGCGCGTTTGGCCGAAGGGAATTTTTTGCAGGGCTTGCCAGGTTTGCGTTTGAAAGACGGTTCCGTTTTGTTCCAGCGGAACCGAAAACGTTTTCCGCTGACCTTTAAAATATTCCCGCAACTCGCGCGCGCACTGGCGCAAACATGCGTGGGCCGCAGGCGAGTCTGAAGTTTTTTGGCTTGAAAAATCAATGGCAACGATGGCATGGGTGCTACCGTGGATGCGGATAAATCCAATGGGGCTGGAAATGGTGAGATGCATCTTGTTGAATTATATCGATATTTAGACATACGAAGTAACGAAGTAAATCAATTCATTTGGCCGGAATACAAACGATATAGAAGTAACTCCATGAATCATAAACATGTTGCGATCCGTCAACAGCCCGGACGGAGCGGAATCTACTGGGGTCGGTTCTGGCTGTACCTGCTGGGTTCGCTGGCGGCGTCCGTTATGTTGGGTCGGGCAGTAAGCGATTCAGAACAGCCTTGTGTGGGGGTGTCTTCCGATGTTCCAGTGGCCACACCTCCAGAAGCTCCCACGCTCAAAGACCAGGCCAACGAACGTGTCGAGGATATTCAGAAATATTTTGATGACCAGACAGAACCGCTGCCGTGGGATTTTGCGGTTTTATATCAGGCGGTGTTTACGGCGTTGACGGTTCAAGACCAGGGGGGTACGCCCATTGCCTACAGCAATGATTTCGAGCAAGGTCGCTTGAGCGACGCCGAAATCTTTGTAAACTATTTTGGCGTTGCCAAAGAAACAGATCGCGGTGCCATTCTGCCCTATGTCCAGTTCTGCCGGAAATTCCGCAGCGAATTCATTCCGGCCGGATTGTATTCAGCAAGTGGTGGACAGAGCAGCGATTTCAATGAAGACTTTGCCCAGTTTTCTTCTGTGGCGGCTTTTTATACTCCGGAGGTCGAAGATCTGCTGGCGGCCAATGGCCCGGCTTTTATCGACGACATTTCCACGGCCTATGCCGTTACCACGCATCCGGATCTTAAAAAACTTTACGATTATCGGACGCAGCTTGAGCATCGATTACTTTCACGCGTGGGAAAAAAGGTTTTACGAAAATACGACGATGACAATGTGGCCTTTATTTTTGCGCTCCGCCGTTTTCGAAGCATTGAGCTGATGAAGCTGTATCTGCTGCAAGATGCCTTGATTAACGACCGGGCCTTGCGTGACGTCATTTGGGCCACCATGATACTTGATCTTTCGCCGCAGTTTTTTGACAGCGAGCTGGGGGGCGGCTTACAGCTACATCCGGATACGCTTTCGGTCACCATGACCTTGTCGTTACCGCAGCAGACCGGCAATGTGGATCGTGACCAGGTTTTTGTGGTGCAAGATATGCAAGCGCATATGCATTGGGCTACGTTTACGCGCTATCACCTGCATGCGATGGTGCTCGACAGCCATCAGTATGCGCGTCCTTCGGGCTCTTACTACCGTGACGGTGTTGGGCAGGTCGGGGACGTACTGGCATCGCACGGTTTGCACAGTTCTTCAGATCTGGTCATGACGCCGCTGGGAGAAGATCAGTTTTGCCTGGTCTACCTGCGTGCCCTGCCCGACGACGATTTGACGGCGCTCATCTTTAACCTGGGCATGTTTAACCTCGACGGAACCATGCCACGAGATTCAAAATGAGCATGATGCAGCGCAAACAAGTTGCAAATGTCCCGGAGACCTTGGATTTCAGGCCCTGGTATGTCCAACATTTTAATCATCTACTGGCAGCGGCCACGATCCTTGGATTTACTTTGATCTGCATGGACGTTTTTTACAGTCGTTTCAAAGAAGCTGATGTGGCCACCCAGGATGCTTCCACCGATGTTGCCGACAGAGGCAACGCGCGTTCTGATCAAGATCAGCAGGCAGAAATGCTGGCAGATGAAATGGCAGAATATGTTTTTGACTGGTCTGCAAGCAACGATGGGGACTCTATGAGTGAGGACGATCTTAAAACAGCCTTATTTAAAGTGGCGGCTTTACAAAATGCCGGTGCCGATGCCAACCGGCAATATAATGAAGCCTTTGTTTCTGGAACGCTTTCGGATGCGGATGTTTTTGTAAACTATTATTCTCGTATCGCCGAAAACGAACGACCGGCGTTAATGCCTTATGTGCATTATGTGCGCCACGTGCGTGGAGGCAGGTTTATTTTAGCGGGCAAGGGCTTGCTTAGCGAGGCCAGCGAATTTGAGCCTGATTTTCATCATTTTATGCCGGTGGCCGACCACTATAATCCTGCTGTCGGAACCTTGCTGTTGCAAAGTGCTTCGGTCAGTATGGACGACATCGTCACCGCAAATATGCTGCTTGACGATCCGAATTTAAGCGTCTTGGCCCAGGACAGAAGCGCTTTGATCGAAATCATTAAAGGGCGCGTGGGTGCCAAGGTGCAACGCAACGATCAAATGCGTGTCGATTTTATGGATGATCTCGATCAGTACCCACTGTTGGATCTGGCCAAAGTTTACTTATTGCAGAAGAACCTGGTCGAAAATCATCAGCTTCGCATGGTTTTGCTAGACACCATTGCGCTTGATCTTTCGGAGCAATATAAGGATACCGAGTTGGGCGGGGCAGTGGCCATCGATACGCGCAGCGGCGATGTGTTTTTTGGTTTTTCAGAACCGGTTCAGGATGGATCCACAAATGATAACAATCATTATTTTGCCAAGGATCCCCAGACCTTGGCGGAGCAAGCCACCTTTGCGCGCTATCATTTGCATGCCCCCGAACTTAAAACGCCTCACTGGGCGGGTCCATCGGGCTATACGGGGGATGTCAGTCATTCTTGTCATAACGAATACTACTCGGGCATTGTCATTACATCGCTGGCTGCGGGCGTATTTAACGTGCATTATTACCGGGCGATACCCGCAGCTTTTGACGCCAATGACCCCACGTCCAAATTAAAAGCTTTGTCATTTAACCTGGGCGAGTTTACCGCAAGCGGACCCGTGACCAGATAGTTTTTATGCAGATATTTTTAGCGTGTCGCCAGGTGGCTACGCCTTCAGAGGATCTCAAACCGCTTTTTAAAACCCTGTGTTGGCGTTATGGTCTTTTGATGGCGGCGGGTTCTGTGGCGGCCCTGTTAGGGGTGTGGTGTAGCGGTGCTACATCAGCGCCTGAACAAGTTGATTCAGATCAGATAGCGCCAGATTGCAAAGCTTTAACCAGGCAACGCCAACAAGACTTGGCGGATCTTGTTTCGCAACCCGGACTGCCCTACGAACCGACAGAACTTGAAGCGGCTTTTTGCCGGGCCTATGAATTTGAGCAGCAGCTTGATTTTGCGGGACAGGGAGTATGGATGGCTGACTACCTGCGGTCATTTAAAGACCGGACCTTGTCTGATGCTGAATTGTATGTGAATTATTTTCTGGTGGCCGATCCGGCTTTGCGGCCAGTGCTCTTGAATTATGTAGATTATGCCACCGACTTTCGTGAGCGGTTTATACCGGCTTGTCCCGCCCAGAGGGATCCTGAAAAAATTAAAGATCTCAACGCAGAGCTGGCGCAGTTTCAAGCGTTGGAAAATTATCTTAGGCCAGAGGTACTTGATTTCCTTAAAGAATTTAACTATACCGCCTTAAATGATCTGCCGGTGGCTTATGGCATGTTGCACAAAAGTCCTGACCGCATCTTTGCCAAAAATTCGCAGCAACTAAAGCAAGGGTTGCAGGCCGGGCGCGGCTTGCTGCATGAGCGCGCAGACGATGAAACGTCAGAACTCTCGCATGGCATCGAAGATTTAAGCGAGATTGACCTTGTCAAAGCGTATGTATTGCGCAAGCAATTGCGTGATCGGCCAGAGTTGCGCCAAAAAATTGGCACACTCATTGCGCAAGACCTCCAAAATCACGTGACCGAACTAGGGGGTGCCGTGCATCTTGACATGGATCAAGACCAGTTGGATTTTATTGCAATCGATCCACAGCCTGATTTTGAGGACGAAAACCCCAACGACAGTTACCAGGTGGTGGACAAGATGGCATGGGCGCGTGCAGATAATTTTGCGCGTTTCCATCTGCACGCCACCGAAGCGGACGACTGTGCTTACGCAGGGCCGTCGGAATCAGACATCATGTCTTCGATTGTTTTGAATTTTGCCAGCGAGGTAGTGATTACGGCCTGTGGCTCTGGCCGTTTTAACGCACATTATTACCGGGGATATTCTGCTTATCCGTACAATGGAGTGGTTTGGAACTTGGGGCTTTATGAATATGAGGTTTCAGCTCCAGAGGATACTCCCCAATGAAATTAAGTCCGCGTCGTGTGGCTTCACTCCCAGAAAAAGCGCCCCAAAAATCTGGGCGCATGTTCAAGTGGGCCATATCGGCGCTGGTATTTGGAGTGGTATCCAAAGACACGGCCTCGAAACCCCTCGAGGTAGCTGTGCCAGACTTGGCAGAAAAAAGACTTATGGATGCGGATGTCTATAGCAGGAGTCTTCCCTTTGTAGACCAGGATCAGCAGGGTTATTTGGCGGATTATATTGATTTTTGCCTGCGTTACCGTTCGGTTTCTTGGGCACAAAGGTTACGTCCGAGATCAGATCAACTTCAATTCGAGTTGGCGCAGTTTGTGGCCGTGGCACCTTACTATACGGCCGAAAGTCGAAAGGTGTTGGATCATTCTCAATTATTTGTATCCATAGACGATGTGGTCACTGCATCCATGGTGGCGACTTCGGACGAACTCTGCCTATTGTACGAGGATGCTTATACTTTAAGGCAAATGATTGCGTCACAGGTTCAATATGGCTATGAGCGTCATGACCAGCCCCAGACAGAAATCATTGGCGATCTAGAAGTTTTTCCTCCTTTAGAATTGGTCAAAATATACCTTTGGCAGCAAACCTTGCTGGAATCACCTGCACTTCGCAGCCAGATCGATGCGCTGATCGGCAGAGATCTTGAGGATACGCGCTCCGAACTGGGCGGTGTCATCCGCATTGATCCGCTGACGGGTGCATTAGAAATCGAAGAGATTCCACCAAGCCACTGGGGTGGAAAAAATTCCGACAATTACTACCGACCGGCAGACCCAGTCTTGATGTGGTCGCGTTATAATTTCTCGGGTTTTCACCTGCATGCTTTTAGCGGTGACGACACCGATTATGCTGGGCCTTCTACCCCGGATCTGGCTTATTCCTCAAAATATTTTGGCTCCACAGATGTGGTGATTACACCTTGCGGGGAGCGTTGCTTTAACGTGCATTATTACTTTAGTGAAGACGGAAAGAGTGCTTATGCCTATAATCTGGGCGTGTTTTTTGCGCCTGCTTCGGAACCCCTAAAACAGTAAACTTCCGCGCGTGTAAAAAACTCCCGCCACAGAGGCGGTCATCAAGGTAGCCAGGGTGCCAGCCACCAGGGCACGCCAGACGACCTGCGTTAGTTTCTGTGTCTGTGCGGGTGCCAGTAACGAGATGCCACCTACAAAAATAGCCACGCTGGCCACATGCGCAAAGCCACACAAGGCGTAACTGGCAAGCACGGCGCTGCGCGGGTGCTCAAACAGTCCCAGCCGTACAAGTTGCGCCAGGTGCTGGTAGGCGCTGACTTCGGTCAAAATCAAACGTTCACCCAGCAACTGACCCACGTACACGGCATCCATGGGCGGCATGCCGGTGGCCAGCGCAAACGGAAAGAACAAATAACCCAGTAAAGTTTCTAATTTAAGCGGAATATCCAGGCCATGATTGTTCAGCAGGTATCCGTGAACACTGCCCAGTCCCTTGTTGACAAGGGCCACGAGGCTGATCAGTGCCACAAGCATCACCGCGATGCCAAAGATCAGTTTGCCGCCCTGGGTGGCGCCACGGATGATGGCATCAAGCGGGTTGGCGGCCTTTTCGTAAACAGGTTCCACAGCCGCGCCCAGGGTTTCTGGTTTTTCTTTTTCGGGGTAAATCAGCTTGGACATGACAATGGCAGCCGGGGCTGCCAGTAGCGAAGCCGCCACCAGGTGCCCGGCAATGTTAGGCAACTGCTCGCGCAGTACTAGCACATAAAAACCCAGCATGCTCGAAGCCACAGTGGCAAAGCTGGCCGTCAGCACCAGGCACAACTCCGAGGCAGTCATTTTTTCTAAAAATGGACGTATGGTGATGGCAGACTCGATGCCCACAAAGATATTGGTGGCTACCGAAAGCGATTCAGCGCCGCTGGTGCGTAGCAATTTGCTAAAGATTTGTGAGCAACGCTTTACGACATAGGGCAGAAAACCAATAAAGTAGAGCAACTCCATCAGGGCCGCAAAAAATATAATGCTGGGCAGGGCCTGGGTGATTAAAATAAAACCCAGCGAGCCGGTTTGCCCAGGCTCCAGCGCCAGTGGCCCAAATAAAAAGCGCGTACCTTCGCTGGCGGCGTCGAGCACATACATGACGGCATCGTTAAGCCATACAAAAAACTTTTGTCCAAGCGGAAATAAAAACACCAGCGTCGCAAAGGCAAACTGTAGCACCAAGCCCCAGACGACGGTGCGCACTGGCACAGCCTTGCGATCGGTCGACAGCAACCAGGCCACGGCCAAAAAAAATACGATGCCAAGCAGGCTTAAGGCGTTGTAGATGTCCATGGATTTATTCTAGCGAATCAGGGGCGCTTGTGGGCAAACGAAAGGGAATTTGGGGTGGGTCAAAGACTATTCGGCTTTTCCGGAAAACACCCGTTTACGAAATCTAACGATGTGTTCGTCAGGCGACTCCCCAAAAATCAGGCTTACAGCCGCATCCGCATCGATATGCAGCGGGTGGCCGCGGAACCACAAGGCGCCGTATTCGTCGGCATGGGCGCTGTCGCGGCGACCAGCGAAAGCGGTGGGTCTTAAGCGCAGTGGCGCGGATTCGGTTGCTGAAATTTGTTTGGCGCCGGCGTCCATTTCACCGCTTAAGAAGTTCTCCGGATCAACGGCAAGCGTTTTAAAATCGAATTCATGGTGGTGAAAAACGTCTCGCAACTGCATGCTTTGAATGCCCTGGTCTTCGTCAAAGATCACCAAAAAATTCAGAGTGTGGCCGCCGAATTCTTCAAATACCGTGCTGGGCAGCAATTCCCCCTGTGGGCCGCGCCGGGGACAGTATTTGCTTTCCATTTGGAACTTTACAAGTAGTGTTTCGTCGCCCACAAAAAGCTGTAGGCGGTTCATGCGGCGCACTTTTTCAAGACCGGCCTCGAAACCGGCTTCGTCGTTGCTGGCAAGCGCGTTGTAAGCCTGGCGCATCCAGCGTTGAATGAGCAGATTCTTCCAGATGTCGAACAGCATGTTTTTGAGGCCAGCGTGCGGGCGGCAGTCGGCGCGGCCAAAAATCAGGTCGGCAAACACGCTGGTGCGTGAATCCTTGCTGATCGCGGCGCCCGAGAACGCCTTCAGGCGCTGCATCAGCTCCTCAAAATTCCGGTGGAACGGCGATTCTATATCTTCCATGCGATCCGTCTCAAAACGCTTGCGGATGAGTGGGTTGATTAGGCTGTCAAAACGTTCAAACATTGCCAGCAGATCGTCCATCGAGTCGCAGGACTGTTCTTCCAAAAGGCCGAGGCGTTCAAGCAGGCCGCCGCCGATGGCAATGTCCAGACGATTGATGCTGTGGTCATGGGCAATGCCGTTGTCGTCGAATTTAAAATTTCCGGAGATATAATCGGCGTTAAGGCCACGAAAGTAAAATAGTTTGCTTAAGATGGCCTGGGTCAAACGCAGGTGCGGCGCAGGTTCTTCCGCTATGGGGGCCGCGGTCTCCTCCGTGGCGGCGGAACGGTTCTGCAGGCGGTGAATGACCTTGTCCAGTTCCGCAGTGGCTTCGCCGGAGGTGTTACGTTGGTTCTGGAGCTTGGTAAGGTTGCTTAACGTGGAATCGATTTCCCAGTCATGCTGGGCCACTTCTAACACCAGAGGCAGTATCGTTCGTATTTCACTTGTGTCGCGATTGATACAGGCCAGCTCCAACAGGGTGGCCAGACACCAGTAGTCCCGCGAATTTTTGCCGTTGGCCATTTCGGTCGAGGCATATACCATGCGTGCCAGTTTTTCAGCTTCGGCTGTGCGGCCGTTCCATAACAGCAGGTAGACGGCGTTGATGCCCGGGTAATATTCAAAGTTGACCAGGTAGCCGTTCAAATAGGCCTCGAACGCAGCGTTCCAGTAACGCTCGCGATGGTCGGCGACCCGCGCAAGATTTGGATCTTCCGGAAAAAATGCGCGGTAGCGGATTTGTAGTGCGGTATCTTCTGGAGCCTGGAGTAAAGCTTCTGCTGTTTCATAAAAAATCCGCAGCGCCTTGCCCGCGGCCCCATACGATTCGCCGTTGCCCAGCCCTTCGGTAATCAGCCTTTGGGAAGTTTCCAAACTTTCCTGCAAAACCGTGTGCGCGGTGTGCAGCAGGGCAGGGTTGGCCTTGCCTTGCTTGATCAAATTTTCGGCATACTTGTTAAGCGCTACCGCGTAAAATTCGCGGATGATGGCCGAGCGCCTAAAGGGCCGGTTGTTGCTCGACTGGTATAGCCGAATCATTTCGAAAAAATCTCCACGATCCTTAAGCGCGCGAAAGGCCATGCTCAATTCCGATGGGCTAAGGAGCCGGTAAAGTTCGTTTTCGAAAATAGCCTCGGTCAGATTTGCGCTGCGCGCCAAAAATTGCCTGAATGCCACGCCATGCCGAACCCAGTCATGAACCAGATCCGCATTTTCCGCCACCGTGTTATGCGCGCGTGTAAACAGCTCGGTCCATGGCGAATGGAAGCTGTCGTAATCGATGGGTGCCAACGTGGTGCAGGGTTGGGCGACCAGTTTTTGAGCGAGGTTCATGGCACGATGACCGAAAATTGAGCGCGGCTATTTCGGTAGCGAGCTGACGTAAGCCTCGTAATCGCCGTAGGTTCTTTCAAACCAGTCCTGTGCGATGGCGTGCACCGACGATACCTTGCCCTTTTTGGTGTCGATGATTACAAAGTCGTCGTCTTTGACGTTGATCTCTACGCCACTGGCGGTTTTAATGATCACGGTGCCGGTGTCTGCGGGAATTTGCAGCGCAAAACCAGGTAAAAGTTTGAAGCCGCTCTGCCATGTGACGGTGGCCGTGATGCCGTAAGCGCCATGGACGAAAGCAACGTCCGAAGCGTATTCGTTGTGCAGCTCTGTGTCGCCGTCCGGCGATATTATAAATTCATTGGCGTCATTGAAGTAACCGCGCACCGCCTGACCTTCGAGCTTATGGCCCTTGGGGTAGGTGAGGGAGTGAGGGTAGCGGAGAATGACAGAACCTTCTTTGATTTGGGCCACGCCGCCGCCATAGGTTTCTTTAATGGGGTTGCCGTCGGTGTCCACACCGGTGTAGGTGGTGAGCGTTGCGCCCGGCCGAAAACGCGCCTCGGCATGCCCGGCGTCTGCCAGCAACACATCGGTGGAAGTTTTTTTAATGACTTTTTGTACGTGGTTGTAAGCTGTGCCGGATTCAATTTTTAAAATGGCGAGTTGAATCAAAACTTCTAATTCAAGATTGCTTGAATATTTCAAACCATTGATCGAAATGTCGCTCAGGACTGATCTAAAGTCCAGGTCAACTATCGATGTTCGGTCGAAAGATTCCAGACGCTTTGCTGCAATGGCCTTATAAGCTAAAAAATTTGTCGTAAACATTTTTTCCTCCTTGGGGTTGGTCGTAAGGAGGAAAAGCATTTGTAATGCCGCTGCAGACCAGAAAGGGACCGAATTAAGATTTGCTTGTTACGACAACAAAAACGCGTTTAGCAGCACAGGTTTTTGTAGCAAAAAAGCGATGGCATTTTTGCGATGGTTTCTGGCATTAATTCTGTGAAATTTACATCGACATATTTCGATATATTTACACATGCTGGTTCTTCAGCAAAAACACCTTGCCTTCAGAGTCAGGCATGGGCCGGATACGCCAGTACTGCAATCATTTGCCAGTGAAATCGTGCGCGTTTGCGGAGTGCCTGCGGCGATGGCGCGCTTGCGGCAGTTTCAAACATCCAAGCGCTTAACGGTTGCCTTGCTCGGTTCCACCAATCCGGAACTTTCGGCCAGCGTCTACGACGAAATCGAAGGACGGGTCATTGATCTCTTTAACCGCTATGCGCCGCGCTTTGGTCTGGTGCTTCACGGCGGAACCATGAGCGGCGTGCCGCTATTTGCCCACCGCTATGCGCGTGAAAATCATATTGCCTCGGTCGGCATCACCGGCGTCGAGGGACTGGAATTTTTAGAACGGAATTTTCCGCGCGGTTTAAACGACGCGTATCCCGATCTTTCGGCTTTGGAAGCTTTGTTCGTGCACGGGCAAAGTTTTGCCCAGGCGGCACGCTCGCCGCTGTGGCAGGCGGCGGACATGGCCTTTGTGCTGGGCGGTAGCGATGGCACGGTGGCGGAAGCCGAAACTTTTCAGGCGGCGGGCAAGCCTGTGGTGGTCATCGACATCGACAAACTGCACCCGCACCGCTCCGCAGCAACGCGCCTCGGCCATGTGGACTATCAAGGTTCAGTGGGTGGAATTTCTTTCAAGTTCCGGCGCATTGCCCTGCCGTCGGCGGCCGAAGCGTTTACGGATTATCAAGTGGACGCCCGTCATGTCGAGCTGGCGCAGCGGCTGGCCAACTTTGACTCGGCCATTAAAATTCTGGAAGCTGAAATTCAAAAATTAGGCGCCCGGGTGGTCCGGCTGACTGGCTCGTCTCTTACCAACTTCAAAGACCCGCGCAAATCTGAAACGCTCAAAGGCATTCTTGGCCGTATCTTTCAGGGCCTGGTCTATCCGGATCCTTCTACTTCCGAAAAACCGACGCCGTGGATCTTTTCTTCCGGCGGCACCGACTCGGGTGTGCCGTCGCTGGGCTACCAGGCGTGGAACGAGCTTTTTGACGCCGACTATCGCAAAAAATACGGTTTGCCCATGTGGGCCTTTGCGTCCGGCAAGGCCTTTGGCTGGGGCTTCGATTTTCCGGAGCACGCCCCCGCCGACGAAAACTTTGTCCAGCAATGGCTGCGCCAAACGGTGCTGCTAAGCAAGTCGGGCATTCCGGCCGGCGCGGAAAACGCCGTCGAGTTTGATCGCGTCCGCCACCAGTATCTCAATGCCCAGGGCCATGCCACCGCGCTGGCTTACCGCGTCAAGGTTCACAATATGGGCGAGGGCAATCACATTCTCGTCAATAATTCCCGCAACATTCCCCTGGATATGACGGCTGTGTTCGGCAGCGATTGGGGCCAGGAGTACAAACTCATCAATAAAATCGGCGGCCTGATGCTGGCATGTTCGGGCGGCGGCATTACCAAAAAAGAAATTGTGGCGCACGTGGCCGCGCAACGCCCCCTGATTGTGATTCCGGGGTATAACGCTTACGGACATATGGCCAACGAACAAGGCGAGTTTCCCGAAATCCAGGGCGCCGTGGACTGGGCCTTGGCCAATGCCGAAGAAGCGTTTGGCAATAACGGCCACGTGGTGTTTGTTACCGAAGACGGCGTGAATTTTAAGCAGTGGTCCACGGGCATCGAATTCAGCATGGACGAGCTCAAGCAATTTCTTGAGGCCGACCAGCATGCCGACGCGGAATCCATCCAAACCCGATTTTCCACCAAGGGGTTTTTCAAATTCGAGGCAGGTTTTGCTTACAACAAAGCATTTCCATTTTCCGATCAAGTGCAGCTTCATTCAGGAACCACGGTTGAAATGCAGGGGGGACGGAATTATTCCCAAGGCATCCCCGAACAATATCGGCTGTTGGTCACCGCCATCGAAGGGGATCCAATAAAGACGCTGCAGGCTTTTAACGAACTCGACCTGGTCGAAAAAGCCATGAATCATTTTTATCACTCTAAATTTCGTTACCCCGTTCCGCCTTCGCGCCGCGTGCTCGAAAATTCCAATCTGCTCTTTTTGATTCGTGACCAACTTTCCAGTGGTCTTGATCTTTCCGGCGTGATTGGTTTTAAGTCGTTTCAAATTCCCAGCACGGCCGACCGCAGCGCCCTGCCCGGGCTGTTTATTTCGGACATCCGCCTGGATGAAGACTATCAAGACACCATGGTGGTGCGGGCAGCCATTATGGAAATGGCCGAAGCCATTATTCGCACGACGATTGCCAACCACGTGCTCAAGTCCCGTCTGCGCCATGCCAGCGTGGGGTCGGCCGAACTGCCGGAATCCATCGTCATGCTGACCCACACCATTAATCCGCTGACGATTGAGCACTTGGCGCTGCTTTTGCCTGGTCTGCAAGCGCGTTTAACGGGCGAGGCCACCATGACGCTTAGCGATGCCGAATGGAGCGCGCTGCGCGTGATGGGTTACAAGCCCTTTGATGGCTGGGATCAGCGCGGTTATCGGGCGGACAGCCTGCTTTTCGAAAACATGTTGCCGCCCAACGAAATTCCGCGCAATTTGGGTCGCTCGAACACGCCCTGGGTTTCGGAACTCATGCAAGCGCGCAACATTGGCAGCAACGCTCAAATTCTGGTGGGGGAGCTTTCGCTTAGACATCCGATGCTGGCGCGTTCGTGGCAGCGGACCGTCCGGCAAATCCGAGAGGCGGCCGATTTTTACGGAGCAGATTTGGATCGCGGGCGCTTACATAACCTTGAAAACCGCGCTCCCGAGGAGGTACCGACAAAATGAGCGTTATTTTAATGATCAGCAGCTTTTTGATTTTGATTGCCGCGCTGGGCCTGGGAATGTTTTTAAGTGAAAGGCACAGTGACGCGGGACAAACTCGTCTGTGGAGCCTGATGGTTGTTTTGCTTGGCTTTTACCAGCTCGCCAATACCTTGGGCAACTTTTATCCGGATGCATCCTACGCGCTGGTCTTTTGCCGCGCCACCTTTGCGTTGGCGCTGGTCTTGACCTTGCTGGCGGGCGTTATTCCGGGCATTTATCCGCTGCGGCTTTCCCGAAAAGTTCAGATTGGAGGTTTACTTCTGATTGCGCCGGGAATGATCTTTTTGCCCTTTACATTTTCTCCAGATTTTATTCGGGCCTCCGTTAAAGGTCCGTGGGACTACGATCCCGTATTCGGAAGCTTGTGGCCGCTGTTTAACCTTGTGGAAGGCTGGCTTTTGGCGGTACTGCTGGTGATATATGTGTGGCGCTATGTTGCCGAAAAATCTCCGCTTCGGCGTCGGCAGCTTGCCCGCTTTTACCAGAGCATGGGGCTGATGGTGGCGGTGCTGGGCATCGGTAATTATCTTTTGCCTGTGCTGGGATATCGGCTGGCATCCATTTTTGCCCCGCAGCTTGCGCCGGTCAGTATGGGGCTGTTTTATCTGTTTGTCGAAAAAGACGAAATTTTTCCGCAGAGCCAGTGGTTCCGCATGGCCGCTCAAAAAACCTGGCATCGCTTTAGGTTTGCGCTTGCATTTGTAGGCTTTCTTACGCTGGCGGCCGGGTTGGTGCTGAAGCATGACCCGCGTTTTTTCCTTGGGGTGCTTTTGCTGGTGGCGGTGCTGATGCTATACGAATTTTCGCGTCGGCTTTTGTACAAACCAGATCGCGACTACATTCATTTGCCGCAGTGGCAACAGGCCCAGGGGCAGTTTCAAAAACGCCTGGAGCAGTGCTCTAGCACCGATGAATTTGCGGCCGCTTTAATGGTTTGTCTCGAAAGCACGTTTGGAGTTTCCATCCGCTCCGTTCACCCCGTTGTGGAATTCGACTCGGCAGTACCGCAGTCGACGCGGGCGCTGCTTGAGCCGCTGATGAAAGGCTTTGTGAATCTTTATATCGATGAGTTGGAAAAATTCCGCTTGCGCGGTGCACATGAGCGCCAGGCCCAGATGGCAACGCTGGGCAAACTAAGCAGCAGCATTCTGCACGAAATCAAGAATCCCCTGAACGGCGTTGGGCTGTGGCTGCAGGAGCTCAAGGGACGGATCAGCAATGACGCCGACCGTGCGGTGGTGGAGCGGGTGGTGTCCGGTTTTGACCAGGTGCAAAATGTCGCGCGCAACGCCCTTGGTCACGGACGCGCCGCAGAAACTCTTCCCAGCATGTTTTCGGCGCACGCTTGTATTCATGAGGTGCTTGAACTCATTGCGCCCTTTGCCCGCAAGCATCACGTCGAAATTTTTGCGGACCTTCGCCAGC
>JAHFDA010000081.1 GCA_023249225.1 bacterium
TTGATAAACCAGTCGATATAACCCTTGGGAACAATTTCTGCCGCGCCATCAAGCCACTCGATTGACAGGGGTTGTCGCAATGTATTTTTGACTTCGACCTGGCGAATTAAACCCGCAAAGGGCTGTTGCGAAACAGTGGTGTAGCGCACACGCAGCTGCAAGCCGAGTTCTGCATGATGATCACATAACTCCAATTCAGATGGACGGATAATCATTGAAGCGCTGTTACCCTGAAAGGGTTCCCAAAAAACGCTGTCTGCACTACCCGCCACAGTGGCCCGGATAAAGGTGCGAAATCCGCGCAATGCGGTTTGTTGGTACGCACGGCTGGCACTGACAAATTCAAAAATGGGACGATCTTTATTTTCAACGCCAAAGGATGCGATGGCTTGACCGCGGTTGACGTAAAAAGCCCAGAGGGGTTTGCCCCACAAACCGGCGATGCCCGGAAAAAAACTGGCAAAAGGCGCTACGCTATTGTAAGCCTGAATCTCAAAAGTATCAGGCGCCAAAAAGCGGAATTCTGTAAGCCCGGTCACACCAGCTCTCCCGGCGCAAAAAATAAAGCCATTTCGCGCTGGGCGCTGGGTACGCTGTCGGACCCATGAATGATGTTCTCGCTTTTGCTGGTGGAATAATCGCCCCGGATGGTTCCAGAGGGAGCTTGGGCTGCATCGGTAGCCCCCATCATTGCACGGGCAATGCGTACCACATCGTGACCCTGCCATACCATCGCCAGAACAGGGCCGCTGGTGATGAACTGCTCAAGCCCAGGGTAAAAGGGTTTATCGGCATGTTCGGCATAATGTTTTTTTGAAAGCTCCGGGCTGACACGCATCAATTTAGCAGCCTTTAAGATAAAACCCCTTTTTTCAAAGCGGGCCATAAGCTCTCCCGCCAATCCCCGACGCATCCCATCGGGTTTAATCATGATAAAAGTCTGCTCCATGCCTTGAAAATTTTACATGTTTTCCGGAAACCCGCCAAACAGGGTTAATTCATCTTAAAGATGGGAATACATAAGCAAGCGTCATTTTAACCCGGATTATTCACGCAGATGAAGCGGACACCTACACACGGGAGCCCGCTACAAGAAAGTATGAATAGTGCGGGCTAATGTTTAAGCCCGGTCTCAAAGGGGTAAAAAGACGCAGACGGTGGCACATGGGTTTTGGAGAAAAATTTATCATCAACCCCCGGTTCAAGGACACTTGGCCCGAAAAAGCCGAGAGTAATTCTGAACGTATGCCCATGCCACCCGAATTGTTTCATACCGAGTTTGGCGTAGAAAGCGCCCAGTGGGAAAATTCTGAAACCCAAAAAGCACCTGCGCCTAATCATAAGCATCTATAATGATCCCGACGCGTGATTAAAGAAAGCCTTTCCTGGGTTAATGCCCAGCCCACCCGACGGCAACTGGGGCGTTATCTGGTGGCGGGCATCAGCGCCGTGGCTACCGATTCGCTGACGTACTTTCTGCTGGTGCACTGGGTGCTGGCTTATGTGGGTTATGACGTTGCCAAGTTTGTTTCGTTTTTATCTGGAACGGTCGTTGCTTACACAGTCAACAAGTTTTGGACTTTTGAATCGAAGGACAAATCTTTTAGCGAAGCCGCTGCATTTTTGACACTGTATATTTTGACGCTGGGACTCAATGTGTCGGTAAATCGTTTGGTATTGCAATTGACGCAGCAGAGTCTGCTTGCGTTTTTAGCCGCCAGTGCCTGTTCCACCGTGGCCAATTTTTTTGGTCAGAAATTTTGGGTGTTTAAAGAAACGCTACCCACATAACTATATTTATAAATATAGATTAACGTCGTTTGTGTGAATTAAATTTAGATTTCTTGCGATATACGGCATGCCTGAAATCAGTCTGGCCATGGCACCCGAACGGTATCGCAGCTATATAAAACTGGCTGATTCCCTGGAGCTCGGCGGCAACCAGTCCTACTCTATCGATCAAGACTCTGAAGCCCAACGTGCCCTTGAAACTTGCCAGGCTACCGAGGGTACCGACTGCGGAAACCTGCGTCGTTATATCGAAGCGCACCAGTTGCAACTTGCGCTTGACCCCCCAGCCCTAAAACCGGAACTGCCCTTGTTTATTGAGGAGCATTATCGCAATGCACACCAGCTGCTTAGACGTCTGCGCGTGCTGCAGCAGGAAGGCACAGTGGCCGAACATGAAAACGCCGGTTACTTTGACCCCCAGGGCCGTCTATACATCTTTAACGATGCCAGCCGCATGCACATCCATGAAGTTGTCATGGATGAGGTGATCCCCGGGACGACTGCTTTTCACACACATCCAACGATGGCTGGTCAGCTTAGATACGACCCCGCCATGAATGATATTCAGGTCAACCTAAGCAATCTGCCATCACCCAACGATCTAATCATGATGCTGGCCAGTCCCGGCACAGAATATATGCTGACCACCGATCAAGTAACCTACAAAATTCGTAAAGCCGAAAACTGTCCGCCCTTTTTAAAAGTTTTGCTCGATTATGAGGACTTCTTACATGCGGAACCCATGGCTGCCATGGTGATGGATCAACCGTCGCTCATGCTTTTTTTTCTGCTCTACACCACCAAGCATCTGGATCCCAAATCACCGCTGGCATACAACCACACAAACTTTTTTACCTTGGCTTCTCTTTTGGGACTGGAGGTAGAAGTCTACGGTCGCAGTGGAAAACGTCTCTCGGAAGCCCAGTACCTGAAGCGCTTTGAAAGCGTCACGCCTGCTCCTGAAGAACAAAAGCACGCCGCCGAAGAAGCACAAGCATTGCAAATGATTCTGGATCAGTGGGGTTAAGAAAACCCTAAATAAATTTTTCGTTTGCAAGCCCTAGCCTGGGTTGCCAAAATGAAAACAAGACACCATGAAGTTTGGCTGGGTTTTTGCGATGTTTTTTTTAGGTCTGCTCGCTGGCATACTGGGTTGCAGTTCAAGTAGCCAGGCTCCCGTCATCACGCTGATTTCGGTGTCTCCCGCCGTGATGGGTGTGGGCGATGTGGCTCAATTGGCCGTCAGTGCCACGGATCCGTCCAATAAAACTTTATCCTACACTTGGACGGTTGCGCCCGTGTCGGGATCGTTTACTTCGATCACGTCGGCGGCTTGCAACTGGACAGCGACATCGACCGGCAATTTTGAATTTAGCGTGGCGATCAGCAACGGCAGCCAGTCCACCATTGGAACCCAAAGCGTGGTGGTGGACACGCTCGCCTTTAGTGGCAGCAATCCAGTGACCGCCGATTCCAACACCCCGGCCCAGGTCACCCAATTACGAACCCAGGATCACAATGGCAGCGAAGGCATACTGACGCTTAGTTGGTACGCGTATTCTCCGCCTACCGATAACAGCCATTACCTGGTGTACCAAAGCAGTTCGTATTTTAGTGACACGGCAGCGTTAACAGCCATTGGTCAGACCAGTGAGCGTTTTTATAATGTAGGCAGCCTTTCGGATGGCGTTGCGTATTATTACGCAGTCACTGCGGTTGATACCGCCGGAAATGTCAATACCAACGTGGCTCCTACCCTGGGCATCTCGCTTGACGATGCGTCTCCGGCGGCACTGGGTGGTCTTTCAGTCAAGAATCGGTCAAACGCCGTTGACCTTACATGGACAGCATCGGGAGCATCTGACCTGTCTGGTTACAACATTTACCGTTCGACCAGCAGCAGCGTGACAACCGCCGACCTAAAAATAAATTCTTCGCTGATCAGCTCGGCCAATTTTACAGACGCCACCGCCACAAACAATTCAAATTATTATTACTGCGTGACGGCCATGGATGATACGCGGCCTACCGGCAACGAAAGCGTCATCTCTAGTGTGGTGCTGGGGCAACCCATTGCTGAAATTCCAAACACTCCCGCCAGCCCCAACGTATTCACCTATGTCGGATACCTGTTGTTGTCGTGGACAGCGGTTGAACAGAATACGGATGGCAGCGCCGCAGCCATCGCACAATATAATGTATACCGCAGTGAGGCTGAAGCTGGTCCTTTTTCGCTGATCGCCAGCGTGGCCAGTGCCAACAGCAGTTACCAGGACAACGCCACCGGCATCCAGTATTACTATAAAATTTCGGCGGTGGGCGTCAATGGTGCCGAAAGCACCTTAACGGGGGTATTTACCTCCGAAGATGATGAAGCGCCCGGCGTCCCTGAAGGTCTGGTGGCCGAAGGCAATGTGCCCGAAGACGGCCATGCCCACCTGGAATGGAGCGCCAACGACGAAACCGATCTGGCCGGTTACAAAATTTATATGGCCGAAACCGCCACCGCCACATATAACCTGGTGGCCGTGACGCCCTACAATGCCGACATCATTGTTCAGCTAACTGTGTCAGACGACTTTTTCTTTAGAATTTCAGCCTATGATTATTCGGGCAACGAAAGCGACAAGAGCTTGTACGAACCCATGTATAACACCCAGCCTACCGTGCCCGTACTGGTTTCAGTCAATTCAACCACCACGCAAAACTTTACTGTCACCTGGACGCAGGTATCGGGCGTGGCGGGCTATCGCCTGTTCCGGTCTAGCGCAACCTTTGCCAGCGCTGTAAATCCCGCACTTTCTGGCGCCGAACTGGTGGCCAATGAAGACGATCTGGATGGAACATTTCAAAACTACACCGATACCGACATCGACATTGGTCAGACCTATTATTATCGAATACTGTCCGTTGACGCCGAGAATAACCGCAGTACTTTGTCTAACGAACTTTCTGCCAGGGAATGGAGCGCTACCCTGCAGTAGCAGTGCTTGGCTTGGTTTCGTCAATAATCCACTGCAAATAGTTTGGATTGCCGCCCGTCACGGGCAAGAGCGCAATACAGGGACACTGGTAACTGTGTAACTTTTTAACTTGTTCCACCAGAGCCTGGCAATGCTCTGCACTGGTTTTAGCCAGCAACACGCATTCATTGTCTGATTGAATTTTTTCCTGCCACCAATACAACGACTGCATGTTCGGCAGAATATTGACGCAGGCCGCCAAACGCCCTTCGACCAGCGTACGGCCAATACGTGTGGCTTCCTCAACGTTGGATGTGGTGATATATGCAAAGTAGATTTCAGTCACCCCGGACTTCCTTTTTTAGACAACCTCCCAGTTTCAGCGTGGCGCCTTTTTGGCAGTCAACCCGTATACTCATGGCCGAAAATTCCTGGCAGGCCTTAAGCGCGGACATGTAAGCGTCCATGCAAGTTTCGTTCCACAATTCGCTGCAATACCCGTGGGTACATTGTTGGTAGGCTTCCTCGTTTGCTTCGATACATTGTTTTTGAGCATTCTCTCCATCCGCATCTTTACACTCATCGCGACGCTGCTCCCATTTTTTATAACACTCGTACAAGCACTTTTCATGTGGCGAATAGGTGTATACCGGCGGTGTAGGTGTCTTGGATGCAGGCGGCGTTAGCTCACGCAATAGTTCTTCTAGCTGTGGAACGGTTTGGCCCGGCGAGAGGGGTGCTGCGGGGGACAATAAATCCTCCTGTGGCAAAACCAGAACAGGCTCCGCTGGTGCAGCACCGGCCTGACTTTGAATATCCTGACTAGGCGCAGAAAGTTCCTGGGCCATAACACCAGTCGCCCACAACCAGAGTGTGCCCAAAAGCAACCCGACCATGCAACACTTTTGGAAATATTTATATGGCAACACAAACATTATAAAACCTTTTATGAATTTAATTCGGATGGTAGGATATTTACTCCAATAGATATTCAAGGAGTGTGTGCCCATGACATTCGTAAACCAACTTGAACCCCTGCTTAAAGACCAGCTTAAAAATTTGCTGGAACACAAAGCCAAAGTTTCTAAAGACCTGCTGCATTTGCCTGGTCCAGACTGGGTCGACCGGATTTTTATACCCAGCGACCGCCCGACTCCGGTATTAAAAAGCTTGCAATCCTTATACAGCCATGGCCGCCTGGCTGGCAGCGGCTATGTGTCGATTTTGCCGGTAGATCAGGGAATCGAACATTCGGCCGGAGCCTCGTTTGCGCCGAATCCAATTTACTTTGATCCCGAAAACATTGTTAAGCTGGCCATCGAAGGCGGCTGCAATGCGGTGGCCTCAACTTTAGGCGTGCTGGGTGCTGTTGCCCGCAAGTACGCGCACCGCATCCCCTTTGTGGTTAAGATCAACCACAACGAACTGCTCACTTTTCCAAACCAGTTTGACCAGGTTTTGTTTGCCTCGGTCAAGCAGGTCCGTGACATGGGCGCAGTGGCTGTGGGCGCCACCATTTACTTTGGTTCGCCCGAAAGCACGCGCCAGATTCAGGAGGTCAGCCGGGCCTTTGAAATGGCCCACGACATGGGACTGGCCACCATCTTGTGGTGCTATACCCGCAGCACTGGCTTTAAGGTGGGCGCCACCGACTACCATACCAGCGCCGACCTTACCGGCCAGGCCAACCACCTGGGCGTCACCATCGAGGCCGATATCATCAAGCAAAAACTGCCCACCAACAACCGTGGCTACGAGGCGCTTAAAGATCAGAAATATGGAAAGTATGACAAGCGCATGTACAGCGACCTGGCCAGCGAGCATCCCATCGACCTGACCCGTTACCAGGTACTCAACTGCTACAACGGACGCATGGGTCTGATCAACTCGGGCGGTGCTTCGGGTGACAACGACTTTGCCGAAGCCGCCTTTACCGCCATCGTCAACAAACGCGCCGGAGGCATGGGTCTTATTAGTGGCCGCAAGGCCTTTCAACGCCCCATGGCCGAGGGGGCTAAACTGTTGCAGCTTATTCAGGATGTTTATTTGGCCAAGGAAATTACGATTGCGTAACTGAAATTTAAATTGAAATTTAAAAGATGACAAACCGATAATTTTCTAAAGCATTCAAATACAGAAAGGCCTTTACCATGATCGGATCACCGCAATTTCAATTTAAAATCGTAGCCCTTCCTAAAGGCGCACTACCCGTTGACTTTAAAGCCACCGTGCTTGAAAGACGTTTTGGTTTTTTTCCCATCAGCCTTTGGCCCAAAAGATCAGAAATCCAAATTAACGGCATTGTACCCGGACACTCTTTAGGTTCCACAACCCGTGATGTTATGCGTACCCAAACCCCTTTTCTGGCCAGCGAGCTAAGCCTGCTTGAAAGAACCGCTACCGGATACAAACTTTCTGCCAGTTCCGCATACTCCTACCTCGAAATTTCTGACATCAATACAGAAAACGGTGTGCTGGTACTAGAAGAATCCGAACCCCCGGTCGCCGAAGTTCAGCCGTATGATCAATATAATTCACTGGCGCCTTACCACCGGTCTTCGGACAGTGCTTCTTTATTGAACATTCCTTTTAACCTGCTACGTTTGGCAATTTTCAGCGGAACATACGCCCTAAATACAGTCTTTCTGCCAAGAAACATCGTTATCAGCGGCGGAATCGGCGTTGTCGCAGTTGCGGTAAGTGGCAATATGATGAACTTTTTCTATTACACCGCAGGTAGCATGGGGGCCTTTGGCGTACTGGGAGGCCTCATAGGCATAGCGGTAGTTTTCAGCAAGACCAGCTGATAAAATGCGTTAATATAGCCCGCACTATTCATACTCTCTTGTAGCGGGCTCCCGTGTGTAGGTGTCCGCTTCATATGCGTGAATAATCCGGGGTAGAAAGCGTTTTAGCGCAATAAGTAAACGTGCTTCAAGTAAACTATGAATAGTGCAGGTTAAAAAGATATGCATGTCGCTTTAAAGGTAGCGGTACTGGGCGCAAGCGATAAGCCCACCCGGTACGCTTATCTGGCAGTGGAACGCCTTTTAAAGGCTGGACATCAGGTTTTTCCGGTCAGTTCTAAATTGAATACGGTGTTGGGACTTAACGTTTACGCGCGTCTTGCAGAAATTACCGAACCGATCCATACCCTAAGCGTCTATGTAAACGCCCAGATATCCTCACAATTGGCTGCGGAGATACTGGCTCTAAACCCAAAAAGAATTATTTTTAATCCCGGCGCTGAAAACGTAACCCTGCTGGCACAAGCTCATTCCCAGGGCATTGAAACCTTAGAGGCGTGCACGCTGGTACTGCTTTCTACCGGACAGTTTTAGCGCTATGAATCCATTAGAAACAATCATCGTCGAAAAACTTACGCAGGGGCTTCAGCCTAGTCATCTAGAAGTGCTAAACGAGAGCTCTAAACATAACGTGCCAAAAAATTCAGAGACGCATTTTAAAATCGTGCTCGTTTCTGAAATTTTCACAGCATTGCCACTGATCGAACGACATCGCAAAGTACAGGCTCTGCTCGCTGAAGAATGGAAAAAAGGCCTGCATGCTTTGGCCTTGCATACTTATACTCCCGAGGAGTGGACAGCAAAGCAAAGTACACCTCAAACCCCCTTATGCCGGGGCGGTGAAAAATAAAACCTAGATTCTATGGACTATCCGGCTTCGACTGCGACTTTAGGCTTGGGTGTATACGTGTGCGTGGCGTGTCCGTAAAAAACATCGGCGCTTTCCATTAAGGTTTCCGAAAGTGTGGGGTGTGGGTGCACCGACAAGGCAATGTCTGCGGCCGTGGCGCCCATTTCGATGGCCAGCACACCTTCGCTGATGAGATCTCCGGCGCCAACGCCCACAATACCCACCCCCAGCACCCGTTCCGTTAAGGGATCCACCACCAGTTTTGTGAGGCCGTCGGGCGCATCCAGCGTCAGCGCCCGGCCAGAGGCCGCCCATGAAAAGCGTGCCACTTTGACGTCTATTCCCTTGCTTTTGGCCTCGGCTTCGGTCAAACCGCACCAGGCCACTTCGGGATGCGTAAACACCACGGCTGGGATCACCACGTCTTTAAACTGGCTGGGCTGCCCGCAAATAACTTCAACGGCCACGCGCGCTTCTTTAGAGGCCTTGTGGGCCAGCATCACTCCGCCGGCAATGTCGCCAATGGCATATATATTGAGCACGCTGCTGCGCTGCTGGCTATCCACCTGAATAAAACCTTTTTCGGTAAGTTGAATGCCCGTATTTTTTAGCCCCAGATCTTCGGTATTGGGCACGCGTCCGATCGACACCAGGACCCGGTCATAAAGTTCCTCGAGTACCTTGCCGTCAGACTGCATCTTAACCAGAACCTGTTTGCCGCTGGTGGCCATGGAAAGCACCTTTGCATTCACACGTACCTGCTTAAAGTGTTTTTCAGCATAACGCTTGACGGGTCTGACCAAGTCAGCATCGGCACCTGTCAGAATATCTGCCAGGGCTTCGACCAGCGTCACCTGACTGCCCAGGGAGGCGTACACCGTACCCAGTTCCATGCCAATGTAACCCCCACCCACTACCAATAGATTTTGTGGCAGATCGTCGAGTTCAAGCGCTTCGGTCGAAGTCATGACCCGTGGGTTTCCTAGATCAAAAGCCGCTGGCAACACCGGTTTTGATCCTACGGCAACAATGCAATCGTCAAAACTCACAAACTTTTGTCCGTCACTTGTTTCAACGCGCACCGTTTGCGCATCTTCAAAATAAGCCCGCCCCTGCAAAAGCTGCACGCCGCGTTTTTGCGCCAACTGCCGGATACCGGCGGAAAGTTTTTCAAGAATGCCCTCTTTCCACTGCCGCATTTGTTCAAGGTCAACTTTAGGATCAGCAAAATGAATGCCGCGCTCACGTGCGGCTTTGGCTTGATCCAAGAGGTGGGCAGCGTTTAAGAGCGCCTTAGAAGGAATACAACCCCGGTTGAGGCAAACCCCGCCCAAGCGGGCATCCGCTTCGACCAGCATGACTTTTTTGCCCTGATCGGCAGCATAAAACGCCGCCGTATAGCCCCCCGGGCCAGCCCCCAACACCAACAACTCGGTTTTCAGTTTGCTCATGACAGTTCCTTTGCATCAAAGTTTTCCAATTGGTCTACCAATGCGCGAATAAAACGCGCGCCGTCCGCCCCGTCGATCACGCGATGGTCGTACGAAAGCGCCAGTGGCAGCATCAGCCGCGACACGCCTTTGCTGTCACGGATCACCGGCTTTTTAAGGCCGGCACCCACACCCAGAATCGCCACGTCAGGCGCATTGATGATGGGCGTAAAAAAACCTACCCCCAAGCTACCCAGGTTGGAAACGGTAAAACTTGAACCTTGCAGTTCATCCAGCGAAATCTTGCGCAGGCGTGCTTTTTCGGCCAAGACATTGAGTTCCTGCGCCAACTGCGTCACATTTTTTTTATCAATGTCCCGCACCACAGGAACGATCAGTCCATTGTCAGTATCGACGGCCACGCCCATGTGGATATAGCGCTTAAGCACCAGCTCCCCCGCCGCCTCATCGTAACTGGCATTAAACTGCGGAAACTTTTTCAGGGCGGGCACCAGCGCCTTAAGCACCAGTACCGTAAGGGTCAGATGCTCATGCTTTTTTTCATGAAGTTGATTGTGCTTTTTGCGCAGATCCATTAAATGTGTAATGTCAGCCTCATCAAATTGGGTCACGTGCGGAATGCGGGTCCATGCCTCGCGCATCTTGTCGCCAATTTTCTTGCGCAACGATGACACGGCCTGCTTTTCAACGTCACCCCATTTGCCAAAATCAACGGTCGCTTTGGGCGTTGTAACCGCCGCCACCGGGCTGGCTGCCGCAAGCCGGTCTGTGCCCTGCAAGGCCAGTTGTTGTAAGTTTTGAACGTAGTTGCGTAAATCTTCAAACGTGATGCGCCCGCCAGAACCCGAGCCCGGCACCGCCAACAAGTCGAGGCCCAGGGCATCGGCCATTTTCCGTACCGAGGGAGCCGCCGCTGCCGGAGTACCTTCGAGCGTCCGACGAATCTGCACCTGCGCAGCAGGCATGGAAATATTGACGGGTATCGTTGTCGCCGATCGAGCCGCAGGTTTTGCAGGCTGAAGCGGGGCACCGGCTCCGTTTCCATCGAGCTTTAAAACCACGCTGCCGGTACTGACCTTGTCACCTTCTTTGACCAGTACCGACGCTACTTTGCCGGCCACCGGAGAGGGAATGGGCGCCACCGCCTTATCAGTTTCAAGTTCAAGGATGGTCTGATCCTTGGCCACCGAATCACCCGGCGCCACGGTGACAGACAGTACCGTTGCCGATGAAACACCGTCGCCTAAAAACGGAATACGAACTTCCATGTTTTTACTCCTCTAATGCCTACACGCAAATCGGATAGGGCTTTTCGGGATCAACACCCAGTTCCCGGATGGCCCTGGCCACCACCGACCGTTCCAGCTTGCCTTGTTGATTTAAGGCGTACAAGACGCCAATCACCACCAGCTCGGCGTCAATTTCAAAAAAACGGCGCAAGTGCTCGCGCGTGTCGCTGCGCCCAAATCCGTCAGTGCCCAACGTAAACAAGCCGCCGGGCACCCAGGGCTGAATCTGGTCGGGCACAATTTTCATATTATCCGATACAGCCACAAAAGGACCCCCCAGGCCTGAAAATACTTTTTGAATATAGGCCTGCCGGGGCGCCTGCTCGGGGTGAAGCATGTTCCAACGCTGGGCATTTAAGGCATCGACCCGCAAGCGCTTGTAACTGGTGACGCTCCACACATCGGCCGACACCTTGTATTTTTCGGCCAAAATTTGCTGGGCTTTTAAAGCACTGTGAATGATACCGCCGCTGCCCAGAATGTGGGCCTTAAGCGGCTGATCCTCGGGCCCCGTCTTAAATTTATAAATTCCGTTGATGATGCCTTCGGTGACACCTTCGGGCATGGCCGGCATATGAAAGTTTTCGTTACCGAGCGTGATGTAATAGTAAATATCCTCGCCATTTTGAATCATGCGTCGCAAACCATCTTGAATAATGACTGCAATTTCATACAAAAAGGCCGGGTCGTAAGCCAGACAACTGGGAATGGCACTGGCCAGCAAATGGCTGTGCCCGTCCTGATGCTGCAAGCCTTCGCCGTTAAGGGTAGTGCGCCCGGCGGTGCCCCCCAGCAAAAAACCGCGCGCGCGAATATCGCCCGCCAGCCACATTTGGTCGCCAATGCGCTGAAAACCAAACATGGAGTAGTAAATGTAAAACGGAATCATGTGAACGCCGTGGGTGGCATACGCCGTGCCGGCCGCAATAAACGAACTCATCGAACCGGCTTCGTTAATACCTTCTTCGAGCACCTGTCCATCGGTGGTTTCGCGGTAATACAACAGCGAGTCGCTATCGACCGGCTCATAAAGCTGGCCCTTGGACGAATAAATACCCACCTGCCTGAAAAGCGACTCCATGCCAAAGGTGCGCGCTTCGTCTGGAATGATGGGCACCACATGTTTGCCAATGGCTTTGTCGCGCAACAGCTTGCTAAGGATGCGCACAAAAGCCATGGTGGTGGACATGTCATGCTCGCCCGAATCCTTAAAAAATTCTGAAAAATATTCGAGATCAGGTATGGCCAGCGGCTGCGCATCGGATTTGCGTTCGGGCAGGTAGCCGCCCAGGGCCTGCCTACGGGCATGCAGGTATTGGATCTCGGGACTGTCATCGGGTGGCCGGTAAAACGGCGCCTCAACCACTTTTTCATCGCTAAGCGGAATGCCAAAGCGCACGCGGAACTCACGCAGTTCTTTTTCGTTAAGCTTCTTTTGCTGGTGCGAAATGTTTTTTCCCTCGCCCGCCTCACCGAGGCCATAGCCTTTAATGGTATGGGCCAAAACCACCGTGGGCTGACCCTTGTGATTGACAGCCGCATGGTAGGCCGCATAAACCTTTTGGGGATCATGCCCGCCGCGCAGTAACTTTTGCAGATCCTGGTCGGTCAGGTGATTGACCCCTTCGAGCAGTTCGGGATACTTTCCAAAAAAATGTTTGCGGATATAGCTGCCGTGCTCGACCGAATATTTTTGATAGTCTCCGTCGAC